>CAZFZQ010000090.1:0-1619 GCA_964522845.1 uncultured Gammaproteobacteria bacterium | reverse complement strand
CCCAGCGCCGCGTAACAGTCGGAGAGGTCTTTCACAATCACGCGGATGGCGATGAGGTCATAAATTTTCCCCACATCACTATCCTTCTCTATCAATTTTTTATACAAGCTGTAGACATGTTTGCGGCGGCTGTGGATAAAAAAATCCTTGATGCCTTCGCTATGCAAAAATTTTTCCGCTTGTTTTGCGGCGCGATCCAGGACCGCGGTTTTTTTGTCATAAGAAGCGCGGATTTGCGAAATAGTCCATTCATATTCTTTGGGGTAGACGTATTGAAAAGCCAGGTCTTCCAATTGGCCTTTGATTTCACCCATGCCCAGACGGTTGGCGATTGGCGCGTAAATTTCCAGGGTCTCCAAGGCGATGCGGTAACGTTTTTTGGGAGGCAGATATTCCAAAGTGGAAAGGTTGTGTAGGCGGTCGGCGAATTTTATAAACACCACGCGGATGTCCGAGGCCATGGCGATAAACATTTTGCGCAGGTTTTCCGTGTAGCGCTCCATGCCGCGGTACTTGATGGTTCCTAATTTGGTGATGCCCCAGACCATAGAGGCGATATCCGAACCGAAGTCCTTTTTTATTTCGTTTAAAGTTTTGGAAGTATCTTCCGGAACGTCGTGAAACAGGGCGGCAATTATAATGGGCAAGTTTAATTTCATTTTGGCCAAGGTGATGGCCGCGGACAGGGGATGGGTGATGTATGGTTTGCCCGAGGCGCGCAACTGTCCCTCGTGCGCTTTGTCCGCAAAATCGTATGCCAACTCAAGCAATTCCAAATCCGCGTCCGGATGGTGCTTGGCTACGGTCGCGCGGAGCTCTTTATAAAGTTGGTCCTTTGATTGGGAAATGGTACTTGACATACCAAATTAAATATGATAAGTTGAAGTAAATAAATGAGTATCAAAGTGGTTTGATTTTGGGGCTCAGGGCGCCTCCTCCTCGCCTCGGTGCCCCAAGTCAAATCACTTTGGTGCTTATTTTTATTTTCCTTGTACTGCAAGGAAAATAACCCCTCCGTAGCTTCCGAGCGAAGGGGGGTCTATTACTGAGGAGGTATTTCTTCGTCATCTTTTTCCTCTTTCGGCTCCACAATCCCCGGATTTGGCGAGAAGAGGGTATTGGAAATCTTCCATTTTTCCACAAATTGGCCGATGCCGCGGCGTTCAGTTTTATTGCGGATAATCGGATTTTTCTGCGACCATTTGAGCACGCTGTCAAAATTTATTTTATATCTGCCTTGAACCACCACATAATGGAGTTCGTGATTTTTGACCGCGCGCCGGATGGTGCGTTCGTGGATGCCGAAGATTTTAGCGGCTTCGGACACGGACAAGCGGATGACTTTTGGAGTTGACGGCATAGAGAAAAGTATTTAGTATTGATATTATCATTATACTGTGGATAAGATATGAAAGTCAAGACTAGTCTTGACTTTCAGGAGAAAAGACGGTAAGTTTTGGTATTACATCCAGATGAAATTGGCTTAAAAAGCTATTATTTGCTATTATCTCTATTAAACTGTAATGAACCATATCTTTTCTCGTCATACTTTATGGAAAACCTGAAAGACCGTTATCTTCTATTTAAAGCCAAGACCTTTAGGGATGCTGAGGCATACG
>CAZFZQ010000089.1:0-1697 GCA_964522845.1 uncultured Gammaproteobacteria bacterium | reverse complement strand
CTGCGCAGGCGAAGCGGGCGGATAAAGTTTTGAGACATTATGGAATTGAATCATAGTTTCATTATATCAAAAAAAGACAATTGCAAGAAATGTCTTCTTTTGGAGCCGAAGGTGGGGATCGAACCCACGACCTGCGGTTTACGATACCGCCGCTCTACCAACTGAGCTACTTCGGCAAAACTTTTTTCATCTTATACTTTTTTAAAACTCTTGTCAACTCCGTGCCGCTTCCGCCACTCTTTCAAATATCAACCGATACGCAAACGGATCAAATCAATAAAATCATGCTCGTTTTTATAAATTCCATGTCTGGAAAATATCAAAATTTTATAATCACCGTTTTCCAAGTCCTGAAATATCAGCCGGTATCCATGTGACTTGCCACAATTTTCTTTAAGTGGCACCACTCTTGCCTTATAAATTTTCAGTTGACTAAAACCAGGATATTGTTCTATGCCAGGCGTTTCTCTCAACCCCTTAAAAATAAAAAAACGTTCCCATGCTTCAAGCGATTCTTGCGGAGCCGGGAAACGTTTCAAACTCTTAAAATCTTTATCAATGTCAATATGGCGTATTATCTGCATAAAATCATTCGCCCTTATCCATCTCGCCGTATTTATTGCGATAATATGCCAAATTATAATCAATCACTCCGTTCGGTTTTGTGGCAATCCACGGCGCCTCGCCATGGCTTGCGCTTTTCATTTCCGAACCGGAAAATTTTTCCCATTTGTCCGCCACATCCTCCATCATCATCAATTCTTCTTTGGAAAAAAATGTTATATCAAAATTTTTTAACGCTTCTATATGCTGTTGATCGCGTAACCCCTCGCAAACTTTTTTATTGCAAATTTTTATACCAACTCCGCTCATCTGTTTTAAAAATTTTTCCGCCATCCGCGGAACCGGGCCGTTTTCAAACCGCAAATATTCATCGCCGGAAACCGATTTGCCGTATTTTTCAAAAAAATCAAAATCAAGGAAATATAACAATTTCATTATTTTTAACTTTCCAAGAGTCCCGTTTTTTATTTTATTCGCAAAAAATAGAATTATATTTTCGTATTTTTTTGCGTTGACTGATGCCGCGCTCATAATTATATTATAACACAAAAATTTTCAAAGCGGGTAGCGGGAGTCGGACCCGCCTCTCAACCTTGGGAAGGTCGCATAATACCGATATACTATACCCGCCTACTGCTACGGAGGATGGAGGAAGCAAATGTACTACCATTATACTATACCCGCATCAATAGAAACTTTTACCCTATTTCCCGAAAAAACGCAACCACCATCGCTCACCATTTGGAAGATCTGTGTTGCCGCGCGCCGCGGACGTCGTCACAGAATCCATCTGCGGCAAATTGACCACCACGGCCTGTTCGCCGGACTTTTTCATTCCCAATTTTGTGCGCGCCTGCTCTTCCAAAAATTGCTCCGTATCCAGATATTTCGCCAAATTCAAAATATCCAGATTTTTCGCTTCCACTTCTTTGGCCGCAGTTTCCAATTTTTTTATTTCCGCGTCCAATTCGCGATTTCTATTCCACTCCTTAAAAAAATTAAAACCAAAAAATAATAATAACATTAAATTTATAACAATTATTATTTTCCAGCCAAAAACTTTTTTTAGAGAAAAGGCCATAGTTAAGGATAATGCTAATGCGCAGTAGCGCCACTGATAATGCTAATAATTC
>CAZFZQ010000088.1:0-1724 GCA_964522845.1 uncultured Gammaproteobacteria bacterium | reverse complement strand
ATTAAAGAAAACGGACTGTCCGTATAGTCCGCCATGGGCGCGAGCGCGATAATAGGTTTTTTTATTTTTTTCCAATCAAACATGAATAATTATTTTTTTAGATACCGCCCGATCGCCAATGCCGCGGAAAAAGATGACAAAAGTGATACAGCGAGCAGTTGTATGGCAAATAACGCCAAAAAGTTGCTCCGATAATATCCCAAAATATCACCGCCCTGATAATCAAAAAATTCCAGCGATTTGAATTGGATGATGGAAATCAGCGGAAAAATCAAAACAAAAGTGATAACCGCGGCGATCACGCTGTAAAAAATCGCCTCCACCACGAACGGCGCGCGCACAAACCAATTGGAGGCGCCGACCAATTTCATAATTGCCATTTCCTCGCGATGGGTGTAAATGGCAATTTTGATGGTGTTGAAAATAATGGCCAAAGCGATAAAAGCGAAGAACGCGGAAATCACGATAATCAATTGTTTAATGTAGTCGGTTAAGCTATTTACGGCCGCGACCAATTTTTCATGGTCGTTAAAATCTTTATTTTCAATAATTTTTTGATAAACCTGGCTTGAAATTTGCGTGAGGATTGATTTGTAATCATCAACACGCACGGTTTGCACGGTCAAGACCCCGCCGAAAGGATTTTTATCCAAAACATCCAAAGATGATAATATTTTTTCATCTTCTTTGTGCGATGCTTTAAAATTTTTCAAAACTGTGTCCGCGTCGGTGTAAGTGACGGAGGCCACGGCCGGCAAAGTCAAAAGATAGGTGCGAAAATTTTGCGCTTCGCCGCCGCCCACGCCGGGTTTTAAATAAATGCTGATATCAACTTTGGATTTCATCTGGCGCGACGCTTCGTCGGTTAAAAAATTCATCACGACCAGTACATTGATGGATAAAAGCAGTAAAACCAAAATACTCACGGTTAAAATCGCGAGCCAAAAATTGCGGGCAAAACTTTGCGCGCCGAAACGAAGGATTTTTTTAAAATTTACAAACATTTTTTTAAAATTTATATCTTGTAGCGGCCATTTTCCACATCATTTACAATCATTCCCGATTCCAAGGTGATAACTCGCTTCCTCAATGAATTTACCACATCGCGATTGTGCGTGACCAAAAATACCGTGGTGCCGAAATCATTTATTTTTTTTAACAGATCCGTGATTTCCTGCGTGTTCAGGGCATCCAAATTTCCCGTGGGCTCATCCGCCACCAAAATCTTGGGGCTGTGGACAAGTGCGCGAGCGATAACCGCCCTTTGCTGTTCGCCGCCGGATAACTGCACCGGATAGCGGTTTTCTTTTCCTTCCAACCCCACAAGGTGGATAACTTGCGGGACGATTTCGTTAATTCTCTTGTTTCCCGCGCCGCAAACATCCAGGGCAAAAGCGATATTTTCAAAAATGGTTTTTTGCGGCAATAATTTGAAATCCTGAAAAACCACGCCCATCTGCCGGCGCAAAAATGGCACCTCATTGCCTTTTATCTTTCCGATATTCCAATCGCCGATCGTTATCTCGCCCGCGGTAGGCTTTTCATCGGCAATCATCAGTTTTATAAGCGTTGTCTTGCCGCTGCCCGACCGCCCGATAACCGAAACCATCTCCCCTTCTTTAATGCGGAGATTGATATTTTTCACGCCCATGGAATCCGGCTCGCCTCGCTGCGCAGGCGAAGCGGGCGGATAAAGTTTTGAGACATTATGGAATTGAATCATA
>CAZFZQ010000087.1:0-1842 GCA_964522845.1 uncultured Gammaproteobacteria bacterium | reverse complement strand
ATTTTAATTTATTTTTGGGCCTGTAGCTCATTTGGCTAGAGCGTGCGCATGGCATGCGCAAGGTAGGGGGTTCGATTCCCCCCGGGTCCACCAAAAGAGATTTGGCGAAAGCCGGATCTTTTTTGTTTAAAAAAACTCCGGATGTCCGGAGCTATGGCAATTTGTATCCTTGGTATATGATTGTCGGAACGTTTATTTCCAATATTCCGTATCTTTACGGACTGGATTTTTTATGATAAAGTAATTCCATTATGAGCTTTAGCATCGGAATCGTGGGGTTGCCGAACGTGGGAAAGTCCACCATGTTCCAAGCCATCACAAAAAAACAAGTTGATTGCGCCAATTATCCTTTTTGCACCATTGAGCCGAACAAGGGCATTGTTGCCGTACCTGACGAACGGCTGAATAAATTGACGGAAATTTCCAAATCCGGGAAAACCGTGAACGTCACAGTGGAATTTATGGATATCGCCGGATTGGTAAAAGGCGCGTCAAAAGGCGAGGGGTTGGGCAATAAATTTTTATCCAATATCCGCGAAGTGGACGCGATTTGCGAAGTGGTGCGCGCGTTTGATGATAATGATATTGTCCACGTTGCCAATAAAATCAGTCCGAAAGACGATGTGGAAATTATAAACTTTGAATTGATTTTTGCGGATATGGAGACCGTAGATCGCCGGCTGGACAATACCAAGAAAAAATTAAAAGCCGGAAAAACATCGGACACGGAAAAAGAAATCGCGGTTTTGGAAAAAATAAAAAAACATTTGGCCGACGGAAAATTGGTTAATGAATTGGCGCTTGAAGAAGATGAAGAAAAGATGGTAAAAGAATTGCAGCTTTTGACGGCAAAGCCGATTATTTATGTTTGCAATATAAAAGATGACAGCGACAAGTCGGGCGAGCTGGATCAAAAAAATAAAGTTATTTTAAACGCGAAAATTGAATTGGAATTGTCCGAACTGCCGGAAGCGGAACGGGCGGAATATGTAAAAGAATTAGGCATTGGCGAGTCGGGATTAGACGCGCTTATAAAAAAAGCGTACGAAGTTTTGGGACTTATGACTTTTTTCACGAGCGGAGAAATGGAATCGCGCGGATGGACAATAAAAAAAGGAGCAAGGGCTCCGCAAGCCGCCGGCGTTATTCATACTGATTTTGAAAAAGGTTTTATTCGCGCCGAAGTGATTGCTTATGATGATTTTGTAAAATACAACGGCGAATCAGGCGCGCGCGATGCGGGCCGCTTGCGGTTGGAAGGAAAAGAATATGTAGTACAAGATGGCGATGTGTGCCACTTTAGATTTGCTACCTAAGAATTTCACGAATGGCGATGACGCCCACGAATTGCACGAATTAGTGATATTAGTGGCGCTCATGCGCATTCGTGTTATCCTGTTTTATTCAAAACATAAATTTCTCTCCCCACTTTTTGGTCGGGGCGGGAGTAGAGGATTGACGGACGGACGGCAGCAAGGCTGTTTTCTTTTATTTTCAGATTGATTTTAAAGTTTTTTGCATCCGTAAAAAAGAAGGGGACAATCAGAACGAGTGTTCCGTTTTTTTCCAACATAGAAGATAAATTTTTCAGATAAATTTCATAAAGCCCGGACAATTCTTTTTGCATTTTTTCCGCCTGCACGAAAGAAAGTTCTCCGCGGATGGGCGACCCCAAATATGGTTCGGTGGCAATGCAATCAAATTTTTCCGTCCAGCATTTTGTAATATTTTTTATATCGCAGAGTTTTATTTCAATGTTTTCATCCTCCCTCTTTGTAATCAAAGGGGGAGGTGGCTGTAATCGGCCGGTGGGGGATGTTTTATTTTTATAATTTTTTATCA
>CAZFZQ010000086.1:0-1895 GCA_964522845.1 uncultured Gammaproteobacteria bacterium | reverse complement strand
GTATGAAATTTCTAAATGGCTCGAAGTATGAAATTTCTATTTGGCCTTGACAGATGCTATAAAGGCCTGCCGTTCGTAGCGCCACCAAAATAGAAGAACGAAATCTGGCGAGAAGCCCGTTCTTCGCTAAAGCTGCGAAGGGCATTCTTCGCTGGCGCGAAGAATGGAGGAAAAATGGCTGAAACGATCAGAGGCTGCTCTTTTGTACAGATAAAATTTTTCACCGGAACTCTGGAAGAAATTGAAACGGCATTGAACGCGTTTTATCTGCAAAAAAACTTTTCCGTTGAAGAGGCAAAAGAAAATACCAAATTTTTCAATAATAATTTGGTCGCCGTATTTTACATTGAGAAAAATCCCGCCAAATAGCGGGATTATTTTTTTGTCTGTCATTGCGAGCCCTTCCTAAGGCGTGGCAATCTCGTCATTGTTGATGGGATTGCCACGTCGCGGACTCCTCGCAATGACAGAATATATAAATAATTATTTTTTTATATTTATTAAATTGATAGAATTCGCCAAAGCGATGGCCATGGCCAAGGCGTCGGCCGCGTCATCCGGACGGGGCAATTCTTTCAACTTTAAAATAATCTGCACCATTTTTTGAACTTGTTTTTTATCGGCTCCGCCGTATCCAGAGACGGCTTGTTTTACCTGAAGCGGCGTAAATTCATAAACCGGAACATTGGCTTCCATAATTTTTAATAAAATCACTCCGCGCGCCTGCCCCACATCCAGCGCGGTCTTGGTATTTTTCGCGAAAAATATTTTTTCCACGGCCGCGGCTTCGGGCTTATATTTTTCTATCAATTTTTTTAAATCATCGCCGATTAATTTCAACCGAAAAGAAAAATCCGTTTTGGCCGGAGTGGAAATTACGCCGTAATCTAAAAGCGCAAGATTGCCGCCTTCCCCAGTAGTAGAGCCAAGCTCACTACGGGGCTCCGCTTTTTTTATTACCCCATATCCGGTCGTGGCGAGTCCCGGATCAATACCCAATATAATCATAAGAAACAGGTGCTTAGGTTATTAGGTCGTTAGGTTATTAGGTTTTAAACCTATTCACCTAAACACCTATTTACCTATCAACCTATTCATTTTACATTCGTATAAACTTCCGCCACATCCTCATTTTCATCAAGCGCGTCAATAAACGCATCTACTCTTTCGCTGTCTTCGGGACTGATTTCCACCGGCTCTTTGGCAACGTATTCAATGGCCGCGGAATCCGCCGTAATCCCCTCCTTATCAATCATCTCTTTAACTTTTTGAAAATTTTCCGGCTTGGTGTAAATGGTTACGCCATCGTCATCCTCATCAATATCTTCCGCCCCCGCATCAATCAATTCCAATTCTTTTTCTTCAATCTTAAATTTTAAATCTGAAATCTGAAATCGTATCACTCCCAATTTTTGGAATTGCCACATCACTGAACCTTGCCCCGCGAGCGAGCCGCCGTTCTTGCTCAAAAGATGTTTTATTTCCGCGGCCGTGCGGTTCACGTTGTCGGAATACGCGGTAATGACGAGCGCCGTGCCCGCCGGCCCCATGGCTTCATAAACCAATTCTTTCAAAGACGCGCCTTCTCCCGCGCCAGCGCCTTTGGCAATGGCTTTTTCAATATTATCCTTAGGCATGTTGGCGGACTTTCCAGCCTGTATGGCTAAACGCAATTTAAAATTAAAATTCGGGTCGCCGCCACCCTGCGCCGCTATCGTTATGTTTCTTCCGAGTTTGGTAAAAACCACGCCGCGCTTGGCATCGGTCACGCCCTTCGCCCTCTTTATTTTCGCCCACTTGGAGTGTTTAGACATAATTTTACTTTAACTCACTTTCACCGTCCGCATTTAGACATTTAAAAATGTAACTTTGCTGTCTCCGGTTGAGACATATAA
>CAZFZQ010000085.1:0-1955 GCA_964522845.1 uncultured Gammaproteobacteria bacterium | reverse complement strand
ACCCCGTGATTTTGCCGCTTTACGGCCGCGGACTAAATCCGTATTTTCGCGGCGGCGGCCCGCTTTATCATATGGTTGTGGTAAAAGGCTACACCAAGGACGGCCAATTTATTACCAATGATCCGGGAACCAAGCGCGGAAAAGATTATGTGTACGCCGCGGATTTTTTATTTAATGCCATTCATGATTGGAACGGCGGAGATGTGATAAATGGAAAAAAGGCGATGATAATAGTAAGAGAATAATATCGTCATTTATGAAGGTAAGGGTTGCGGTGATTATTCCTGCTTATAATGAAGACAAAACCATTGCCGAGGTGGTTAAGGTTGCCAAAGCGAGCGATTTTGTTGATGAAGTGGTGGTTGTTTCCGACGGGTCCACGGATAAAACTGCGGCTAAGGCAAAAAAAGCGGGCGCGGATAAGGTTTTAGAATTGTCCGGGAAGGGCGGAAAGGGCAATGCGTTGCTCCATGGCGTGGCCGCAACCAAGGCGGAAATTATTGTTTTTTTGGATGCGGATTTGCGCGGACTTTCGGAACAGCATATTAAAAAATTGGTGGAGCCTGTTTTGCGCGGGCAAAAAGTGATGGCCACGGGGTTGCGGGACAGGGGAAAGTTTTTTACAAAATTGGAAAAATATTTGCCCTTGATCGGCGGCGAGCGCGCGCTAGAACGGTTTGTGATAGAAAATATTCCCAAAAAATATTTGCAAGGTTTTATGGTGGAGATCGCGTTGAATTATTATTGCCGTTCGCGCGGATTGCCTTACGGCGGAGTGTTTTTGCATGGGTTAAACATGAGGAAAAAGATGCAAAAAGTGGGCGTCTTGCGCGGATTGGGGCAATACATTAAGATGTATTTTCAAGTCGCGAAGGCCATGGCGATTGTCCGCTTGGCGCATAAAAGAGGAAAATTCTAATAAGTCAACAGTCGACAGACAACAGACGACAGCTATAATTATCAGACCCCTCCTCGCTCCTCCCCTTAGTCAAGGGGAAGAAGGGTGGGGGTTGTGCCGTAGTCAGTAGACTGTCGACCGTAGTCGTTTTATGAAAGTTGGAATCATGGGCTTGCCCGGTAGTAGAACTTTGGCAAATTATCTTCGTTTTGAAGTTTATTTTTTTTATAAAAATTTTTGTATTAGATAAATTATGCTAAACTAAATTATTTTGATTTAGAGAAAAAACGGCCAAAGTTTCACTACCGGGCTTGACGGCCTTATTTTTTTATGATAAATATGGTTTAGCAGTATTGACAACTGGGAGGCGAAAGATGCCCGAAGAGAAACAGAGTATTGAAGACCACGAGCTTTTCAAGCTAACTGACAGCAAAATCAAGGCCGAAGATTTGGAAGCCGTGTTAACGCAAATCAGTGCCAGCGATTCGGAAGCATGGATAAAATTACATTGTCTTTCTCGAGCATATTTGAAAGCGGGGCAATATGAGAAAGCTATTGAGATTATTGATGGCTCATTGCTTTCACAAATTCCGGGAACGGAAAAATGGAGAGCATATTTTAATAAAGCGGGTTGTCTCTATAATCTTGAGAGATATGAAGAGGCGTTGGGTGCTCATGATTATATATCCTTGGATGGTGTCGTGTCCAAGGATTATGAGTGGAAAAGATACGAACTAGTGGGAAGCATTTATTTTGGTCTTAAGTGTTTTGAGCAATCATCCTATTATTACTCCAGAGCACTGGAGTGCAGTCCGTCAGCAGATGGAGTTTGGAGGCTTTATAATAATGTCGCGAATTGTTTTTGTATGCTGAAGCAGTATGAAGCAGCGTTAAAGGCGCTTGATACGGCTCTAAGGAATAATCCTCCGGCAGACGAGCTTTGGTGTCTGCATGCTGATCGGGCGCGTTATTATCTACACCTTAGACAATTTCAAGATGCGCTTAACACATATGATCAAGCATTGGCCGCAAACCCTCCGGCAGATAAACTGGGTTG
>CAZFZQ010000084.1:0-1991 GCA_964522845.1 uncultured Gammaproteobacteria bacterium | reverse complement strand
GCGCCGTCCAGTGCCGTATCTTTTACATAATCACCAAAACTTTTTCCATCAAACAACGGCTTTTGTCCGCTGCCGCCGGAAGCCACATAAACCGCCATATCGTAAGCAACTTTTTGGGTGAATGACTGAGCCGCGTTCATAAGCGCGGTTATGCCGGATTGCATGACGGAAGCCAAAATTCTTGTGCCAATGCTCTTGACAATTTCCCAACTAGTCAAACTCGGCGTCTCCACCACCAATTGCGCCTTAGCCGGACGCGGGGCGGAAACTAAAAGACCAACGCTTACAAAACTTATAAGTATTACTGCTAGTATAGTTTTTTGAAATTTATTAAACATTTTTAGTTAGTAGTTAGTAGTTAGTAGTTAGTAGTTAGTAGTAGGACGGAAAGATCCGAAACCTTACTACCGACTACTTACTACCAACTACTGGCTTGCTTTCAGCGCTTCGTTATAACTGTCTATCAGCGCCTTGTCATCCAATTTTTTTAAATCCGCGTCGCTCATTCCGCTTTGCTTCAGAAGATCGCGGATTTGGGCGGGAGTGGGGTTGGCTGGAAGCATAATTGCGGAATTATCAGGGGGAATGGTTTCCGCTACCGGCGGGTTGACGATGGCGGCGGCCGAAGGGTTTGTCAAATCGCTCGCGCCGCAAATTTTTCCTTCCGGACAATTGGGGTCGGCGCCGTTTTGCACTTCTACGCCATCCGGTATGCCATCGGAATCAGTATCCGCGAGATAAGGGCTCGCGTGATAAATATTGGTCTCTTCCCAATCGGAAAGATTGTCGCCGTCCGTATCTTTGGTTAAATCGGGAATTGTATCGGCGCCTAATAATTTATTATCCACGGCTCTTAAAAAAAACGGCGATCTGATTTTATAACTAATGCTCCAAAAACCTAAGCCCAACACCAAAACACCGGCCGCGGCCAGTATAATAACACCTGCCTTTTTTTGGGGCATTTGCATAATTCTTAGTTTCTACTATTATTATATCATTTTTTTAATAAGCCAAAAATACTAAAACCGTACTCAAACAAAAAAGCAACTCTTATAAGTTGCCGATAATAAATATAAAAAAATCCCCAATATCCAATATCTAATATTCGATATCTTTTGCTAATTTTAGCCAATCGGATAGGGATAATTCTTCCGCGCGAGCGTTTTCATTGAGGCCTACTTGATTGAAAACTTCTTTAATTTTGTCTTTGCTGATTTTAAGCCCTGTGGATAGATTGGAAACTAATTTTTTTCGCCTGGAGGCAAAGCCGATTTTGGCAAGATGCAATATTTTTTCTTCCTTGTCCTTCGTAGCTTTAGCGAAGAATGGATTGCGGATCAATTTGATAACACTGCTCATTATTTTTGGCGGAGGGGAAAATGATCCAGGCGAAACGTCGCAAACTTTTTCCGTGGTGCCGTAAAGTTCGGCCGTAACTGACAAGATTGATTTATTTTTTCCCAAAAGACGCTCCCCCACTTCTTTCTGCACCATCACGACAATCATGGACGGGCGATGGTCCGAAAGTAAAAAATTATGAAAAAATTGGCCGGTAATATTGTAGGGAATGTTGGCAATTAGCTTGTAGCTTGTAGCTTGTAGGCGGTAGGTAAAAATATCTTCATTTACCAGTTCCAAATTTTTCGCGGCGGAAAATTTTTCTTTTAACAACTCAAAAAGGTGCTTGTCTTTTTCAACAGCAACGATGCGGCCGGCGTATTTTATCAGTTCTTCGGTCAAAACACCTCTTCCCGGCCCCACTTCTAAAACCGTATCATTTTTTGATAATTCCGCGGCAGAAATAATTTTTTCAACAATGCCTTGGTTGATGAGAAAATTTTGGCTTAAATATTTTTTGGGATGAATCATATAAAATATCAATTGTAATACAAATTTAGAAACTCATATCGTCTGTCATCCCCGCGAAGGCGGGGATCCAGAAAATAAAGCAAAGGCCTGGATTCCCGCCTTCGCGGGAATGACACCAAAAA
>CAZFZQ010000083.1:0-1991 GCA_964522845.1 uncultured Gammaproteobacteria bacterium | reverse complement strand
TTTCCGAAGAAGGCAATTTTACTTGCGCAAATCTTCCTTCAATGGCCAAAAGCGATGCGGAAAGTCCCGCGCCGCGCACGATTTTTCCGCCGGTTCCGGGATTCAATTCTATGTCGTGTATCATTTCGCCAACAGGAATATTTGCTAAAGTAGTTCTATTGCCCGATTTTACCGGAACTTTTTCCAAAGAAGAAATAACCATATCGCCGTCTTTTAATCCGACCGGCGCCAAGATATATCTCTTTTCTTTATTTTCATATTCAACCAACGCGATATTCGCGCCGCGGCCCGGATCAAATTCCAATGCCAAAACTTTAGCCGGCGCGTTATATCTGTTTCTCAAAAAATCAACAATTCTAATATAACGTTTTTCGCCGCCGCCCTGATGAAAAACCGTAATTTTTCCTTGATTATTTCTGCCAGCCATGCTCTTTTTCATGAAAATCAAACTCTTCTCCGGTTCCTTTTTGGTAACGTCCGGTTTATTGACTGACGTTTGGCGCCTTGCAGGGCTTGTTGGTTTATAAATTTGAATTGCCATAAATTTAGCTTTTTAGCTTCTTAGCTTTTTAGCTTCTTAGGAAAAACATTTGTTTTTGCATTTCCCTAAGAAACTAATAAGCTACCCTCCTACCAACCTATTTATACGCCTTCGTAAATTTCAATCTTTTCTCCGGGCGCCAAAGTGATAATCGCTTTTTTCCAATCTTTTCTTTTTCCAAAGCTTCTTCCATATCTCACGTTTTTTCCAATAACGTTAATGATTCTCACGCTTTTGACGTTTACGCCATAAACCGCGTTGACAGCTTTCTTGATTGTCGGCTTATTCGCATCCCTAGAAACCGCGAAGGCATATTTGCCCAAAGACGCGGCCTCAGAAATTTTTTCCGTAATCAACGGTTTAATCAGCACTCCGTAACCGCCTTTGAATTTTGATTTAATTATTTTTTTGCTGGTCTTTTTATCTTCTTGCTTCCCAATAGAAACCTTTCCTATCTCCTGACTTTTTGATTTTTTAATATTTTTTGCCTGCCCCGCGAAGCCTTGCTGTGCCCTGCCGGAGCCTTGCGCGGAGGAGGGGCGAAGTGGGGATTTTTTGGACGCCAAAACCTTAGCCGCGGTTTTTTCCGCCATTTTTTCCAGTGTTTTCTTTTCTTCTTTTTTTCTAAATCTGTCCAAAAAAGCCATAAATACTAGGTTATTAGGTAAATAGGTTATTAGGTCGTTAGGTTTCGGGATTTCTTTCCCTAAAAACCTATCCACCTAAGCCCCTATAAACCTATTTCTGCAATCTTTTTTCCAAAGCGACAACGGCGCTCTTTTCAAATATCAGATAATCGCTTCCGATCGTTTCCAAAATATTAAGATCGCCGCCTCTGACATTTTTTATTTTTTCCAAATTACGCGCCGCGCGTTTCACGTCTTTATTGTCATCCGTAACCAAAAGTCCCTTGCCTTTCATTTCTTTTCCAATGGTTCCAAATAAATTTTTTACGGCGCTATATACCAACTTTGTTTTCGGTTCTTTAATCACAATTTTATCAACAATAACCACGCCATTATTATTCAGTTTGTCGGAAAGCGCCATGCATAAAGCCCCGATTTTCACTTTTTTATTTATTTTAACCAAATAATTTCTTTCTTTCCGCGGACCAAAAGTAATACCGCCGCCAACCCAAATCGGAGAACGGTTTGAGCCGTGTCTTGCGCGGCCGGTTCCTTTTTGTTTCCACGGCTTTCGGCCGCCGCCGCGAACTTCGCCCTTGGTCTTGGTGTGCGCCAGCGGCTGGCGTTTGTTTGATAAATATCCGGTCACAACCTGGTGCAAAACATCAACTTTGGGCGTAACGCCAAAAACCGCGTCCGACAATTCCATCGTTTCCACTTCTTTTCCTTCCAAATTGTAGACTTTTATCTTAGGCATACCGATGGGAAGCGAATTACGAATCAAAGCGCGTCTGTTAAATTCGTAATTCGTATATTAGTGTTAT
>CAZFZQ010000082.1:0-2304 GCA_964522845.1 uncultured Gammaproteobacteria bacterium | reverse complement strand
GTAATTCGTATATTAGCGTCCTATTCGTAATTAGCTTCCCCTTTTAACTTTTTTCACAGCATTCTTTACCGTTTTTTTCGCTTTCTTAATGGTTTTTTTAATATATCCTTTTTTCACGGCTTTTTTCACTTCTTTAACCGCCAATTTTCCAAAATCGCCCAAAGTGGCATTTTCCATTTTGCCTAAATCCTTCACTTTCATGCGCAAACTTTCGGTAAAACTGCCGGCTCTTATCACAGCTTCTTCCACCCTAAGCAAGGCCTTGTCTATCAAAAGATCCACCTTGGAAATTCCGGAAAAAGGATGAAGCGCGCCCGGCACCATATCCAGCATTTTTTTAATATATGCTTCGTCAGCCAAAACCGCTTTTTTCACTTTAAGCGCTTTTTTAACCTTACCCAAATCCAAATAATAATGGCCCGGAACCAAAACCATATAATATTTGTCATCGGCCTTGACCAGTAAAGTTTTGCCGACTTTATTTAATTTTTCCTTCAGGGTGCTGGCCAAATCCAAGGTGGTATAGACCTTTTTATGGGCCACTTTTTTTGCTTCCACGCCCTTTTTTTTCAAATAATCAAGCACCTTTTTGGAGATACTCATAGTATTTATTATAAATTATTAAGATACTATCATTGTATAATAATAGAAGCGCAAAGTCAAAAAAAGGGGGGAGCGAATATGTCTTTTTTGCAGTCGCGGCGACAGTCCGCAGCGCAAAAAAGATATATCCGCTCCCCCCTAAAACACTATTCCGTCACTTTAATATGCGCTTCTTTAAGCGCTTTAGCTGGCAATGGCGATGGAGCGCCCATCATCGGATCTCTGGCGTCGCCGGTTTTGGGGAAAGCTATAACTTCGCGGATATTGGGTTCATTGGCAAAAATCATCACCGCCCGATCCAAACCCCAGGCAATTCCGCCATGCGGAGGCGCGCCGTATTCAAACGCTTCCAGCATGTGGCCGAAACGCTCCGTGATTTCTTTGCCGCTCAATCCCAAAATTTCAAAAACTTTATTTTGCAAATCGCGATTATGAATTCTGATACTCCCTCCACCGATTTCCACGCCATTCAAAACAATGTCGTAAGCATTGGCGCGAACCTCCAGCGGTTTTTTATCCAGCAACTTCATATCTTCGGATTTGGGCGAAGTGAATGGATGATGCACGGCAACAATCTTTTTCTCTGTCTGGCTCATTTCAAACATAGGAAAATCTACCACCCAGCAAAACGCCAATTCATTTGGATTATTTTTATCTTTTTGCATATCCGGCTTGTCGTTTTTATATTTTTTCATTGATTCGGCATAAGTTATCCGCGGAAAAGGAATTTGCGAAATTTTTTTCTCCGGCATTGTTTCCCGCACCAAATCAATAATCATTTTTTCATTCAAAGAAATAATATCTTCTTGTTCAATAAAAGACATTTCCATATCCAATTGCGTGAATTCCGGCTGGCGGTCGCCTCTCTGGTCTTCGTCGCGGAAGCACCGCGCGATTTGAAAATACCGCTCAATCCCCGCCACCATCAATAGTTGTTTAAACTGCTGGGGCGATTGCGGCAAAACATAAAAATCTCCCGCGTGCAGGCGCGACGGCACGATAAATTCGCGCGAACCCTCGGGCGTTCCCTTGGTCAAGTTTGGGGTTTCAATTTCCAAAAATCCTTCTTTATCCAAATAGTCCCGCAAAAATTTTACAACCTTGTGGCGCAAAACCATATTCTTGCGCATCCGTTCGCTCCGCAAATCCAGATAACGGTATTTGAGGCGCATTTCTTCATTTACGCCCGCAGTATCTTTATCCAATTCAAATGGCGGAGTTTTTGATTCGTTTAAAATTTCCACTTCTTCGGCATAAATTTCCACCTTGCCCGTGGCGAGTTTAGGATTGGCATTTTTGCCGTCACGCGCTTGCACCTTGCCGGTAATTTTTACCACAAATTCAGGGCGGATTGTTTCCGCCGCCTTTACCGCATTTTTGGCATGGCAGACAATCTGCATCAGTCCGCTCTTATCGCGCAAATCCAAAAATATCACCTTGCCCATATCGCGCCGGGCATTTACCCAGCCGAACAATGTGACCGTCTCCCCTATTTTTTCTACCGCTTCTAAATTAAATATTCGTGGCATAAAATTCAGTATTAAGTATGTCTGTCATTCCCGCGCCCGCTTCGACCGCGAAGCGAGGCGAGAAGGCGGGAATCCAGAGTTCCCCGCCTGCGCGGGGACGGCGTCTGGATTCCGCATCAAGTGCGGAATGACAAAAGAATAATTTTAAACTAAATACCCCTCTAATAATCTT
>CAZFZQ010000081.1:0-2376 GCA_964522845.1 uncultured Gammaproteobacteria bacterium | reverse complement strand
CAACTTTTAACGCCGGAGAATTTTTCGCGCCCTACGGCGTAATTTTATTTTCCATTATGGGCGCGGCCGCGGTGCCGGAAGTTTTGGAAATTATGTCGCGCGATAAAAAAGACGCGAAATCCGCGATTTTTTGGGGATCGCTTATCCCCATCATCCTTATTGCCGTTTTTACTTTCGCGGTTTTGGGAGCGACCGGCGCGGTTACCACAAAAGATGCCATCGGCGGATTGGGCGCGGTTTTTGGCGGCTGGGTAAAGTATGCGGGCGCGATTTTTGGGCTTTTCGCGGTGGCAACATCATTTTTACCGCTCGCGCTTTACGCCAAAGAGCAATTTCATTTAGATTTTAAAATAAACGCTTTTGTTTCATGGGCGCTGGCATGCCTTGTGCCTTTTGCCATATTTCTTTTTGGAACGAAAGATTTTATAAAAATTATCGGTTTTTCCGGCGCGGTTTTTGGCGGTTATGAATCGTTTTTGATGATTTGGATTTATACGCGCGCGAGGCGTGATGGCCTCCGCAAGCCCGAATACGAAATGCGCTTGCCGCTTGCGTTGCTTGTCTTAATCGGAGTAATATTCTTACTGGGCATGGTCTATGAGGTGGGGACGTTCTTTGTATAAGGAGAAAAACATGTCGCGTAAAAAACCCTACATATCAAACGCGGAATATAATAAAGCTTTCGCGCGCCTTGCCAGGTTCAGAGCGGAATTAAATGAACGGTTCGTAAAAGTGATGAAGGCTAACGCGAGCATGTCGGAATACGCGGAGATATTTTTGAAATATTTCAATCAATTCAGAAGCGATGCGGAAAAAGAAGTCGCGCTGATGCACATCTTTTTTCTCGGCCTGAATGTAAGAAAAGTTGCAGATGACGCGGAAGAAAAAGAAAAGGAAGTGGAAAAAAGAATTGAGGATATAGAAGAAAAAATAAAAAAAGGCGGCAAAATGCCGACAAACTAAAATCCCCAAGACAGGGGATTTTTTAATTTTGGGCTGTATTTTTTAGCAGGCAGGCGACGGTCACGGGCCCCACGCCGCCGGGTACGGGCGTAAGCCAGCCGCGTTTTTTTGCCAGAGATTTTGGGTCGGCGTCGCCGAAGACATGATGGCCGACCCGCGCGATGCCGATGTCAATAATTACGGCGCCATTTTTTACCATCTTGCCTTTTAGATAATGTTTTTTGCCCACGGCCGTAAAAATAATATCCGCTTGGGGCAAATATTTTATTGCGTCTTTTAATGAAATTTTAATAAATTTTTTTGCGTCGCGGCCGAAACAATGTTCAAACGGCAGGGGAAAGATAGATTGTTTTTTGCTGACAAAAATAATTGTTTTTCCGCGCGTTTTTATTTTTATGGCTTTCAGTATTTCTTGCACGGCCGTGAAAACCGCGGGCGGCATTTTGAGGCATTGGTTATTTTTGTAAGCCGCGATATTTTTTGGATGGTAGCCGTCAACATCTTTTTTCGGATCCATGGCACGGATAATTTTATTGGTATCCAAATTTTTTGGCAGAGGCAATTGGACAATAATGCCGGTGATATCCTTTCTTTTATTTAGTTCGTGGATTTTATTTATAATTCGTTTTTGTAGATTCCTCTCCTTAGATAAGGAGAGGTTAGGTGAGGTCTGATAAATAATTTTCTGAAATTTAATATTCACTTTTCGTGCGGCTTTTTCTTTCAGATGCACATAAAGATGGCTCGCCGGGTCGTCGCCAACTAAAATAGCGGCCAAGCCCCCTTTACGCTTGGTTTTTTTTATTTCTTCTTCAATCTTTTTGGCAATTTTTTTGCCGTCAATGAGGTGCATGTATCGGGTATTATGGAAAAACAATACCATAAAACGGCTTAATTTTCAATAAAATCCCGCTCTCGCGGGATTTTCGCTTAATACGTAATACGGGATACTTAATACATGTCTTTATAAATCGGATACTTTTCCGTCAGCTCTTTTACTAATTTTTTTGCGGCGGATTTGTGTTTTTCGTCTTTGGGATTTTTTAGAACTAAAGACATGGCGTGGGCTATGGCGGCGCAATCATCTTGCAGAAGTCCGCGGGTGGTGATGGCCGGCGTGCCAAGGCGCAAGCCCGACGGATCAAACGGCGAGCGGGTGTCGTACGGCACCATATTTTTGTTGGTGTAAATTCCGATGGAGTCTAATAATGTTTCCGCTTCTTTTCCCGTAATATTGTCGTGCCGCAAATCCAAAAGCAAAAGATGATTATCCGTTCCGCCGGAAACCATTTTAATTCCTTCTTCGCCAAACGCTTTTTCCATTGCTTTGGCATTGGCCACAATTTGCGCGCCGTATTTTTTAAATTCCGGTTTTAACGCTTCGCCAAAGGCAACGGCTTTGGCCGCGATAAT
>CAZFZQ010000080.1:0-2504 GCA_964522845.1 uncultured Gammaproteobacteria bacterium | reverse complement strand
GCAATGTAGGATTCGAACCTACGACATCTGTCGTGTAAGGACAGCGCTCTAACCAGCTGAGCTAATTGCCCACAATGGTGGGCAGGCAAGGATTTGCACCTTGGAAGGCGTAAGCCAGCAGATTTACAGTCTGCCCCGTTTGACTGCTTCGGTACCTGCCCTAAACCATTCTTTACCAATCTCTTTTAGCATGCCATTTGGCCTGCCATTCGGAGCTTTAGCGAAGAATGGTTGCGGGGCCCGGACTCGAACCGGGAACCTCAGGGTTATGGGCCCTGCGAGCTGCCATTGCTCTACCCCGCTATATAAAAAATAATTTAGAATAAATACAGCTGCCCCGCCTGCCATCGCCTCAGCCGAAGGTGGGGGTCGAACCCACGGCCTACAGTTTACAAAACTGTTGCTCTACCACTGAGCTACTTCGGCTCAGGCTGTGGCGGGCAGGTCTACCAGCTGCTTGTCCCGCGTAGCCCAACGGGCGAAGTGGGAAGCTACATCGGCAAGCCGTCTATAGACCCGACCCCCGAAGCCGGGGGTATCTGGGCGGGTATGTTGGTCAATGTGTCGGCTCCGCCGACCGTATTTAACATTAAAGCTCGCACGCCCCGCCGTGAACGGCGGATGTGTCGCGAGCCCCCAATAAAATCCCCGTTTATGCACGAGGATTACTATAACACATTTGTCATATTTAATCAAGGCACGTTACATCTCGTTTATTCGCTTTTTAAAATCATCTATTTTTTGGTTTTCCGGATTAACTTCTTTCAAGTTTTGCAGGGCTTTGCGCGCCAAATCTTTATCTCCAATCTGAATGCTGGATTCCAGGAGTAAGTCAAGATAGCGGGGATTTTTCGGCTCTAATTCAAAGACGGCGCGGAATTGTTGCATGGCCGCCTCCTTATCGCCCAATTCTCCAAAAACCATGCCCAAATTCACGCGGGCGATAACTTTTGATCCGTCCAGCGACAGCGCCTTCAAATAATAAATTTTTGCCTCATCCAAGCTCTCTTCTTCCCACGCCAAATTGGCAAAATTGATATACGTTTCCGCGTCTTCCACGCCCAGCTTTAATAAAAATTCCATAATCTGGCGCGCTTCGGCATTTTTGTCATTATCTAAATATAATCTAACCAAGCCCTGGTAAGCCGGAATATTTTTATTATCAACTTTGATCACCTCAATATATTTTCCTTCGGCCTGCTTCCAATTTCCTCCCTTGGTCAATCGTTGCGCTTCATCCAATAATTCCAAAATTTTTGACTCTCCTTTTGATGACTTAACCGCGGTTTTTTCTTTTTCCGGTTTTGTTCCCGCCGGTTTTGCCGCCGCAACTTTTTCCGTTTTGGCTTCTATTTCCAGAAGCTTGTCCATCGCTCTGTCAAAAGATTGTTTTATTTTTCCGGAAATATTTTTTAAGGTTTCTCTCGGTTTTTTACCTTTGGCTTGCAAAATGCGGTGAAAACGCGAAGCGATGATGGAATTTTTTAGTTTTTTCGCCTTAGAAACGCTTTTTTCAACATCAATCAAAGACAAACTTAAAAATTTGCGGTTTAAAATAAGCACAATGCCAATAAGGCCGATGATGCCGAGAATTATAAATATTATGTACATTCTATTTTATTATTTTTGAAAATTCGTCCCACTTCGTACTCGCGCCGCCGACCAAGAGGCCGTCAATATTTTTTTGCGCCAAGAAACCGGCGAAATTTTTAGAATCCACGCTCCCGCCATATAACACGGGGGCGTTGCCGGCCTGCTTTTTAATTTCGCCCTGCACCATGTTGGCGTTTTCCGGATTTTCCGGATTGCCTGTGCCAATGGCCCAGACCGGTTCATACGCGACAATGAGTTTTTTTGTATCAACGCCATCCAGCGCAATTTTTAATTGGCGTTTTACCACTTCTAAAGTTTTGCCCGCCTTTTTTTCCTCTTCCGTCTCCCCTACGCACAAAACAGGCGTGAGTCCCAATTTTTGCGCGTATTTCACCTTTTGTCCAATCATCTCGTCAGTTTCTTTACAATATTTTCGGCGCTCAGAGTGCCCTAGAATAATATATTCACAGCCTAATAATTTTAATTCCTCGCCGCAAATTTCACCCGTGTACGCGCCATATCCCTGCCATGACATATTTTGTCCGGCTAAATCTAATTTGCCCGCCACTTTTGCAACTGCTGGAAGTGCCGTAAAAGATGGTGCGAGAATTATTTTATTTTTGGCTTGCCCCGCGGAGCCTTGGCGAAGTGGGGCGAGTTTTTTTGCCAGCGCCACGGCGTCTTTACCGTTCAAATACATTTTCCAATTTGCGATGATGATTTTCATAATAATTTTTTAATTGTTGAATCGTCTTTTAAGGGGCCGATGATGGCCGCGGAGATTTTGAAAATATCAAAAAGCTGGTTCGCAAGTTTCCCGATATCATCTGCCGTCACTTTGTCCAACCGCGCAAAGCTTTCTTCCAGCGTTAGAATTTCGTTTTTCAAAAGTTCCTGCCGTCCCAGCCAGC
>CAZFZQ010000079.1:0-2507 GCA_964522845.1 uncultured Gammaproteobacteria bacterium | reverse complement strand
TTGGTACTCCAAGGGGGAGGTTAGGTGGGGGATGTATTTGCGTTAAAAAATCCCCCCTCTAACTCCCCCCTTGATTACAAGAGGGGAGAAAAGACCGGGATTTTTTTGTTTTTGCCAATGTGTTATAATTATTTTATATGTTCAACCTCCCCTCCATTGCAATTGACTGGAGTTATTTTACGAATTTTTTTAATCTTCTTTTGGTACAAAATCCCCTTGGCGCGGCTTGGCTCATTTTGAAGTCCGGCGGCTGGATACCCCTGCTTTATCTTTTTTTATACGCGTCCAAAGAAATTTACATGATACGGATTCAGCTGCGTTGGGCCAAAAAACAAAAGTCCGTCTTGCTCGCGATTGATGTGCCGAAAAATAATGAACAATCGCCCAAAGCCGTGGAAAGTATTTTCGCGCATTTATACGGGATAAAAGCCAGTTTGAATTTTAAAGATAAGTATATCACGGGCAAATTTCCGCAGGGCGCGAGTTTTGAAATTGTCTCCATCGGCGGAGATATCCGCTTTTACATCCGCGTGCCGCTGAAGTATCGCGATCTCATAGAATCCGCGATTTATTCCCAATATCCGAACGCGGAAATAACCGAGGCGGAGGATTATACCAAACAATTTCCAAGAAAATTTCCACACGAAAAATACGAGGCCTTCGGCTGCGATTTCAAATTGGAAAAGCCGGAATATTATCCCATTCGGACTTATATACAGTTTGAGCATGGGTTGATGATTGAGGAATTTAAAGATCCTATGTCTTTGATTTTGGAAACATTGTCAAATATTAAAAAAGAGGAGGTGTTGGCCATCCAGATTTTGGTGACGCCCTTGGGTGATTCTTGGCGCAAGAAAGGGGAGCTGGCCGTGAAGAAACTGTTAGGCAAAGCGCCGCCGGAAAAGAAGGGCATCTTGGGCGGACTGACAGACCTCGCCAGCGAGTTTGTGGCCCATGCCGTGAGCGGAGGCGCCTCAACAGAGGGCGGAAAAAAAGACGATTCCATGGGCACTTTGAAACTCTTGGCCATGTCGCCGGGCGAGCGGCACGTCATAGAAGCCGTGGAAATGAAGTTGGGAAAAGTTGGCTATCCGTCAAAATTCCGTTATATGTATTTTTCGCCGCATGAAATTTTTCAAAATAAATATGGCGTGGTCAAGGGATTCTTAAAACAATTTTCCGTCTTGGATGCCAATGGTTTCACTTCCGTGGGCAAAACCATGCCCAAGAAAAATTATTGGTATCATCGGATGGCGCGGCCCCGAAAACAGCGGCTCCTGATGAAAGCATTTTGCGAACGCGATGGTCAATACGGCGGGCCCAAATATGTGCTGAATATAGAAGAATTGGCCACGCTTTGGCATTTCCCGGTTATGACTGTCAAAGCCCCGCTCGTCAAAAAAACCGAAGCCAAAAAAGCCGAGCCGCCGAGAGGATTGCCCATAAGATAAAGAAAAAATTATTATGCCTTACAATCACGAACATGATAATGAAGTTGTAATTTTCGCCGAAACGGATTTTAGAAATAAAAAGCAAAAATTCGGCATCAAAACCGACGACCGCCGCCGCCATGTTTATGTTTTGGGAAAATCCGGCACCGGCAAAACCACGCTTTTGGAAAACATGATTTTGGAAGATATCTATGCCGGCCACGGCGTGGGCTTTGTTGACCCGCACGGCGATTCGTCGGAAAAATTGCTTGATTATATTCCAAGTCATCGCGTGAACGACATTGTCTATTTCAATCCCGCGGATGTGGATAACCCCGTGGGCTTCAACATTTTGGAAACTGTGGACGAAACGCACAAGCACCTCGTGGCAGGCGGCCTGATGAGCGTTTTCAAAAAAATATGGGAAGACCTTTGGTCCGCGAGAATGGAATATATTTTGAACAACGCCATCTTGGCGCTCTTGGATTATCCGGGTTCAACCTTGCTCGGCATCAACCGCTTGCTTTCCGACAAAGAATATCGCAATAAAGTTATCGCGAGTATTAAAGATCCGGTTGTCAAGGCCTTTTGGCTTAAGGAATTTGCCGGCTATCAGCAAAAGTTTGCGGCCGAAGCCGTGGCGCCAATCCAAAACAAAGTCGGCCAATTTTTATCCTCCTCCATCATCAGGAACGTCGTGGCGCAGGTTAAGTCAACCATTGACATCAGAAAAATAATTGACGAAGGCAAAATTTTCATTATGAATTTGGCCAAGGGGCGCATCGGCGAGGACACCAGCCGTCTTTTGGGAGGCATGTTGATAACTAAATTGCAACTTTCCGCTATGGAACGCGTGGATATACCGGAAAAAGATCGTTTGGATTTTTATCTTTATGTTGATGAGTTTCAAAATTTTGCCACCGGCAGTTTCGCGGAAATTTTATCCGAGGCGCGAAAATATCGCCTGAATTTGATTTTGGCGCATCAGTACATAGCGCAATTGGATGAAAAGGTGCAAGATGGAGTTTTTGGCAACGTGGGAACGCATATTGTTTTCCGCGTGGGAGCGGCCGACGC
>CAZFZQ010000078.1:0-2606 GCA_964522845.1 uncultured Gammaproteobacteria bacterium | reverse complement strand
GACTTGAAGTTTAAACATAAAACCCTAAACTCTAAATCCTAAACTCTAAACAAATTCAAATGTTTAAAATTTTAAATTTTATGCTTTGGATTTATTTAGGATTTAGTGCTTAGGATTTAGGATTTTTACCAAATATGGAATTACTAACTAAATTAGGAATAGATTGGAAACTGCTTATTGCCCAGATTATAAATTTTGTGGTCTTGATGGCCGTACTTTATAAATTTTTATACAAGCCGGTTTTGAAAATTTTGAGCGATCGCGAGGAAAAAGTGGCCCAAAGCTTGGAACGGGTAAAGGAAATTGAAAAAAATCTGTTTGAAAGCCAGGGCGAAAAAGCAAAAATAATTTCTGAAGCGAGAAATGAAGCCGGCAAGGTGGTGGCGGAATCGCGTGCCATTGCGGAAACCATGCGCGAAGAAATTATGAACAAAACAAAATTGGAAGCGGCCTCGGCTGTGGAGTCCGGAAAAAAAGAATTGCAATCAGAAAAAGAAATAATGATGAAGGAAATTAAAAAAGAAGCGGCGGATATGATAATGATCGCGGCAGAAAAAATATTGCGCGAAAAAATAAATGCCGAAACGGACAAAAAACTTATTGAAAAAAGTTTATAATTCTGTATGGTAAAAAACGCCAACAAATTATACGCCCGCGCCCTGTACGAATCGCTCGCGGAAAAAAGCGCGCCGGAAACTGATAAAATCATTTCAAATTTCTTGGATTTGTTAAAAAAGAAAGGTGATTTGCACCGAATACAAAAAGTAGTCAAAGAATTTGAAGAACTTTACAATCGTAAAAACCACATTTGCAAATTAAAAATCGCGAGCGCTTTTCCTCTTGATAAAAATACAGTGGAAAAAATCGCCAAAAAATTGGATCTGAAAAAATACGAACTGGAAACAAAGATTGAAAAGAATTTAATCGGTGGCTATGTGGCGCAATATGATGACAACCGGATTGATGACAGCGTAAAAAATAATCTTAATAAATTATATAAACAATTGAGCTCATAAAATATGGACAAAAAAATGGTTCTGGACAGCATAAAAAAACAGCTTGAAAACTACAAGGCCGACGCAACCAAAGATAAAGTTGGAACAGTATTGGAAGTGGCCGACGGTATTGTGCGTTTGGATGGGCTCTCAACTTGCATGTCGCAAGAAATGATTGATTTTGGCAACGACACTTACGGCGTAGCATTAAACCTGGAAGAAGGCGTAGTTGGCGCCATGATTTTAGGCGAATACAGCCATATTAAGGAAGGGGACACGGCCAAATCAACCGGAAAAATTTTATCTGTTCCTGTTGGAGAAAATCTTATTGGCAGAGTCGTAGATCCATTAGGCCAAGCTCTGGACGGAAAAGGAGAAATATCCTCAAAAACATTTTATCCGATTGAAAAAATCGCGCCCGGTGTTATTACCAGAAAATCCGTGGACACGCCAATCCAAACCGGCATCAAAGCAATTGACGCCATGATTCCAATCGGACGCGGACAGCGCGAACTTATCATCGGCGACAGGCAAACTGGCAAAACCGCCATTGCCATAGATACTATTATTAACCAAAAGGGCAAGGATGTAATTTGTATTTACGTTGCCATTGGACAAAAAGAATCAAAAGTAGCGCGCATTATGGCAAAATTGGAAGAGGCCGGCGCCATGGAACACACAATTATCGTAGTTGCGGGCGCCTCCGACCCGGCATCGCTTTCATACATAGCGCCATATTCCGGCTGCGCCATGGGCGAATATTTTATGGACCAAGGAAAAGACGCTTTGGTTATTTATGACGATCTATCAAAACAGGCCTGGGCTTACCGCGAAGTATCTTTGCTTTTGCGCCGCCCGCCGGGACGCGAGGCTTATCCGGGCGATGTGTTTTATTTACACTCCCGCCTCTTGGAACGCGCGGCAAAATTATCAGAAGAACATGGCGGCGGGTCTTTAACCGCTCTTCCTATTATTGAAACGCAGGCCGGCGACGTGTCCGCCTACATTCCGACAAACGTCATTTCCATTACCGACGGCCAAATTTATTTGGAATCTGACTTGTTTTACAAAGGCATCCGCCCGGCCTTAAACGTGGGTTTGTCCGTATCTCGCGTGGGTTCGGCCGCGCAAACAAAAGCTATGAAAAAAGTTGCCGGAAAAATGCGTTTGGAACTCGCGCAATATCGCGAGCTTGAAGGTTTCGCCCAATTCGCGAGCGATATGGACGAGGCCACCAAAAAACAAATTGAACGCGGCCGCCGCACCACGGAAATTTTGAAACAAGGGCAATACGCGCCAATGGCCATGGAACACCAAGTAGCCATAATTTATGCCGTAACAAACGGATATCTTGACGATGTGCCGGCTGATAAAGTTGGCGAATGGGAAGCAAAACTCCATGAATTTTTGGACACGCAAAGAGCGTCAGTTATGGAAAAAATCAGTAAAGAAAAAACTTTAACCGAAGAAATAGAAAAAGAATTGAAAGAAGCGATTGGGGATTTCAAAAAGGGAAGCTAATTACGAATTTAACGCTAATATACGAATTGCAGATATTCGTAATTCGTATATTCGTAAATTATTCGTAATTAGTATCCCATAATTTATGCC
>CAZFZQ010000077.1:0-2610 GCA_964522845.1 uncultured Gammaproteobacteria bacterium | reverse complement strand
ATGGAAAATAAAATTACGCCGTAGGGCGCGAAAAATTCTCCGGCGTTAAAAGTTGCCAAATTTGAAAAATTTATTTTTGTGGCGGCAAGTACGGATAAAAACGCCATCACCGCGACCAGCGCGCCAGTCATTAAAACTTCGGAGAAAATTATCGTGCGTAACCCCACCAAAATTATTACTGCCATTACGGCAAAAAAAACGACTTGATAAACAAATACTGCGCCGTGAAAAAATGGCGATAATAAAATATGCAAAAATCCCCCGCCAACAATTATATAGGCAACAATAACCGCGTAAAATCCGAGAGTAGAAATGATGGCCGTTAAACGCTTCCACCATTTTCCCAAATATAATTCCGCAAGACCGGCTAAGCGGTGTTTTGTTTTTGTGCGCAAAAGAATTTCTCCGTAAATCAGATGTGTTAAAATAATGATGGCGGAAAGAATGACGAAATAAATAAGTCCGACAAGCGCGCCGGATTTGGCAATCACATAAGGCAACCCGAAAAGCCCCACGCCGATTATCATGCCAGCCATGAGAGCTATGCCGCGGAAATAATTTTTTGTAGAGGATTTCATATAAATATTATACCACAATTAGTAATTATTAATTAGTAATTTGAGTGCCTTGCCAATCACCCCTTTCTTTGTATAAAATGTAAGTACTATGAGCGATGTTGAAAAAAACGAGCTTGGCCGCATGCCGCCTCAAAACATAGAAGCTGAACAATCCCTCTTGGGTTCTCTTTTGATCGATAAAGAAGCAATGATAAAAGTTGCCGACATTGTGTTGCCGCATGATTTTTACAAAAACAATCATTCTCTGATTTTTGAAGCCATGCAAGATCTTTACTCCAAGCACGAGCCGATTGATATTCTTTCCGTGACCAGCCGCCTGGAGGACAAAAAACAAATTGATTTTGTGGGCGGACGAAGTTATCTCATGCAATTATCCAACATCGTGCCCACTTCGTCGCATGTGGCGCATTACGCGAATATTGTGCACAAAAAAGCCACCCTGCGCCGGCTATTGGAAGCCGCCTCATCTATCGGCGAGCTGGCTTATCAAGAAGGCGAGGACTTGGGCGTGGTCTTGGATAAATCCGAACAGCATCTTTTCGGCGTATCGCAAAAATATTCCAAACAAGCGTTTACGCCCATCAAAAATATTTTGGAACAGGCCTTTGACCGCATTGATGAACTGCACCGCGAAAAAGGAAAATTGCGCGGCATTCCCACGGGCTTTACCGCCCTGGACAACCATCTTTCCGGATTGCAAAAATCCGACCTGGTTATTTTAGCCGCCCGGCCGTCAATGGGAAAAACTTCGCTGGCGCTGGATTTTGCCAGAAACGCGGCCAAAGCCGGGCACGCGGTCGGAATTTTTTCTTTGGAAATGTCCAAAGAACAGCTGGTTGACCGTTTGATTTGCGCCGAAGCGGGCATTGACCTTTGGAAAATGCGCACGGGAAAATTGGCCGAATCATCCGACGACTTTACGAGAATTGGCAACGCCCTGGGCACTCTCTCCGAAATGCCGTTATATATTGACGACTCCGCGGCTTCAAATATTATGGACATCCGCACGCGCGCGCGCCGTTTGCAAATGGAGCGGGGCTTGGATTTTATTATTGTTGATTATTTGCAACTTTTGGAATCGCGCAACGGCGGCGGCGATTATGACAACCGCGTACAAGTGGTGGCGGAAATAACCCGCGGCCTGAAGGCTATCGCTAGAGAATTAAGCATTCCGGTCTTGGCCCTGTCCCAGCTTTCGCGCGCAGTTGAACAATCTAAACCCGCCATACCAAAACTATCGCACTTGCGCGAATCCGGTTCTATTGAACAAGACGCTGACGTAGTTATGTTTATTTACAGAAAAGCCATGGACCGCAACTACAACATCAATGATTTGGATCCGAAAGAACGGCGCACCGCGGAAATTCATATTGAAAAACACAGAAACGGCCCCACCGGACAGATTAATCTATATTTTGATGAACAAAGGGTGTGTTTTAAAAATTTGGAAACAAAAATGACGGCTCCTCAAAATTTACCGCCGCCTCCGGCCGAACCGCCGTTTTAGTTATGCAATCGCATCTTCCAAAAGAAATAACGGACTTGGCCGAACAATTCGGTCGCTTTCCCGGCATCGGAGAAAAAACCGCCATGCGGTTTGTTTTATATTTATTGCAGAAAGACGCGAGTTATATTGAAAACTTAGCAACAGGAATTGAAAATATAAAAAATTTATCGCTTTGCCCCAAGTGCCACAACATTTCTTCAGCCGGCCCGCCTCGCGTCGACGGGCGAGTCGAGGCGGGCGCGCTTTGCCGATACTGCGGCGATCCAGCGCGCGACCGCGGGACAATTTGTGTTGTCGCGTCATTGCCGGAACTGATGGCCATTGAAGCTACGGGAGATTTTTTAGGACACTATCATATTTTGGGCGGAAAACTTGATCCCCTGCGCGGAACAAATCCGGAAAACTTAAATATCAATTCTCTAATTTTGCGCGCGAAAAATGACGGCATCAGAGAAATAATTTTGGCGCTGAATCCCGACATCCCGGGCGAAAATACAATTTTATATCTCACACGGATACTTAAAC
>CAZFZQ010000076.1:0-2890 GCA_964522845.1 uncultured Gammaproteobacteria bacterium | reverse complement strand
GGGAGTTAGAGGGGGGATTTTTTTAACGCAAATACATCCCCCACCTAACCTCCCCCTTGGAGTACCAAGAGGGAGGAAAAAAAGAAGGGAATTTATTTATTCTTTCTCAAACTCCAAGTTACCAAAAGCGGCGAGGCGATAAAGATCGACGAGTAAGCGCCGGAAACAAGGCCGATAATCAAGGCGAGGGCGAAATGTTTGATGGATTCCCCGCCAAAAAAATAGATGGCCAAAAGCACGAGCACGGTGGCCAAGGTGGTATTAATGGAACGAGCCAAGGTCTGCTTCAAACTGGCGGCCACAAGTTCCACAAAATCATTATGAGTATGCTTGCGGAGATTTTCCCTGACCCGGTCAAAAACCACAATCGTATCAGTAATGGAATAACCGGCAATAGTCAAAATCGCGGCCACAAAAACGCTGGTAATTTCGTAATGTAAAAAGTGTCCCAAGACCGCGAAAACGCCGAGCGGCAAGAACACGTCGTGCGCCATGGCCGCGATGGTAAAAGCGCCATAAGTCCAAGAAGAAACCACGGGTTCCACCTTACGGAATGACCAGGCGATGTAGGCGATAACCGCCAAAATTGAAAGAATAACGGCGTAGACGGCTTTGTCGCGGAGTTCCTTGCCGATGGACGGACCAATGGCGGAAAATTCCAGTTCGAGAACTTCGCCAAATTGATTTTTAAGCGCGGAGAGAGCTTGCTGGTGCTGGGCTTCTTCCATTGGACGGAAACGCAAAATAAAACCCTTATCTCCCACCGGTTGCGTCACAGACGGTTCCACGCCTTCATTAATGAGGGCCGCATTTAACGCGTCAATCGGGGGCGCGGCATTTTTAAATTCCACTTTCCAAATCGTGCCGCCGGTAAAATCAATACCCAAATTCAAGCCCCATATTGATAGCGCGACGATGGACGCGGCGGTAATCAATAAAGTGATAGTGTAAAAAATTTTACGATATTTTATGACCCACATCATATAATTTCAGATTTCAAATTTTAGATTTCAGATTTATTATTGTGTCGCTTCGCGACGAATTATTAATCAAAATCAAATTTGCAATTTGAAATTTGCAATTTGAAATTATTTATCCGACTATTATTTTTCTGCGTCTTATGAAACTCACGAGACAGCGCATAAATATTCTCGTAACCACGATGGCTGTAAATAAACTGGCTAAAACGCCAAAACTCAAAGTAAGAGCCAAGCCGCGAATTAAGCTGGTGGAAAACCAGAATAAGACGAGCGAGGTGATAAGCGCGGTCGCGTGGCCGTCGCGGATGGAAGGCCAAGCGCGGCGAAACGATTCGGTGACCGCGAAATCAAGATCTTTGCCTTCGCTCAATTCTTCTTTTAACCGTTCAAAAACCAGAACATTGGTATCAACGGCCATGGCCATAGAAATTACGAAACCCGCGATGCCCGCCAAGGTCAGAGTGACGGGAACGAATTTGAAAATCGCCAAACTTAGTATGATGTAGACAGTGAGAGATACAACGGACATCAGGCCGGCCAAACGATAGTACAAAATCATAAACAAAGCGACAAGGGCGAAGCCGATCAGGCCGGCGTGGAAACTTTTGCCCACCGAAGCATTGCCAAGCGAGGCGCCCACGGTTTCTTGGCTCACCAGTTTGATGGGCACGGGCAGAGCGCCGGAATTTAAGCGCATGGCCAAAGTTTTGGCTTCCGGCAGGTCAAAATTGCCCGTAATTCTCGCTTTGCCGTCGCGGATCGGTTCGGACACGCGCGGGAGGGAAAGCGGAGAGCCATCCAAGAAAATGCCCACGGGCTTGCCTACATTTCGTTCGGTAATTTGCTTGAATAATTCGCGCCCCTCGGCATTAAATTCAAGCGAAATTTCCGGCGAATTAGTGTTGGGGTCAAACTGCACGCTGGCGCGCGCCAGGTCGCGGCCGGATAATTTTGTGTCAACAAAATAATCATTCACGGTCATAAAATCAATGGCCGATTTTGTTTTGATGAGAATGTGCGACGCGCGATACTCTTTTACATTTTTCCCTTCTTCCTGAATAAAACGCATGCCAATCCGTTTTATAATATGGTAGCCGAATTGGGATTTTACCAAAGTGGTTTTTATTTCGTTATCTTTTAAGGATTTTACCGCGTCTTCAAATTCTTTAACCATGGCGCCTTCGCGAAACCAATCCAAATCGCCTTTCTTTTCGCGAGATCCCGGGTCTTCGCTGTATTTGAATGCCAAATCTTCAAAATTTCCACCCTTTACAATTTGGCCCGAAACATCCTGGGCATTTTTTAAAGCTATTTTATTGTATTCATCCAATTGTTTTTGCTCATCCGCAGTCAAGGCGCGGGTAGGAACATCGCTCTGTTCTTTGAATTGCAAAATCGGGGTCTCGCCGATCAACTTGATGGCATCGGCTACATTTTTTACGCCGGCCAAATCAACGATGATACGAGGCACGCCGGCGGAATAATTGGTTTGTATTAAGGGCTCGGAAACGCCGAAAGCGTTGACGCGGCGTTCAATCACGTCGCGCACGCCTTCCACCGCGCCGGTCTTGTCAGCGGCGGAAAGTTTGGATGCGTCGGCTTCGTAAATCAGGTGCGTTCCGCCTAATAGGTCCAGGCCGAAACGAAAAGTGGTTTCTTTCAGATGCGGCAAATTTATTTTGATTTTTGCGTTGGCAAAATCCGCGGCTTTATTCCAGCCTACGGGAAAAACATAAATCGCGACCAAAATGGCCAAAACCAAAGTGACGAAAGTTTGAAATCTCGCTTTGCCGTGCGCCCCGCCGTAGAAAAAATTCTTAATCGGCGCGAACAAAGATGAAGTGGTGATAACTTTTTTATCCATACGGGGAAGCTAATTACGAATTAAACGCCAATATACGAATTACGAA
>CAZFZQ010000075.1:0-2909 GCA_964522845.1 uncultured Gammaproteobacteria bacterium | reverse complement strand
TTTATCCATACGGGGAAGCTAATTACGAATTAAACGCCAATATACGAATTACGAATATACAGTATATTATAATAACCGGGGAAAAAATGCAACCGCTTACTGGCTAATTCTACTGAAAGTTGGAAATCTTGAGCAGTTCTATTTCAAAAATTAAAATAGCGTTTGGCGGGATGGTGCCGGGAACGCCTTGCGCGCCGTAGCCCAAAGCCGCGGGAATGATAAGTTTACGCTTACCGCCGATTTTCATTCCCAAAAGACCTCGGTCCCATCCTTGTATGACTTGGCCGGCGCCGACCGTAAAACTGAACGGCTGGCCGCGATCGTAAGAATTATCAAACTTGGCGCCGTCCGTAAGCCAGCCGGCATAATTGACTGAAACCTTGTCGCCGGGTTTTACCGCGTCTCCCCCGCCGGTTTTTATGTCTTCTATGCCAAGTTTTGTCGGATCAAATTTTGGTTGCATATTACTATTATTAATATTATCTCCTAAAATCGCTGTGTTATTTTTATCCCCGGCCGCCTGGCTGATGGCCGCCAGCTGCTCGGACGAAAGCGCATTGTCATCCTGCGGCGGCTTCGGTTTCGGCCCTTCATAAGTCATTAAAAATCCCACGGCCGCGAGCGCGAACCCGGCCAGAAAAAAATATTTTATAATTTTTTTATTGTGGCTCGCGTGCGTTTGATTTTCCTGTCCCATAAAATTTATTGGATTTATTATTTTCGTATTGAGCGATGAGCCACGAGCTTGATTGAATTTTTCCGCCCGCACCGACATTATACACCATCTGACAGCCGATTTCTGTGCAGACCGCGGATTCGGGAACATTATTCGCATGGCGGTCGCCGCCGTTACAAAAAATATCCGGCCGGATCTTGCGAAGTTCCGCGCACACGCTCATATCTGTCGGATTTTCTTGGTGTTCTGTAAAAACCACATCGTCCACGCCGGCAATAGCTTTGATAATTTCCGCGCGCTCTGCTTGCGGCATAAAAACAAAATCCTTTTTCTTACGCAGCCAATTGTCATTATTCAAAATCACAACAAGCTTGTCCCCCATTTTTTTCGCCTCCTGAAACATCCTGACGTGTCCGATATGTATCGGATCAAACCCGCCCGATACGGCGACGATAGTTGGTTTCATAAATTACGATTCATCTAAAATAATTCTATCTTTAAATTTTCCTCTTTCCCCTGCTTTTTTTTCTTTTATCCGTTGAACCTCCATTTTATCAAAATTTTTATAATCCGCGATCGCGTCCAAAACTTCCATCATGTCGGCGAATTCTTCCGCACTTTCGTCTTTTTTAAATTCTTCAAACTCTTCCAGCAATTTTTCTTTCAATTTTTCCCAATATTCTTTTTCATCCGCGATATGCGTTACCGGCGTCCCGCCTTTTTTTATAATTATTTCCGGAATTTTATCACGGACCAATTTATTATATTTCATATTATTTCCCATGGCATTTTTTGATCAACGTACCTCAGAGATTATTTTGATTCCTTAAAACCAAGTTTTAATAAAATTAATTTTGCATCTTCTAATCTATCATCCTTAATCATAATATAATCCTTTGAATAAGTAGATACGATTAAAATGTTCATTCCTTCTTTAGCTATGGCTTGGCTGACGGTCGCCAGGAACCCTACGGAGTAAAACGGAATTGATACGTTAAGTGATATCAACCGATAAAAATCTTTATTGCGTTCTTTGAGGTTTAATTCGAGAAGGTTTTCTTCTTTTGTAACGACCGTAATTTCGTCGACATCCCTACTCACCATAAAGTGATTTTCTATGCTTGGAGCCCTTGAAACTTTGGCGTATACAAATCTTCCCTCCTCGATCTTAAAGGTACTCTCTTTGATAATTTTTTCGATTTCGCTGTTCATATATCAGCTCCTACTTCCCATGACACCGCTTGTATTTTAACCCGCTTCCGCATGGGCACAAATCATTTCTGCCGGTTTTTTCTTCGGTTTTTCCGGGCGCGGGAAAGTCGCCGCCTTTATCAGGAGCGGACAAACGCATGCCGTCGCGCTCGGCCAAGGCAGGCGCCAGACGCTGGGCGAGCTCGACTTTAAAAATACTATAAACAAATTGTTTGCTCACGGCGACTTGCAATTCATTCCACAGACGGTACGCTTCTTTTTTAAATTCCACGAGCGGGTCTTGTCCGCCGTAACCGCGGAGCCCGATGCCTGTGCGCAAATAATCAATTTCTTCCAAATGATCAACCCAAAGCGAATCAATCACGCGAAGCAGCATCCCTTTTTCAATGATGCGGGGAAAATCAGATTTACCTGATTCTTTTGCCATTCTGATTTCCATTTTTTCATACTCCGCGCGCATCTCGCCAATCAAAAATTCTGACATCTGGTCGCGGATTTTTATGATGTTTAATTTCCCCGCCTCGCCTTTGGCGAAACTTTTTATTTTTTCCGCGGACGCAGGCGCGAATGGAAAAATCGTATTAACGGTCTGGCAAATTTCTTCCGTGTTCCAATTGGAAATCACAGGATCGGCGGTGTGAAAAACCACCACTTGTTCAATTTCAGATTCAACCATCCCGAGCGCTTCTTCTTTCAAATCCCCTGCTTCCAACAATTTCTGCCGGCGGGCATAAATCGCGCCGCGGTGGCGATTAATCACGTCGTCATATTCCAACAAATGCTTTCTGATGTCAAAATTATTTCCTTCAACGCGGCGTTGGGCCGATTCAATTGCCGAAGAAACCATTCTGTTTTCAATAGGCATATCTTCAGGCAGACCAAGCTTTTCCATAATATATTGAATGCGTTCGGCCGCAAAAATGCGCATCAGCTCGTCTCCAAGAGACACGTAAAACCGAGAAAATCCCGGATCGCCCTGGCGGCCGGAACGTCCGCGTAACTGATTATCAATCCGGCGCGA
>CAZFZQ010000074.1:0-2919 GCA_964522845.1 uncultured Gammaproteobacteria bacterium | reverse complement strand
TGTTCCTTATTTCAAGAACGATTTATCAATTCTATTCTGGATTATTACAGCATTCCGCTCATTGCGTCATCCCATTCAACTGTCATTCCCGACCCGCAAAGCGGAATTATTCGGGAATCCAGTTAATTATTACCTTGGAGAGGTACCGAAGTGGTCGTAACGGGCTCCGCTCGAAACGGAGTTGCCCGCAAGGGCACGTGGGTTCGAATCCCACCCTCTCCGCCAAGACAATTTTTTATCGGAGCGACCCATAGTCACGAGGACGACGGTGCGACCCGATTGGTTTATCCCATCAAAAAATACCTTGTCAAAAAGGTATTTTTTGATTAACTAAAAAGGCGATAGAAGAGTGCCTTTTTATTTTTAAGCGCGTCAACCTTTTTTATAACCTATTTTTTACAGACCAGATACTGCAAAAAAATACTTTTTTTGAAAAATCCTGCTTTAAAATCCGAATAAATATTTTTTATCAGAAAAATTTTGCTCAACATATCAAGCATATCTTTGTGATATATAGGAAAATAAATTTTTTTGCACCAAATTTTTTTATCATGATAATAATAATGAAAAATAACCAGATCTCTTTCAATAAATACCGGGAAAGCGGAAATATTTTTTTTAGCGCCATGATAATAGACCGTATATCCGAAATCAAAATAGCTCTCAATATCCGAAATGCTTTTCCCGGACAAAGAAAAAATAAAATCAAAATTTCTTGTATCAACAAATAGTCGCCCGTTGGGTTCTAATAGCGTAGCGATGTGTGCTAATGCGTTTTTTTGTTTACTCAAAGTATCTTCTCTATTCTTACCGCCAATATAGGAGAGAGAATTGCCCGTTAATAATCCGAAGTCAAAAGTATTATTATAGGGCGGATTGGCAGTCGGCAGATTTTCCCAATTGGCTTGATGTATTGGTACATTTTGTCCTCTACTCTTAAATATATTTTTTGCTTGAGAAATAAATTTATCATCAATTTCATTTGCTTCCGCAATTTTTAATTTATAGCCCCTTTTTTCAAAAATTTCCATAATTGCGCTGAACTCTTTGCCCCCGCCAACGCCAAAATCAATTATTTTTTTGGAATTATTTTTAATAATTAAATCGGCAAAAAAATTTGATTCTTTAGATTTTATTTGTCCCCGAAATATTGGGTAGACTTCATCTTCACCTGGAACTTGAATGTAATCGCCATATTTAGGAATTGGACTATTAAAAAATGGGGTTTTCGATGTTGTCATCATATCGTTGATTTTATTTATATTATAATCTTTTGCAAAACAAAATGCTACTTTTTTTGATACGGTTATTTGTATTTTCGAAGATTATTCTTTAGAATTTTAAAAAAAGGCGGTTGGCGTAGTTTTTTTCTACGGGACAACCGCCCAGTTTATTAACGCAAGCTCTTCTGAAAGCTTAGTACTGTTTCCGGATCGTAGAATAAATCGTACCTTCCATCATAAGCAGGATCTTTACGTTTTGCGCTGAATCTCTGCCAAAGAGCAGGAGATATTAACGCCGCATAAATAAGATCCTCAATTAGAATGCCCCTCGCGGTCAAGCACAGGGCTTCCCGCTTTTCTTCTACAAAACCGAGGCGCACCAACTCTTTGATCGGCCCAACCAAGCGGCCGGGTATCTCGGGGATTGTTCTGCCCATTTTAAGATTGACAATAGCAGACCAGGTTTTAACATCTTCCTTAGTAAGCTTAATCAACCTTTCAATCGGAAGCTGCCCCGGATTGATGAACCTGAGGTAGCCCGCTGAATCGAAGGGCGCCCACCAGAGCATGCCCTTACAATTGACATTATCAACAATGTACGAATAAGCGCCCGCACCAAGTCCCAGATACGCTGTTCTGCCAGACCATTTTCGGGCCTGATAAAACGTTGGCAAAGATCGTCTGGAGAAGTCCTCGCCGAGATAGTGATATCCATGTATATCTGCAAGTTCGTGCAGTAATGCTTTTGCACGGAATATCCCCTCAGTGTTAGGATACTGCGAACGCTCCCGCATGAAACGTCGTTCTTCCGCAGTCCCTCTCTGCACTTGAATTTGGTAGGGTGATACCCTATCCGGTTCGAGGCCAAAAATATACTCAAACGTTTTTTTGTCGGCTTCCAAGGTCTCACCAAAGAAGCCGCCACACATAACGTCAACATTAACATCAAGGCCGAGTTCCTTGGCGAAAAGCACTACTTTGTCAAGAACGTTCTCCTTATGATGTCGCGCAGTCCTATGCAAAATAGCAGCATCGGTCGTCTGCAGGCCGAAACTAATACGGGTGATGCCGATATCCGGCAAGGCTCTGATATAGTCAAAATTTTTGTTGGCTACCTCCGGGTGCAATTCCATTCCGATTTCTTCAACCGATCCTCTAAAAACGGATTGGATTGTACTAACGATCCGCTGAAGTTGGCCGATGGATAGCAAGTTGGGTGATCCGCCGCCAAAATGGACGTTGAATTGCGAGGGCATCTGAACCTGCGTAGCCAACATTTCTACTTGACGAATCAACCCCTGAGCGTATAGCTCTGGCACTGATCTTTTTACGTCAATCTGGAACGGACAAAATGTACATCTCGCCGTGCAGAATGGAATGTGAATATACAGCATTGCGTTATAATTTGAAAGATCGTGTGGTAGCCGCACTTTTTTTGAACCCACTAACGGCGTTAGCGAGTGCGGATACATAGTCAAAGGCGTATGACAGTGCGTCGCCTGACTATAGTTAATGCCGTGGGCAGACAGGAATTCACTCACCACAAGCGCTTCTTTTTGCCACCGCATATTACACCTCCCTTTCCCCTTTATGTTCAAGCTTACATCAAATTTACAATTTTGTCAATGGAATACCCGACCAATATCTTTATCCGCACGTACCTCAAACGCCAAAACAAAAATATATACTAACCGAC
>CAZFZQ010000073.1:0-2936 GCA_964522845.1 uncultured Gammaproteobacteria bacterium | reverse complement strand
GATATTTATATCGCGCCGGGTTACGACGGTGAATTCGGCATGGTAAAAATTTTCAACCCCGAAGAACGCCAGGCCGCACTACAGAAAAAATTAATTTAAATTGATTGACAGAATGATAAAAATATAGTATAAATTAAGATTGTGGGGGCGTGTAGCTCAGTTGGTTAGAGCGCCACCCTTATAAGGTGGATGTCGATGGTTCGAGTCCATCCACGCCCACCAAAATGTTACGCGCGCATAGCTCAGCTGGTTAGAGCGTCACATTGACATTGTGAAGGTCCCCGGTTCAAATCCAGGTGCGCGCACCAAAAAATCCCGATTCGTCGGGATTTTTTGATTTTTTACCAAAAAATGTTAGGATAGATTTTGGAGGGACGAGATGAAAAAGTCAATCGTTTTTTGTTTGCTTTTGGCGTTTTTTCCCGTCTTGGCAAGGGCGGAGGAAAAAATCAATCAAGCTCTTTACAAATCTTATCTCGCGGCAATAAAAAATAGCATCGGCTCGCGGATTTTCCGCAAACTTTATATGTATGATAAAAACACCGATCGCGTGGTGGAAGTTTTGCAAAATGGCAATCTTTCCTGCGCGTATTTTGTAAGTTCCGTCCTACATCATTTTGGGTTGCTTGATGGCATCCGTTTGAATGTGGAAGAAACCGCGGCAGCCATGAAGGAGCAAGGATGGCAAACCATCAAAAAACCCGTCCCCGGAAGCGTGATTGTTTGGAATAAGATTTATTTCAAAAAATCAAAAAGCTGGCACGGACACATCGGATTTTTTGTCGGTCCCGGACGCGCGATTTCCACCAGTTCACGCCTGGGTGTTCCCGTTATTCATAATTTGCGGCCGAACGGCAGAAAAATTGTGGAAATTTTGTGGCACCCGCGATTGTCTCCTTGACAAAAAAATTTCTTTTTGTTATGCTGATATTTATGTTCTTTTTTCGTGTTCACAAAACAGGAGGCGGCCATGACTAATGAAGAGCGAGAAAGGTTTGAAGCCGCTCTGAGAGAACGCCGACAGGATTTGGTAAGGAATCCTGAAGGCGTAAGAAAAGTGATCCATTGGTTTGATGGACAGATTGAGGGTATCGCTTCCAAAGTTAAAGAAGATCCTGAAAAATACGGAGGTGATTACCTCGAAAGACATACTAGAGATTTTATGACGAACCGCAATAATCTTTCCGACTACATAGGCGATCCCAAAAAAACCTTTAACGATTTCATATCACCGGCCCACAAACGCTCCTGACGCAATCCCTCCCTCGTCCATTCTTCGCTAAAGCTACGAAGGACAGGGGGGATTTTTTTATTTTGGCGTGATATAATTTTAGCATGATGAAAAAAGTAATTTTATTTTTCATAATGGCGGTCATCGCCGTCGCCTTGGGAATTGTTATTTATCAAATTTTGCCATGGAACAAATTCCGCCTGCCGGATTTTGACAGGTTCTCCGCCGATCTTTTGGAACTTTCTAAAAAAGTTTCCGCTCCCGGGCCGCTGATTGCTCCGAAAAAAAATCCCGAGGCGCATCTCACGCGCCAGGGAGTTTTTGATTGGACAAATTATTACCGCAAACAGGGCGGGCTGGCCGCGCTTTCTTTTAACAGCAAATTAAATTCCGCGGCGGAGGCAAAACTCGCGGATATGTTTTCTAAACAATATTTTGAACACGTCTCGCCCGCGGGCTACGGGCCGGCGCATTGGGCTGAAGGCGCGGGCTACGCCTACATTATTATAGGTGAAAATTTGGCCATGGGAGATTTTCAAAACGATCAGGCGCTGGTAGACGGCTGGATGGGAAGTCCGGGCCATCGCGCCAATATTCTGAATGTGAAATATCAAGAAATCGGGATTGCCGTGGGGCGTGCGCAATATAAAGGCCAAGCGGTCTGGATGGCGGTGCAGGAATTCGGCATGCCCGCGTCAGCCTGTCCCGCGATTGATGAAAGTTTGAAAGAAAGTATCGCGCAATACGAAGCGCAATTGAGCGCGCTGGAATCGCAAATCACGAGCCTAAACGCCGAACTTCAAGCAACGAGAAAAAAATTAAAATCCCAAGAAGAAGCGGACGCCTATAACCGCCAAGCCGACCAATATAACGCTATGCTTTTGGAATATAAATCTCTTTCTGATGGAATAAAAAATTTTGTAAAGCAATATAACGACCAGGTAAATATTTTTAACTCTTGCGCCGGCGGATAATGTACCCATTGACAGTTTGCGTCTTTTATGTTAACTTTTTTAAGAAAGGAGAGTTGCTAATGGGAAAAATTGATCCTAATGATGAGAGACACCTCCGCGAAATGGTTGAAAGAGAAAGATCGCAATTTACCCTGATGTTTCCGGAGCTTGCCGTCCGCCCCGCTGAAATGAGAAAAATGGTGGAAGCGATGGACGCGCTTATCATGAGCTGGCTTGCCACCAGGCCGGAGAGCGCGGAAGACTTGGAAAGATTTTTTACCAGGCAAATTTCTTTGGCATTCAATTTCTATTCGCTGTATGTGTGCGCGGAATTTCGGGAGCTGTGCGAACATTTGCAAAAACGCTATAAGAATGGCACTTCGGAAATTACAGAAATTGAAAGAGATGGAGAAAAAGTTGAAATTGAAAGCCACATGCTGGATACGATTATTGTTCGGCGCAACATGCTGGCCGCTTACTTGGGCGACGAGCTGAAATGTATTGATGATTATCTGGGGCGTGAAGAACCTTCCGCTCCTGCCGCATCCTGACCCGTCTCAAAGGCGGGTTTTTTTATTTTTCTTTACAGTCCGGATTTTTTGTGGGAAAATTAAGAATAAATAATAAATAATTTTTTCGCGCGGTTTGATTTGATATGACGCAACTTGAAGCGCTGGATATTTTAAAAATGGGGAATAATGTTTTTTTGACGGGCGCCGCGGGAAGCGGCAAAACTTTTTTATTAAACCAAT
>CAZFZQ010000072.1:0-3180 GCA_964522845.1 uncultured Gammaproteobacteria bacterium | reverse complement strand
AAAAACGGAATGTGGATCAGATCCCAATCCAATTTATAATAAAACCACAACGCGCCAACAATCGCGATCAAAGCATACATCAAAAGGCGGTGCCTCATGGACAACCCCCCGCCTGACGGCCCGAGCCGTTTCACGTTGAACCAATCGTCAACCAAACCAACCAAGGCCGATGCCACGAGCGCTCCCAGCGGCAGAAGCGTCTGGCCGCGCGAGAGAAAATTTAAAAATTCAAACGGCCCGTCAAAAAATCTTGATCCGTAAAAAAATATCACGGCCAAAAGCAGTGTCGTGGCCCAAATCAAAATCCCGCCCATGGTCGGCGTGCCGGATTTGGCCTTGTGCAATCCTGACATGATGGGCGCCGCGGCCGAATCCCTGATCTGCTTGCCCATCTTGAATTTATGCAAAAAATAAGTTAAAAGCGGCGTCATGGAAAACGCAATCACAAACGACAATGTGGATAAAATAAAAATTTTTATTATGTCGGGAAGAATCATAAATTAGCTTTTTAGGATAATAGCTTTTTAGCTTCTTAGGGTATTCTTCTTAGTTTTCCTAAAAATCTAGGAAGCTATACTGCTACGTTCCGGTCGCGCCCCAGTTAATATACAAAACCAAACTTTGAGCAACCAATATAAAAAGCAGAGCAAGCGATGACGAAGCCGAGAGTAAAAACGCCAAAATATTTTTCTTGTCAAAAAGAATATTCGCCAAAATCAGATTCGCGATAATGGTAACCATGGCCGCGGCCGGAAAAATAAAAAAATTATAAACACTGCCCAGCCAGTCCGCGCCGAAATAAATTGAATAATGCAATGTTAAAAAAGACGCGCCGCGAAAAACAACCATAGCCCAAATCGCTTCCCCCCAAATCAAAAGCAAAAAAGTAAAAGAAATATAAAAATTGACTACAAAAAAAAGATTGTGCCAGGCGCGCGGATTGTAAAAAAGTTTTGCCAGCCGGCCGTAGTGTTGCGTCCACATATACATCTATTTAATCATATTCCGCACTTTTAGCAAAGATGCTATAATAAAATAGATTGATAGGTATTAGGCGATTAGGTTATTAGGGGGATGAGTGAAAATTTTTTCATAAAAATTTTCACAAATTAATATCGTCGCCTACGGCGACTCAACTGCCTAACAACCTACTCACCTACTAACCTATTTACCTATTTTTTATGCTATACACTTCCCGCCTTGAGGAACTTTTGCTCCACAAAAAACTCATCAATAAAAAAAATATCGGGCTTTACGGAGAAGCCGCGGCTAAAGAAAATTTGTCGCTCGAAGAATATATTTTGCAGAAAAAAATTTTGACCGAAGAAAATCTTTACAAGGCCGCGGCCGAGTATCTGAAGATGCCTTTTATGGAATTGAAAGACAAGGTCATCCGCAAAGATATTCTCTTTTTGGTGCCGGAGATCATTGCCGACACGCATCACATTATCGCTTTTGAAAAAAAAGATAACGTCATGAAGCTTGCGGTGGACAATCCCGACGATATCCAGACCTTTGAATTCATCAGCAAAAAAACCGGCCTTACGCCGGAAATTTACGTGGCCTTGCCATCGGCTATTGAAGAATCGTTAAAACAATACCGCCTGTCGCTTTCCGCGGAATTTAAAAAAATCACCGAACGGCCGGTCAAAGAAGAAGACAAAGAAAAATTGCAGGAGCTGGCGGAAAATTTGCCCATCGTGCGGATTGTGGATTCGCTTTTGGAGCACGCCATTTTTGAAGGCGCTTCCGACATCCATGTGGAGCCGGGTGAAAAAGAAGTGGTGGTGCGCTACCGCGTGGACGGCATGTTGCGCCGCGTGATGACTCTGCCCAAAGCCGTGAGCCAAGGCATTGTGGCGAGAATAAAAATTCTTTCCAACCTGAAAATAGACGAACACCGCTTGCCGCAAGACGGCCGCTTCAAAATAGAATCAAAAGAATACCGCTTTTCCATCCGCGTTTCCGTCCTGCCGGTTTTTGACGGCGAAAAAATCGTTATGCGCCTTTTGAATGAGACCTCCTCGGCCTTAACTTTGGAACAATTGGGGCTTCTTCCGGAACCGCTGGAAATTGTAAAACGCAACATCAAAAAACCGCACGGCATCATTCTCGTCACCGGCCCCACCGGATCGGGTAAAACCACCACCCTCTATTCAATCATGGGCATTTTGAACAAGCCCGAGGTGAACATTTCCACGATTGAAGATCCGATTGAGTACAAAATGCCGGGCACGAACCAGTCCCAGGCGAACGCCAAAATCGGCTTTACTTTTGCCACCGGCCTGCGCTCGCTTCTGCGCCAGGATCCTAATATAATAATGGTAGGTGAAATCCGCGACGCGGAAACCGCGGACATAGCCGTGAACGCCGCCTTGACCGGCCACCTGGTGCTCTCCACCTTGCACACCAATGATGCGCCCACCACCCTGCCCCGCCTCTCCGACATGGGCATTCCCCAATTTCTTATCGCTTTTACCACCAATATGATTATCGCCCAGCGCTTGGTGCGGAAACTCTGCCCCGCGTGCAAAAAATCTTACAAGCTGGATAAAAAAGCCATTGAAGAAATGGGAAAAATTTATAACACCGCGGACGTCATAGCGTCGCTCAAAAAAACAACTTACTTAAAAACCGGCGACAACTTGTCATCGCTCTCTTTTTATCAAGCGGCGGGTTGCGCCAAATGCGGCGGCTCGGGATACAAAGGCCGGATGGGCATTTACGAAGTGCTGGAAATTACCAAGCCAATCAAAGATTTAATCCATAAAAAAGCCGACGCCATTGCCATTGCCGAGGCGGCCAAGACGCAAGGTATGATTTCTTTGGCCATGGACGGATTTATCAAAGCCATGAAAGGCGTCACCTCGCTGGAAGAAATTATCCGCGTCACCAAGGAATAGCAAAATAGGTTTTAGGTCGTTAGGTTATTAGGTTTAAAACCTACTCACCTATCAACCTACTCACCTATCAACCTATCTATGCTCAAGGAGGGAAAAACAAAAAAAATCACCATCGCGCCTGAGGAACAGGAGCAAACTTTTGAATTGGAGAGGATGGACGGCGGAGCAAAAAAGCAAGAAAACAAAAAAGCAAAAATCCCCCCTCTCGCTCCCCCCTTGATTACCCCACTTCGCCCCTCCTCCGCGCAAGGCTCCGGCAGGGCACAGCAAGGCTCCG
>CAZFZQ010000071.1:0-3192 GCA_964522845.1 uncultured Gammaproteobacteria bacterium | reverse complement strand
AAATTTGACCGCAAGCATTATTTTTATCCCGACCTGCCCAAGGGCTATCAAATTTCGCAATACGACAAGCCCGTTGGCGAACATGGTTTTGTAGAAATTGATGTGCCGACAAAAGAAGGTGTGGCGGTCGCCCGCGTTGGCATCACTCGCCTGCATATGGAAGAAGACGCGGCCAAAAACACGCACAGCGCGGACAAACGCCACAGCTATGTGGACTACAACCGAGGCGGCACGCCCTTGGCGGAAATCGTAACCGATCCGGACATCAAATCGCCAACCGAAGCGAAAATATTCTTGCAAGAACTTCGCAAAATCATGCGCTACCTTGATGTGTCGGACGCGGATATGGAAAAGGGCCAGCTTCGTTGCGATGCCAATATTTCCATGCGCGAATATGTCACCCTCAATCCCCCATCGGCTTCGCCACTTCCCCCTGATTACAGAGGGAAGATAGGGGGAGCAAAACCCGAGCCCTGGGCGCTCCAGTTCAATCCCAAGACAGAAATTAAAAATCTAAATTCTTTTAACGCTGTATTTCACGCCTTGGAATATGAAATAAAACGCCAGACCGAAGTATGGAAAGAAACCGGCGAGCCGGTAAAATTCCAATCCACCCGCGGCTGGGATGAAGCCAAAAGACAAACTTATGAACAGCGCGTCAAAGAAGAGGCCAATGACTATCGTTATTTTCCCGAACCGGATTTGCCGCCCATGGATTTAAAAGAACTTGCGGAAAAATCAAAAAACTTTTTACCCGAGCTTCCTCGCGCGCGCAAATACCGCTTTGTGGAAGAATACGGATTTTCGCAGGGCGACGCGGAAATTTTAACCGAAGACCCGTACCGCGCCGACTACACCGAACGCGCGGTTTCCGAACTCGTCTCTTGGCTTATGTCTTTGCCGAATATCGAAGGATCAGAAACGGAAATTTGGAAAAAACACGGAAAAAAATTGGCCAAACTTGTCTCCGGCTGGTTTATAAATAAACTGGGCGGGCTTATGGCGGACCGAAAAATTGACATTCGTACGCTGAAAATAAGCCCTGAAAATTTCGCGGAATTTATCACCATTGTTTATGAAAATAAAATCTCCGGCGTGAACGCACTAAAACTTTTAGAATTGATGCTCTTTGGCGGCGATCCGTCGCAGATTATGGATGAAAAAGATTTGGGCACATCGGAAGATTCGGGCGAGCTTGCGGCCATTGTGGAAAAAGTTATAAACGCAAACGAAAAAGCCGTGGCCGAATATCGCTCCGGAAAAGAAGCGGTGATTATGTTTTTGGTAGGCCAAGTGATGAAAGAAGCCAAAGGCAAAGCCAACCCTAAAAAAGTAAAAGAAGAATTGATAAAAAGAATCGCCTCTTGACAGGCGATTCTTTTTACGCTAATATAGGCGCAGTTCAAATAGGAGGCAACATGAAATTTAAGTTCAGAATAACGTGGGATCGTCCAATTCATTTGGACCGGCCAAAAAATCAAACCGACCACGGTGGCACAGAATTGCCGGAAGTGAGCTCTTACGAAGAAGCGCTGGCAACCATTGAGCGATGGAAACCGTGGCTAAAAACCAACTTGTGTTTCAACATCTACTTGCGCGCCCGCCCGCCCAGCCCCCTTTATTCAATCCGAACGCCCATCTCCCTTTAGCGTCTTTCCCCGATCCAAATCGGGGATTTTTTTATTTTAAAAATTTTCTTATCTTCCCTCCTGCCTCTTTATAATTTTTCACCCATTTTATTTTTTTATCCTGTTTAAAAGTATTTATTTGATACCGCGCGAAGGCACGCGTATTTTTCGCCAGTAATCCATACGCCTGCGGCTTGGTTAAATTTCCGCGCAAATACTCCCCCATTTCTTTATAACCCAAACTGGACATTGCCGGCAATTTCGCAGAACCCGCCTCTCGGCCCGTCGCACTGCCTCCGCTTCGCTTCGGTTTTGTGGCACCCAAAAGCTCGGCGGGCGCGTATTTTTTCAAAAGTTTTTTTGTCTCGCGGATTAGTTTTTCTCCCATTTCTTTCTTAATTCTTTTTCGACTGCGTTCTTCAATTTCATCCAATCCCCTTTTTATTCCGATCTTCAAAACTTGATAAAGCGGCTCGCCTGTTTTTTGCTGTTCAGAAATTTTCCGCCCGCTAAAATGAATAACCTCCAGCGCGCGAATAACCCGGCGCGTATCATTCTCGTGAATTTTTGCCGCGGCTTCCGGATCCGCCTTTTTTAACCGCACCCACAAAACTTTGGCGGATAATTTTTCCAGTTTTTTTCTAAATTTTTTATTCGGCGCCACCTGCGGGATCTCTAAGTTATCCACAACCGCCCGGATATAGAGCCAAGTCCCGCCAACCAAAAAAGCCCGCTTGCCGCGGCGCAAAATATCATTAATTTTTTCCACTGCCATTTTCTTATATTCCGCCAAACTAAACTCACTGTAGGGGTTGCGAAGCCCTACAAGATGATGGCGCACTCCACCCTCTTTTTTCCCCGGCCGGCCGGTCGCGACTTTCATTTCACGATAAATCGCGCGCGAATCGGCGTTCACAATCTCGCCATTAAACTTTTTCGCCAATCGCACCGCCATCTCCGTCTTCCCGCTCGCCGTCGGCCCTAAAATTATTATCAGTTTACTTTTTTTATTCATAATTTATCTTTTAAAATATCTGCATTTTTTTCATAAAGTATTACGTATTATGTATTAAGTATTATGCAAAAACCATAATACATGATACTTGATACTTAATACTGGACTTCCCCTTCCAGTTCCCATTCTTTAACCTTATTTATTTTTATATTTACCACTTGTCCAATCAAATTTTTACCTGGAAAAACCACTCTTTTATATTCTCTGGAAAAACCCCAGCACTTTCCAACCATTCGCCTATTCGCGCGAATTAGAGAATGATTTGGCGGGACGTTTTTTATTTCCTCTTCTGATAAATCGCGCGGAGAACGCCCATAAAACGCGTAAATATCTTTAATCACGCGCAAATACGCCTCAATGGTCTTTGGGCTATAATTGCGCAATTTCATCTCACGGATTATAATATCTAAAAGGTTGAGCATATGTCTGTATAGTTTGTAAAACATACCCATTATTACATACTATCCAAAAACACTCAATATATAAACGAGTTAACAGTAATCTAAACTGAATGCACCACCCAAATGGCAAAATATGGCTAAAACCATT
>CAZFZQ010000070.1:0-3240 GCA_964522845.1 uncultured Gammaproteobacteria bacterium | reverse complement strand
CAAGTAATAATATCGCCTATGTGGCCGAATCTTTTTTTATAACCGCCGGTAACCTTAATGCACTGCAATTTTTTTGCACCGCTGTTATCGGCTACTTTTAGCATTGTTCGCAATTGAATCATAAATTTATATTACTCTCCATTTCTTATCTTTGCTCATCGGGCGGCAACCGATGAAAGTTACCGTATCCCCGACTTTGAATTTTTTATTTTCATCATGAACTTTGAATTTTTTGCTGACAGTATATGACTTTTTGTATTGAGGGTGCGACACTTTGCGGTCAATTCTAACAACAATGGTTTTTGCCATTTTGTCGCTTACAACGATGCCTGTAAATTTTTGTATTACTTTAGACATACAATGGGAAGCAAATTACGAATCCGGTACGAATATACGAATTACGAATCAAAGCGCGTCTGTTAAATTCGTAATTCGTATATTAGTATTTTATTCGTAATTAGCATCCAATTTATTTTTCCTTATTCAATAAGGTTAAAATTCTTGCGATCAAAATCTTATTTTTTTTGACCTCGCTGATATTTTTCAGCTTGCGATTTACGAGCTTAAAACGAAGATCGCCATTTTTTTCTTTGGATTCTTCCAATAATTTCTTAAGCTCGGCCGCTGATTTTAATTTTAATTCTTTAAATTTCATACCCAGTAAGACAACTTTGAAAATATCTAAATTTAATTTTATCAAACACTATTCAAAGGTGTAATTATTTATTATCTACCCAGTAACATCAAGTTTGATTTTTCCCGTTATGCCTTTGGCATAACGAGGATCAAAGTTGGTCTTACTGGGCATATTATTTTTTTACAACTTTAGTTCTGACCGGCAATTTGTGGCCGGCTAAACGCAACGCTTCTTTGGCTGTCGCCTCGGGAACGCCGCCGATTTCAAACATTACCGTACCCGGTTTTACCACCGCCACATAGTGATCAACCGCGCCCTTGCCTGAACCCATGACGTTTTCATTTCCATGGAAAGTAATCGGTTTATCGGGAAAAATTCTGATCCAGACCTTGCCGCCGCGCTTGGTAAAATTGGTGATAGCGCGCCGCGCGGCTTCAATTTGGCGCGAAGTGACCCAAGAAGAAGAAATCGCCTTGATTCCATAATCGCCAAAATCCACAGTTAACCTCGAGGTCGCCGTTCTCCGGTTCCGGCCTCTTCCTTTCTGCCATTTTCTATGTTTTACTTTCTTGGGCATTAACATAATGGTGTCTTATTTATTTTTCCGTTGCCGCTTCTTTTTCTTTTTTATCAAAAACTTCTCCGCGATAAATCCAAACCTTGATTCCAATGGCGCCATAAATTGTTCTCGCGGTGCCGTAGGCAAAATCAATATCCGCGCGCAAATTCTGCAAAGGCACGGAACCGTCGATCATCTTTTCGGTTCTGGCGATTTCCGCGCCGTTCAGCCGTCCGCCTAAAGATATCTTCACGCCTTTGGCGCCGGCTTTTTTCACTTTTTCAATCGCCTGTTTCATCACCTTGCGAAACGGCACGCGTTTTTCTATTTCTTCTACCACGCCCTGCGCCACGATATGCGCGGACAGCGCCGGTTTCTTAACTTCAAAGATATTGATATTCAAATTCATTTTTCTGCCGCGGAAAAAATTGTCTTTTATTTTTTTCTTTAAAGAATCACTGCCCGCGCCGGAGCGTCCGATAACAATGCCGGGCTTCGCGGCATTGATAATAATGGTAATGCCTTCTCTTTTTCTTTCAAATTCAACGGAATCCACGCCCGCGTCTTTCAAATTTTCAAATATAAACTTCCTCAAAGTGACATCTTCTTTGACCAACGCGGCATAATCCTTGCGCCTGGCGAACCACTTTGATCCCCAAGTGTAGATGCCGCCCATTCTAAATGACTTTGGATTTACTTTGTGTCCCATATTATTTTTTCTTTTCCTTAGCGACGGCGCGTTTATTTTGAACTTTTAATTTCGGAGTTTTGGCTTTCTTTTCCGTTTCAACTTTTTTATCTTTTACCTCTGCTGTCTTTGCTTCCGGTTTTTCTTCTTGTTTTATTTCTCCCAAAATAATTTCTATATGGCTGGTCTTTTTTTGAATTTCCGATGCTCTTCCAAAAGCTCTGGCGCTCCAGCGTTTCAACATCGGGCCATTGTCCACTCTTATGGTTTTAATGTATAAATTCTCTTTTTGCAAATTAAAATTATGCGTGGCATTGGCAATAGCCGATTGCAAAAGCTTTAAAACCGGCTTGGCCGCCCATCTGCTGGAAAATTTTACGATATTCAAAGCATCGGCAATTTTTTTGCCTCTTATCATGTCGATCGTAAGGCGGGCCTTGCGCGGCGACATTCTCAAAAAATTTAATTCTGCTTTGATTTCCATAGTAATTATAGGTTATTAGGTTTATAGGTGATTAGGTTGTTAGGTTTTAAGGATTTTTCTTCCCTATTAACCTATAAACCTAACCGCCTATCAACCTACTTTTTCCCTGCCGGGGACGGTGCGGCCGGAGCGGTTGTTGCCGCCTTGGCTGTTTCTATATCTTTCTGCATCTTGCCGCCGTGGCGGACAAATTTTCTTGTCGGAGAAAATTCTCCCAATTTATGGCCGACCATATTTTCCACAACGTAAACCGGCACATGAATCTTTCCATTATGAACGCCGAGAGTTATACCAACCATTTCAGGCGTTATCACGGAATCGCGCGACCATGTTTTAATAACGGTCTTATCGCCAACCCGCAATTTGGAAATTTTTTTCATCAGTTTTAGATCTATGAACGGTCCTTTTTTTAAACTTCTAGACATAATAATTTAGGTTATTAGCTTTTTAGCTTATTAGCTTATTAGGAAGAATTGCTGTTTTATTGCATTTCCCTAAGAAGCTAAAAAGCTACTTTCCTACTCTGCCTATTTCTTCCTTCTTTGTAAAATAAATCTGCTGGACGCGCGGTTCTTTCTTCTGGTTTTCACGCCAAGCGCCGGTTTGCCCCATGGAGTTTTCGGATGTTTCAAACCAATCGGGCTGTTGCCTTCGCCGCCTCCATGCGGGTGATCAACCGGATTTTTCGCCTTGCCGCGAACAGTCGGGCGAATGCCCAAATGCCTCTGGCGTCCGGCTGAACCGATGCGCACAAGCCCGTGCTCCGCGTTTCCAACAATACCGATTGTCGCGCTGCATTCTTTAGGTATCAATCTTATTTCCGAAGAAGGCAATTTTACTTGCGCAAATCTTCCTTCAATGGCCAAAAGCGA
>CAZFZQ010000069.1:0-3449 GCA_964522845.1 uncultured Gammaproteobacteria bacterium | reverse complement strand
CACCCAAAATAAAAATAAAAGGAGATTTGAATGATGATGGCAGGGTGAACCTTGTTGACTTTTCTATTTTATCCTACTGGTACAAACGGCCCCTAACCGAAGCGGCAAAAACAAAGATTGATTTGAACGGCGACGGTAAGGTTGATTTAAAAGATTTTTCCATTATGGCCTATTATTGGACCGGATAGCCCCCCCCTTGTGTCATTCCCGCGAAGGCGGGAATCCATAATTATTATATGAAATATAAAATTCAAAATTATTTACTCATTTGCGCGGCGCTGTTGTTTTTTGCGATGCCGGTTTTTGCGTCGGAATTAAAACTGGATATCGGCGGAGAAATTATTGGAATAAATCAGCAGTTTGAAGTTCGTCTGCTTTTGGATACACAAAATAAAACTATAAATGCCATGGAGGGAAAAATAGTTTTTTCCTCCGACGCTCTGGAATTAAAAGAAATTAGGGATGGCAATTCCACTGTAAATTTTTGGGTTGAAAAACCGGTTTATTCCGGCGGCAACATTAGTTTTGGCGGCATTGTCCCCGGCGGATACAACGGACAAAGCGGCTTGTTATTCAGTTTGATTTTTGAAGCCAAAAAAGAAGGGGCGGCGGGTATTTCCTTGGAGAACGCGAGCGCCTTATTAAATAACGGACAAGGAACGGCCGACGCCACCACCGTCAAAAATTTGGAATTGAAGATAGAAAAAACCGGAACCGCTTCCGCGCCAGTGATAATCGATCGCGAACCGCCGGAGAATTTCAACCCGCTTATCGGGCGCAATCCGGATATTTTTGGCGGCAAATGGTTTTTGACTTTCGCCACGCAAGACAAGGGAAGCGGTATTGACTATTATCAAGTTCAAGAAAGATGGTTTTGGCAGCCGGATAATAATGTATGGAGAAAGGTAGAATCGCCATATTTGCTGAAAGATCAGCTGGGGATAAGTTATGTTTTTGTCAGGGCTGTGGATAAATCAGGCAATGAAAGAATCGTCGCTGTATCGCCGCGGATTATGCCCGCGTATGAACTTTTTGTTATTTTTGGTATAATAATAGTAGTGTTAGTTCTCTTAAGGAGGATTTATGGGAGGAAAAAAATATAATTTTTTCAATATTGTAAATGCTAGAAAAATCTTAGCGGTTTTTGTTTTTGGTTTGATATTTTTTGGCGCGGCCAAGACGGTATCGGCCGCAACGTTGTATTTTTCACCATCATCGGGAACATATAAGGTGGGACAGCAGTTTAATGTGAGCGTTTATGTCAGCAGCGCGGACCAGGCCATGAACGCGGCTGAAGGGGTAATTTCTTTTTCCAAAGATGAATTGTCAGTAGTTTCGCTTTTAAAAAGCGGTTCAATCGTCAATCTTTGGGCGCAAGAACCGTCGTTTTCCAATAGCGCAGGGTCGGTTGATTTTTCCGGTATAGTTTTAAATCCCGGATATACGGGTAGCGCAGGCAAAATTTTGACCATCGCTTTCAAGGCTAAGGCAGAGGGTGAAGCAAGTTTGAATTTTGCGACCGCTTCAGTTTTGGCCAATGACGGCGCGGGCACCAATATCTTTACCGGCGACGGATCGGCTAAATTTACAATAACCGCCACTGGAGTGCAAGAAACGGTTCCGTCCGCGCCAAGTGCGGCAAATGTTCCGGCCGCGCCAAAAGTCAGCTCCGAAACGCATCCCGATTCATCAAAATGGTACGCCAACAAAAATCCTTCATTTGATTGGGTTTTGGGTTCCGGCATAACGGGCGTGAATGTTTTGGCGGACAGAAATCCGAACAGTAATCCGGGAACAAAATCGGATGGCATGCGGACGTCGTATACGTTTAAAGATGTGGACGAAGGCGCGTGGTATTTTCATATCCGCTTAAAAAATTCCGCCGGCTGGGGTGCTATCGGTCATTTTGGATTTAATATAGATACCGTAGCACCGGAAATAACTTCAGCCTCGCTCCGCGCCATTAATGAAACCGATCCGCGCCCGGTTTTGCAAATAAAATCCATAGACCAAACGTCCGGTGTTGACCATTATGAAATTGTAATTGATGGCGCCTCCGCTTTGATGTGGCAAGATAGCGGAACGGGAGAATATCAATTGCCGGCGCAAGGACCCGGTGATCATAAAATAATTATTAAGGCGATTGATAAAGCGGGTAATGCCAGCGTTCCGTATGAGCTGTCATATAATGCGGTGCCGCTCCAAACGCCGGTAATAACGGATTATTCCAAGAAGGCGGCGCTGGATGGCAAGGTTTTGGTCCGCGGCACAACTGTTTATCCGGATATTGAAATATTTTTATGGTATCAGATGGAAGGCGCCGAACTGTCATACGAAATCGCCAAAGCGGACGGAACCGGAAATTTTGTTTACCAATTGAAAAATATAAAACAAACCGGTTTGTATAAATTGTGGGCGGAAGCCGTGGATAATCGGGGTGCAAAAAGCAATCCGACTGAAAAATTTGAATTTAATATCTATGAAAGCTTTTTTTTCCGGATTTTTGACTGGATGAAAAATAATATTTTCTGGTTGATTTTCAGTTTATTAATTTTAATCGTGTTGATTCTCATAGCTTTATATATCAGAAGCTTGGTTCGTACCCTGCAGGCGTTTGTAGCGAAAGAAGGCGTAAAAAATAAAAAATTATTCTACACATCGAGAAGAAGGTTGGAAAGTTTAGCCGGTGAATTAGAGAGTCATGCTACGATGATTGATGCGATTAAAAAGAAGCGCGGATTGTCATGGCAAGAAAGGCATTTGCGCCATAAATATCGGAAAATGGCCGGATGGCTGAAAAAATATATAGAATAAACTTAAAACGGCGCTTCGGCGCCGCTTTAAGTTTTTCAAATAAGGGGTTGACATTTTTGGCGGAAAGATGTAGGTTGTAGATAAAGCAAAAGGAGGCGCAGATGTTCTTTACTGTCAAAATGAGTCAAAGAACGGTGGATTTTTTTTGTGAAATTTTGCACCAGAGCCAAAAAAAATTGGCGCGCGATATTCGGATGTGGAACGGAATAATGCGTAAAGGTTTTGAAGAAGGGGCCGATGCTCTGGGCGTATCGTCGGACGTTGAAACTTTTAACGAGCGGCAAAAATTGTTGCAGAAATTGGTGGAGCAGGCGAGTGATGATTTCAAGAAAAGTTTGAGGCCGGATGATTTGAAGTTGTGGGAGGAATTGCCGCTGGAAACAAGAGGATTGGTTGCGAGAGCGGATGAACAAGTTGAAGTGAAGCGGCTTCGTTATCGGCGTTTTACGTTGGCCATGAAATACGCATAAACCGCTAAAGCAGCGGTTTTTTTTAACTCTTTTGGCTATGACACTCTTTTTTTAACTCTTTTTTTAACTCTTGCCAATTTTTTAATTTTATGTTATTCTAATAAACAGTTTTGACCCGGTAGCTCAGCTGGTAGAGCAACTGCCTTTTAAGCAGTGGGTCCTGGG
>CAZFZQ010000068.1:0-3464 GCA_964522845.1 uncultured Gammaproteobacteria bacterium | reverse complement strand
ACTAATATACGAATTACGAATTTAACAGACGCGCTTTGATTCGTAATTCGTATATTCGTACCGGATTCGTAATTTGCTTCCCAATATATGAAATTTAAAAAAGGCGATAAAGTAAAAATCATAGCCGGAAAAGACAAGGGCAAGACCGGCACCGTAACTAGAGTCGTACCTGAGACCGGCCGCCTTGTAGTTCTTGGAATTAATGTTTTAACCAAGCATAGAAAACCGCGCCGCGAAGGCGAAAAAGGAACGAAAGTAAAATTTCCCGCGCCGATTCAGAGCTCCAACACAATGCTTATTTGCCCGAAATGCGGAAAAACTGCTAGAATCGGATTTGGAAAAAAAGAAGACGGCGGAAAAATCAGACAATGCAAGAAATGCAAAGCCCCGTTAGACAATTAGATAACGAGGCAATATAAAATAACCTAAAGTTTAGATAAAATTGTGCAAACTGAGAAAATAATTTTATTGTCTAACGGGGCAAAGGCGCAATTTAATAAATCAATATGAGTTTGAAAGAAAAATATAACAAAGAGATTGTCCCGAAACTCGTAAAGGAGCTGGGTTTGAAGAATGTGATGCAGGCGCCAAAGCTTGTGAAGGCGGTTTTGAATGTGGGCGTGAGCTCCAAGCATAAAGATACGAATGTTCTTGAAACAGCGACCAGTACGCTAAAGAAGATAACCGGACAAAAACCGCTGGAGAAAAAGGCGAAAAAATCCATCGCCGCTTTTAAGATAAGGGGCGGCCAGATTGTCGGCCTTTCCGTAACTCTCCGAAAAGGCAAGATGTATGATTTTGTGGAAAGATTTGTTACCATTACTTTGCCGCGCGTCCGCGACTTCAGAGGATTAAATCCGAAATCATTTGACGGCAAGGGCAATTATTCCATCGGCTTTAAAGAGCAGATTGCTTTTCCGGAAGTGACTGCGATTGACTCGGAAAAACTGCATGGACTGGAAATGGTTATTGTCACTACGGCTAAAACAGATAAAGAAGCAAAAGAATTGCTAACATTAATGGGGTTTCCATTTAGAAAATAATATTTATGGCTACAACAGGTCAAATCGCAAAATCATTAAAGTCATTAAAGAGCCCGAAATATTCTACAAGAGTCGTGCGCCGCTGTTGGCGTTGCGGGAGAAAACGCGGCTATATGAGAGATTTTAATTTGTGCAGAATTTGTTTCCGGGAATTGGCCAATCGCGGCGAAATTCCGGGAATTACAAAATCAAGCTGGTAATTATGATAACCGATCCAATATCAGACATGTTAACAAGAATCAGGAACGCGTATATGGCGAAGAAAGCCGAAGTGGTTTTGCCGTCCTCAAAGATTAAACTGGCTATCGCCAATATTTTAAGAAATAATGGTTATTTAAAGAGCGTGGAAGAGGCGGGCGACCCCACTTCGCAAACGCTACGCGGGGCAGGTAAGAAAAAAGAATTGCGGATTACGTTGTTATATCGCAATGATGAGCCGGCGGTTAAAAATATCAAAAGAGTAAGCAGGCCCGGACAGAGAATTTATGCGCCAGCCAAAGAATTGCCCAGAGTTTTATCAGGGCTTGGCATCGCTATCGTTTCCACGCCCAAAGGCATGATGACCAATAAAGAAGCAAGGAAACAAAACGTGGGAGGAGAAATAATTTGCGAAATATACTAATATGTCAAGAATAGGAAAAAAACCAATTATTATACCGGCCGGCGTTGATGTGAAAATTGACGGCCAAAATATTTCCGTCAAGGGTCCGAAGGGCGCCTTAAATTTGAATGTTCACAAACTTGTTTCCGCCGCGTTGAATGATGCGGACGGCGTGAAGGCTGTTAATGTGACGGTTGCCGATCCGGAAGATGTAAAACAAAAAGCGTTATGGGGCCTTACGGGACGTTTGATTTTAAATATGGTCATAGGCGTAACCCTTGGCTTTGCGGAAAAATTGGAAGTCAACGGCGTGGGTTTCCGCGTGGCTGTTGCCGGAAATAAACTGAAATTGGAAGTGGGCTTTTCCCATCCGGTGGAATATTTATTGCCCCAAGGCATTTCCGCTGTGGTGGAAAAAAATGTAATTATAATTTCAGGATTTGATAAGCAATTGGTGGGAGAAGTCGCGGCGCAAATCAGAAAAATAAAACCGCCTGAGCCGTACAAAGGAAAAGGGATTAAATATATTGACGAAGTAGTAAGAAGAAAAGCCGGCAAGGCGGTAAAGGCCGCGGCATAAAGTAGGTTGATAGGCGGTTAGGTTAATAGGTAATTAGGAAAGAAAATTCTTAAAACCTATCAACCTAATCACCTAACGACCTAACAACCTAATTTATGAATTTACAAAAGAAAAAACAATCAATAAAATTGCGCAGGAAGACGAGAGTCATGGTAAAAGGCACAAACGAGAAGCCGCGCCTTTCCGTATTCCGCAGTTTGTTGCAAATTTCCGCCCAAATTATTAATGATGAAAAGGGCGTAACTTTGGTTTCCGCTTCGTCAAAAGAAGTTAAAGCAGAAAAGAAAAAGAAAATGGAAGTTGCGGCGGAAGTGGGAAAACTTTTGGCGGAGAAAGCTAAGGCAAAAGGCATTGTGGAAGTGGCATTTGACAGAAATAGTTATCGTTATCACGGACGTGTTCAGGCCTTAGCCGACGGCGCGAGGGAAGGCGGACTAAAGTTTTAAATTAGGTAAGTAGGAAAGTAGCTTGTTAGCTTCTTAGGGAAAACAGAAACGAAGTTTTTTCTAAAAAGCTAATAAGCTAAAAAGCTAATAAGCTAAATTTATGGCAAAAAGAAGAGAAAATAAAAGAGGAGACAGAGACGATCGCGACAAAGAGTTTGACCAAAAACTCGTTGATTTGGCGCGCGTTACCCGTGTTACCAAGGGCGGCAAAAGAATGAATTTTCGGGCGACGATTGTTTTGGGCGACAGAAAAGGCAATGTCGGTTTTGGCATTGGCAAGGCCGGCGATGTTTCTGTTGCCATAACAAAAGCTACTAAAGACGCCAAAAAACGGATGATGCGCGTGCCTATGAAAAATGAAACCATTCCGCACATGGTTATTGCTAAAGTTTGTTCCGGCAAGGTTTTGATGAAACCGGCGGTAAAAGGCAAGGGCGTCAAAGCCGGCGGCGTAATGCGCGTGGTATTGTCTTTGGCCGGCGTGCCGAACGTAACTGGAAAAACACTCGGCTCAAATAATAAAATCAATACTTTATACGCGACCTTCAAGGCGTTGAAGATGTTGAGAACCAAATAAATTTTATGAAATTTCATGATTTAAAACCCAAATTGAAAAGAAAGCGCAGAAAGGTTTTGGGCCGCGGCGATTCTTCGGGGCACGGTTCTTATTCCACCCAGGGTGCCAAAGGACAAAAAGCGCGTTCCGGCGTCTCCGGTTTGAGAAAATTGGGCATGCGCCATTTAATGTTATCAACTCCGAAATTGAAAGGTTTTAAGAGCCAGCACGCCAAAGA
>CAZFZQ010000067.1:0-3564 GCA_964522845.1 uncultured Gammaproteobacteria bacterium | reverse complement strand
TTATTTGATGTTTATAAAAAATCGCGCGCCTCGGGTTTTGGCGATGAAGTGCGCCGCCGCATTATGATTGGCACGCACGCGTTATCTTCCGGCTATTACGATGCATATTACAAAAAAGCCGCTTCGGTGCGCGCAATTATCCGCCGTGAATTTGATGATGTGTTTAAAAAAGTTGATTGTCTGATTACACCCACTTCGCCCACAGTTGCCTGGCCCATCGGCGAAAAAACCAGCGACCCGTTGCAAATGTATCTGGCGGATATTTACACCGTTTCCGCTAACATCGCGGGCATTCCCGCAATTTCCATTCCCGCCGGAGATATCAATGGCTTGCCCGTCGGTTTGCAAATTATGGGCAAAATGTTTGACGAAAAAACAATTTTCGGGATCGCTAAAAAATTATTTGTGTAACTATGCCCAGTAAGACCAACTTTGACCCTCGTTATGTAAGACATAACGAGAAAAATCAATTTATGTCGCTGGGTAAACAATGAATAATAAAGAAAACTTCGTAATATCAGTTAATATATTAATTTGATATTTTCAAAGTTGTCTTACTGGGTATGGAAAAAAACAATAGCAAAAGCAAGGGGTGGCCAATAGGCCCCACGCCCAATGATAAAAAAGTAAAAGGCAAAACGCCCGGCATGATTTGTCCCAAGTGCCACGCGGTTTATTTTGACAAGCGCTGGCATCCGGCCAAAGAATTGGACAAGGCTTACGCCGCGTCAGAGAATATGGTTTATGAAATTTGCCCGGAAGATAAGGAAATAGAAAAAGGCCACGGTGTCATGGGCTACGAGGGCGAAGTGATTTTTAAAAATGTGCCTAATGGCTTGGTTGTGGAATTTGAACAAGAAATAAGAAATATCGGCAAGCGCGCCGAATCGCGCGATCCGGAAGACAAAATTATAAAAATTGAAAATACCGCTGGCACAATTCGCGTTTTGACGAGTGAAAATCAATTGGCCGTCAGTATCGCCAAACAAGTGGCGCGGGCGCACAAAGGCGGAACTTTGGAAATAAAATGGTCCAATGGCGACCAAACGGCAAGAGCGGTGTGGACGTTTAAGGAAAAATAATAATATGTTTTTTGGATTTTTTAAGAAAAAAAATGACGAGGAATATAAAGGAATTGCGGCACAGTGGCAGGAAATAGAAAAGCTGATGCAAGGGGACTCCGCGCTTTCTTGGAAAATGGCTGTGATTGAGGCGGACAAGCTGATGGATTCTGCCTTAAAGCAGGCCTTTATGCGCGGGCAAAATATGGGCGAGAGATTGCGTTTTGCCGCGCACAAGCATCCAAAAATGCAAAGGGTTTGGGAAGCGCATATTTTACGTAATGATTTAGTGCATCAGTCGGATAGGCGGCTAAATCGCGGCGAGGCGGAAAAGGCGCTGGGGTTGTTTAAGGATGGATTAAAAGTACTGGGCGCGTTATAAGTATGTTGCCTTATTTGCATTTACTATTTATTCAGCTTGGCCCCGTGAAAATTTATACGTGGGGTTTTTTTGTTTCGCTTGGTTTTTTGGCCGCTTACGCCGTATTGATAAAAAAATATCCAAGCGAAAAAAACATTTTTACCGACTCGCTGCTTTATATTTTAATCGGTTCCATGATTGGCGCGCGGCTTTTTTATGTTTTGTTTTACGCGCCGGAAACACTCTCCGCCATCAGAGATTTTTGGAAAATTTGGCAAGGCGGAATGTCATCATTCGGGGGTTTTTTCGCAGGTTTCGCCGTGATTTATTTTTATGCCAAAATAAAAAAAATTAATCTTTACGTTTTGTCGGGAAAAATCGCTTTTGTCTTGCCGCTCGGGCTCGCCATCTCGCGCATTGGCTGTTATTTGATAAACGACCATCCGGGCATAAAAACCATCGCTTCACCCTTATCCGTGGCGTATCCGGACGGCCCGCGCTTTGACCTTGGTCTGCTCTTGCTTATTTTTGACGCCATGCTTTTTGCATACCTCGCCTTAAAAAAGAAAAAAACTCTATATTTAGAGAGTTTTCTTATAATTTTTGGCGCCGGCCGTTTTCTTTTGGATTTTTTGCGGGTAGAAGAGCCCCGTTTCGCTGGACTTATCCCAAGCCAATATGGTAGCATATTAATGATAGCTATCGGGATTTATTTGCTTAAAAATTATAAAAAATATGTGGCTTAATAAACTATTTAAAAAAAGCGTGCAGATTCGTGTAAAAGAATCGGAAGAAAAAGCGGAAGACGAAAAGGGATTGAATGAAGAGATGGTTAGCGTGAGCCGCGAACTGGAACCGAAAGAAAGCGATGGCCTCGCGAAAATTTTTGAAAGTACGGACAAAGAAGAGCCGGAAGACGCTGAGGGCATAAAAGAAGAAGCGGGAAAAGAAGAAAATAAATAAGAAAAATATTATGTGTAAAATTTTACATTCGGAAAAGACCACAGTAGTTTTGGTAGTAATATTCGGCATCTTGCTGGTGCTTAATCAAACTTTAATTTTATTTATTAATAAGAAACAATGGATATGGCAGCTACTTTGGAAATAAAAGTCAATAAAAGATTTTTCATAAATCTGGTTCTTGTCGCCGTTGTGGTTTTGGCGCTTTTGGAAGCCGTAGAACTCGGGCTTCTCGCCTATGGCATAAAAACCGGATTACTTTGCAAATAATATAAAAAAATATGTTTGGTTTTTGGTATAATAAAGAAGGCGAAGTGAGCAGGTTCAGCATGATTTTAGCGCTCGCGGTGGCGGCAATGGCACTGGTCGGCGCAGTGTTTTTAATGCGCCCGTCCGTGCAGATGGCGCAAAAAATCATCAAATCATGGCAGGGGAGCTACAAACTGATTGTTATTAAACCGGACAATTGCAAAGATTGTTTTGATATTTATCAGGTATCGGATTTTGTAAAAGACGCCAAGGCCATAAAATATTCCAGAACAAAAGAATATAAAGCGTCAAATTATAACGCGGAACTTTTGATCAAAACTTATAAAATAAAAAATTTGCCGACCTTTATTTTGCAAGGCGACGTAAAAGCCTTGGGCTTGGATCAGGTGTTTGACGCGTCCAGCACGGCTTTTATTGATGACAAAAATTTTGTCTACAATAACGCTTTTCCGCCATTTTATAATTTAGATGAAAAAAAGATTCGGGGAGAATTTAATTTGACGTATATCACGGATTTGTCCTGCACCAAGTGCTATGATGTTTACTTGCATGACAAGGCCATGGAAAATTTGGTGATGAAGCCGGTCGCGAGCTCTACTTTAGACGCGGTTTTGCCGGACGGGAAAAAAATAATTGAAGATTATAAAATTACCGCCGTTCCAACAATTGTTTTGAAGGGCGATATGGACGCGTATCAAAATTTCAAAAAATTATGGGAGAGCGTAGGCACGGTGGAAAAAGACGGCACTTACGTGTTTCGGGAAAGCGGGTTGAAATTAATGGGCATATATAAAAACCTAAAAACCGGCGGGCTGGTAACTCCGAAACAGTAATAACCACAAAAAAACAAAAAAAAATCCGCATTTAGACATTTAAAAATGTAACTTTGCTGTCTCCGGTTGAGACATATAA
>CAZFZQ010000066.1:0-3630 GCA_964522845.1 uncultured Gammaproteobacteria bacterium | reverse complement strand
TCCTCCGCCAAGGCTATGGAGGACAAGCCGGCTGCATAAAATATCAAATAAAAAAATCACCCTTGCAACGGGGCGATTTTTTAATTAAGATAAAGGCACCAGCTCTTTTCACAAAGGATAAAACAATGGCACATAAAGAACCACGGGAAATACGGTTCATCTTCGCTGATTTTCATATGGGCGAAGGAGAAAAGGACGGCAAGATAAACCCCTTGGAATTATTCAATGCCGATTCGGAATTTTGCCATACCGTAGATAATATTATGGAAACGCATGGCAGTTGCGGAGCGCAACTGGAATTGAATTTGAATGGCGACACTTTTGATTTTTTGCGCGTACCATTTCATGGACGGATAAAAGCCGAGCCCACGGAAGAAGCGGCTATAGAAAAAATCAAGATAATATTTTCGGCGCATCCCTTGGTTGTAGAAACTTGGAGAAAATTCTTAAGCCGCGGAGGAAAAATAAAATTTTTCATCGGCAACCACGACCTGGAACTCGTCTGGCCCAATGTGCAAAATTTCATCCGGCAAGAACTATCCAAAAACCAAAGCCACAATATCGATTCCCGGATTGAATTTCTTTTTGAGGAAATTAAGAACGGGGTCCATATCAGCCACGGAAATAACGCAGAATGGAACAGCACTGTGCGGCCGGAGAAAGTATTTCTCACCAAGCGCTTAGGCCAGCCGCTCAACCCTCCGCTTCTCCGGCATCCTTACGGCAACCATTTGGTTACCGACCAAGCCAACGTTCTTTCGCGCGGCACCAAATTATTCAAGGGAAACTGGTGGGTCGGCCGGGTTGAACCGCACCGGTTTGTTATTCTTGAAGCCCTGGCAAAAAATAAATGGTTCGCCCTTTGGGCCATTATCATTTGGTTTATCACGCCTTTCTGCCATCGTTTTTCGCGGCGCTGGTGGGTACGGAAAAGCGCCTCGCTCTGGACGCTCTTCCGCTTAAACTGGAATTCGCTAGTGGTTGCGGCCTACAATAAATTGCGCGGCAAGGACTTCACTGATTATGCCAAAAAAATTTTGGCGGAAAATAAAAATATTGATGTCGTTATAAGCGCGCACATCCATACATGCATCCTCATTAAAACAAAAGATAATACCATCATGTTTACCGGCAATGGCTCAACCGCTTACGACTGGGAAATGCCAAAACTGGATTTGAAGTGGAAAAGATTCCGCCGGCTTGAAAAAGCGCTCCGGTATCTTGCAATCATCCGCCGGATGTTCAACCCGAAAACCCGCCACCTTTACGCTCCTCAAAAAAGAGAATTTATAAGTTTCGGCATTTGTAAGTTTTTCGGAGACGGACGCAAAGAAGTCGCGCTGATGCGATATGATCCGAAAGAAGATTGTCTGAAAAATATATAATCCCCTCGACAGGCTCGGGGGATTTTTTTATTGCTTGACGATTTTGACCATATATATTAAGATTGATAACATAAGAATAGCGGATTGTAATGGTCGGCAATCCGAAACTGTATAATTAAAAACGAAGAATGATATGGCCGCTAAATCACAGGATCAAGAATTCTTGGAGTACATTGTACAATCCATCGTCAACAACCCGAAAGACGTAAGAGTTGAGAGGACCGTTGATGAGAGAGGCGTACTTTTGTCTCTCCACATAAACCCGGCTGATATGGGGTTTGTGATCGGCAGACAGGGAAACACCGCGCGCGCCTTGAGAACTCTTCTCAAGATCGTTGGCACCAAAGCCAATGCCCGCGTCAACCTGAAAATCGTTGAACCGGAAGGCTCAACGCACGTCAGACGCCCAGCAGAAGTGGACACTTCCGCTGTCGACGACTTAACGATCTAACATCAAAGTTAAAAACATAAAAACCACATCCTACGTGGTTTTTATGTTATAATATTTTATGATATGAAAATAAATTTCTTAACAATCTTCCCCGACATCTTTAACTCTTACTTGAATGAGAGCATCTTGAAACGCGCGCAAACAAAAAAACTTGTCAGTTTTAATATTGTAAACATCCGCGATTTTGCAACCGATAAACATCATAAAGTTGACGACCTTCCCTACGGCGGCGGCGCGGGCATGGTAATGAAAGTCCAACCTATTTTTGATGCCTTAAAATCCCTATCTGTCATTGCGAGGAGTCCGCGACGTGGCAATCCCATAAAAAACAGAACCATTTTACTTTCTGCAAAAGGAAAATTATTTACCCAAAAAGACGCGACGCGGCTCGCGAAATACAATTCGCTAACTTTTATCTGCGGACACTATGAGGGTGTGGACGAACGGGTCAAAAAATTTGTGGATGAAGAAATTTCCATCGGTGAATATGTTTTGACCGGCGGCGAACTCCCGGCCATGGTCATCGCGGACGCCGTTACCCGCCTCCTCCCCGGCGTGATAAAAAAAGAATCTCTTTTGGAAGAATCGTATTCCCTAACTACTAACTGCCAACTGCCAACTGCCAATCTCGAATATCCGCACTATACCCGCCCGGAAATTTTTGAATACCGCGAAACCATTCTTCGCCAAGGCTACGAACGGCAGGCAGGCAAAAAGAAAAAACTCGTGGTCCCCTCCGTCCTCCTCTCCGGCGACCACAAAAAAATAAAAGAATGGAGAGAAAAAAATCAGAATGGCTAAATTGTTATATTGCTAAAATCCGCGAGAGCGGATTTACTGTGTTAGGGAGCACCTCTTGACAGTGTTGGCTATCAATGCTATACTTCCCGTAGAAAAGAAAGGAGAAAAAACAATGTTCATCGTCATCGTAACTCACGATACTACCCATGGACAGATTTCTACGCCGGTTTATGTCAATAACAGTGATAACCTCTTTGCTCTTTCATCGGCAATTAGATGCGCAACAATGGTCACAAACACTCCAGCAAAGAGAAAGACTTTCCGTTGCGCAGGACGTTCTATGCCCTTTCCAACCAATTACGGTTATGAGTTCCTTGATGATAAAGCGATGGTGTGCGTTTATTCTATTTCAGAGAATAAGGGGTTACATCATAAACACGAGGCAATGGATTCCTTAATTTTTGTCCGCAGATATGTAAAAATTGCGGGGCAAGAGCCGCGTTGGGAAGAAGAATGGACCAGCGAAGAGCTTAAGCAAAAATATGAAGTTTACAGAAAAGAGCTTGACAAATAATTTTACGGCCAGTCCTTTTCCACAATTGTCCGCGCCCAGCGCGGACTTTTTCATCCTTATTTTAACCCGCTTGACAGGCTTTTTCAGATAGTATAAAATAAGACTTGACAGTTTAGCGCAGATATAGTAAACTTATATCTATAACAATTGAGGAGAAAACCTTCATTAAAACATAAATAAAAACTCGTCTTGAAAAGTCCTCTACGGATACTGGCAAGAAAACAGTGGCCCCTAAAAATTTGGAAGCCGCTGTTTTCTTTACAGCAAAAATGAGTGAAAGAAATGAACGTTGACAATTTACCAGCACAATTACAGAAAAATAAACCTAAATCTGTAATTAGAAATTAATTGACTTCTGCATAGTAGCAGGAAGTCGTCTATTCAATTTCAATCATTTTTATTTGAGCTAATCAAATATCTTTTAAGAGAGTTTGATCCTGGCTCAGGATGAACGCTGGCGGCGTGTCTAAGGCATGCAA
>CAZFZQ010000065.1:0-3812 GCA_964522845.1 uncultured Gammaproteobacteria bacterium | reverse complement strand
ATTATATGTCTCAACCGGAGACAGCAAAGTTACATTTTTAAATGTCTAAATGCGATTTCTGATAGGATAATTTAGAGGAAGAGGTGCTCTTTGAAGAAGATAAAACTGGCAATTTTCGCGGCCGCCGCAGTGCTCTCGGTGGCTAACTTTGCCATCGGGCCGATTTATATTGGCGTTATTATCATTTTGGGGTGGCGCGCTTATGCGGCCTTTGTGCCTTTGGCCGGACTTCTGGCATTGCCCTTAATCTATTTTAACGGTAACACAGATCAGACACTGGAAGAATTTATCAAGCAAAAAATAAAAGGAGAAAGGATACGAAATTTTTTGCTTAAACTCTTCAAGGGAAGAATTGTTGCCATGATTATTTCGGCGTTATTTTTGGGGCCATACCTTACCCCGTATGTTGTTAACCTGTGTCTTAAGAGGCGAGTTTATTTTTGGGCAATTTTGCTCAATATGCTGGGCACGGCTCTGTGGATATTTATTTATCAGGGAGGCGCGGAAATTATAAAATCGCTTTGGGAAGCTGCAAAACTAAGCATCTAAGCTTAGTTTTTTTAAATCAAAAAAACAGAATTTAGTTCTGTTTTTTTGGTGCCGCCGGTGGGAGTCGAACCCACATGAACTTGCGCTCACAGGTTTTTGAGACCTGCGTGTCTACCAATTCCAGCACGGCGGCATAAAAATAAGTCTATCATTAATTTATCAAAAATTGCGCCCTTTGTCAACTATTATTGCTTTTGATATACTATTGATGTATGGCGCAAGTAATCGCGGTTGTAAATCAAAAAGGGGGGGTGGGGAAGACGACGACAAGCGTCAATCTGGCCGTTTATTTGGCGACTTTGGGCAAATTCGTGCTTTTGGTTGACATTGACCCGCAAGCCAATGCCACGTCCGGCCTGGGAATAAGCCACCAGGAATTAAAGCGGGGCGTTTATGAAGTTTTGGGCGGCCAGCACTCTTTTAAAGACGTGGTATTAAATACGGCGCAGGAGGGTTTGCGCATCGCTCCGGCTACGGCGTCTTTGGCGGGCGCGGGTGTGGAACTTGTAGCTGTGGAAAATCGCGAAAGCCGTTTGCATCATTGTCTGGACGAGGTGCGCGGCGCCTATGATTATATTATCATAGATTGCCCGCCGTCTTTGGGGCTTTTGACTGTGAACGCGCTCGTGGCTGCGGATAAAGTTTTAATTCCCGTACAGGCGGAATATTACGCGCTGGAAGGTTTAGGACAGTTGGTTTCCACTATCAATCTGGTAAAAGACAATATCAAACCGGAACTGGAAATTTTGGGCGCGGTTTTGACCATGTTTGATAAAAGAAATAAATTGTCCGAAGAAGTGATGAGCGAACTTTATAAATATTTTCCAAATAAAATTTTCCGTTCGGTTATTCCCCGCACCGTGCGTTTGGCCGAAGCGCCGTCTTATGGAAAATCTATTTTGCATTATGATAAAGATGGCAAGGGCGCGCGCGCGTACGAACGGCTGGCGAGAGAGCTGATAGAAATGGGAATTTAAAATCAAGCTTATTAGTATCAGTAGCTTCTTAGCTTTTTAGGAAAATCCGCCTAAGAAGCTAAAAAGCTAATTGTCTAAAAAGCTGAGTTCTATGGCATTGGGCAGAGGATTGGGATCACTGATCCCGCAAAAACAATTGACCGCGCATCCGACAAATACCGAGCGGCACGAGGAGGGTGTTTTTTTGGACAAAGACAGGGTCCATTTTCTTGGCGTAAATAAAATTTCTCCCAACCCCAAACAACCCAGATCAAATTTTGAAGATACGGGCATGGAAGAACTGGTGGCCTCGGTCAAAGAGCACGGCATCATTCAGCCGCTCATTGTTTCGCCAAAAGGGGATAACTTTGAGCTGGTGGCGGGCGAACGGCGTCTGCGCGCGGCCAAGTTTTTGAATTTGAAACAAGTGCCGGCCATTATCCGCGACGTGAATGAACATCAAAAATTGGAATGGGCGCTGATAGAAAATTTGCAGCGGCAAAATTTAAATCCCATTGAAGAGGCATCGGGTTATCGGCGGTTGATGGATGAATTTAATTTGACGCAAGAAGATGTTTCCAAGAAAATGGGCAAAAGCCGGCCGGTTATTGCCAATATGTTGCGGCTCTTGAATTTGCCGGACGAAATGATGAATGCCGTGGCGCGGGGAAAAATTTCCGCTTCCGCCGGACGCGTTTTGGCAGGCATGAAAGATCCGAAACAGCAAATGGATCTTTATAAAAAAATGCTCGCCGGGCTTACGGTCAGCGCGGGCGAGGCCGTCAGCCGCTTGAAACAGCCGGAAGCGGCGCACACCAGGCGAGCGGCGATAAAAGATCCGTTTTTGGCGGATTTGGAAGAAAAGCTCCGCAGCAGCCTGGAAACAAAAGTTGATATCAAAAAATCCGGCAAAACCGGCAAAATCATTATAGAATTTTATTCCAACGAGGAGTTGCAAAAAATTGTAAAGAGGTTGAAATAGCAAGGAAAATTGTTAAATTGTTACATTGCTAAAAAACAAAAGATAAAAAAGCAGCTCGGTTCTAGCTGTTTTTTGTTTTACCATAACTTCCGCGACCGCGGAAGTTATGGTTGGAAGATAAATAATAATTTTATGAATAAAAATCACTTCACTACTAAAATTAAGCGGCCGCTTAATTTTAGTAGTGAGATAGTATACGAAAAATAAAAAAATCCCGCCGGAGTCCGAAGATGCGGCGGGGGGTTGGTTAGGGTTGAGGCGGCGTATTTCTCCGCGCTTTATCCCACGCTTCTCTCTGCGCTTTTTCGCGCGTTTGTTTTCGCAGATTGCAATAAGTTTCGACAATAGCTATGGTGAACAGCATTGCGATGACTGCTGCGTAGAAGAAGTAGGAAGCAGCGGTTAATGGTTCTGATTTACCCCATGAGGGAAAGAAACGGCAAACGGTTCCGTATAGGAATACAAACGGGAGCACATTTTCCATCAACACGTACGCAAGAATATTAGCCAAGTAAGGATGGCTATTGATTAGCTTATCCTTGATGAGATTACTAAGTGTTCTCCACGGTAGAAAGATGGCGCTAAACGGGAGAAAAATGATTTTGAAGATTAGGATCCCCACGCTCATTTTACGCTGTCCGAAGATGTTTATTTCCTTCCATTTTTTACGAATATCTTTTATGCTCAGATGCAGTCCGATAGTAATATTCATTGCGAGCAGAGTAATCAATAGAATGGATAGTAACATGGATGATTCTCCTTTCTTGGCGCGGTTGCGGGTCAAGGTGCTGATTAATATATATCATTTTTATTACAATCTGTCAATAGCTACTATGTTTTATGGAGCAGGCGGTTGATGAGGCCGGTAGATTTGGCGTTCAGTTTGCCTTTTATTTTTTGCCGGGCTCCGCGGGTTTTGATGAATTTCAGCCAGTCGGCATTCGGGCTCTTTCTGTCTTTGTTGATAATAATATGCACCACATCGCCGTTTTTTAGAGGCGTATCCAAGGAGGCGATTTGTTCATTGATGACCGCGCCCGCGCATTGGTCGCCGATGTCCGAGTGAATTGCGTAAGCAAAATCAACCGGCGTGGCGTCTTCCGGCAAATCAATCACGTCGCCTTTGGGTGTGAAAACAAAAATGTGATTTTTAAAAACATCAATTTTTAAGGAATCAAGCCCTTCCAAAAATTGTTTTTTATTTTCAAATTCTTTTTGGATTTTGGCCAGCTCCTGCATCCAGCTGATTTCTTTGCCAAAGACGGCTTTATTTTCAGTTTCGTCATAGCGTCATTGCGCCTCGATAACGTATTCCTTGGAATCAG
>CAZFZQ010000064.1:0-3969 GCA_964522845.1 uncultured Gammaproteobacteria bacterium | reverse complement strand
ATTTTATATGACTCAACCGATTAAGCTATGGTAACAAATTAGATGACTAAATTCGTATTTGCTGTTTTTTATATAATGTGTTAATATAATAAGACTAAAATTAAATAAAAATTATGAAAAGATTTTTGTGTTTTTTGGCGCTGGCAGGACTGGTTTTGTCTGCCGTGCCAACCGTAACTTCGGCCGCGCCGGTGGAAAGAAAAATCGTGGTTTTTAAGGAAGACGTTTTGAACGAAGGCGAAAGAGACGCGTTGGTTAAAAAATTTGGTGGAGTAAAATTGAAAGATTTGAAGCTTGCCCATGGCAAGGCCGTGCTTTTGCCGGCTAATGCCACGGCACTTTTGGCAAAAGATAAAAATGTGTTGCGCATTGATGATGATGTGGTGGTTGAAGCGCTGGATAAGGATGAAGCGAGAGATGGAGTGCAAGATTCGGGGAGAAGCGGCGCTTTAGGAAAAAATTCAATAAGCCAGCCAGCGCAGAAATTGCCTTGGGGCATTGCCCGCGTTAACGCTCCTTTGGTTTGGCCGGTAACAACCGCAGATCCGATTAAAGTGGCGGTAATAGACACTGGCATTGACGTCAAACATCCGGATTTGCTTGGAAATTTGAAAGGCGGTGTGAGTACCGTTTCTTATACTTCAAGTTTTAATGATGATAATGGACACGGAACGCATGTCGCCGGCACTATTGGCGCGGCGAATAATTCCGTCGGCGTTGTTGGCGTTGGGCCGCAGATCGATTTGTACGCTGTTAAAGTTTTAGATCGCCGCGGTTCGGGTTATCTTTCTGACATTATAGAAGGCCTTGATTGGGCTGCGGCAAACGGAATACAAGTTGTAAATATGAGTTTGGGCACTTCTTCAAATGTGCAGTCGTTTCGTGACGCGGTAATCCGCGCTAAAGCGGCGGGCATAACACTCGTGGCTGCGGCTGGAAATTCCGGTGGCGCGGTTGGATATCCGGCGGCTTATCCGGAAGTAATTGCTGTTTCCGCGACAGATGCAAATAACAATATTGCCTCGTGGTCGTCACGCGGTGCGGAAGTTGATTTGGCCGCTCCGGGCGTAAATATTTTTTCCACTTATAAAGGGCAAACTTATGCTACGCTTTCCGGCACCTCCATGGCCAGCCCGCATGTGGCGGGCGTAGTGGCATTAGTTTTATCAGTACCGGAAAAATGCAATACAGATGGAATACCCGGCTGTTCTCCGGACGAAGTGCAGGCGCGTCTGCAAGCAACGGCCACTCCTTTGGGCAATGCAAATTTATATGGCGCGGGATTAGTGAATGCCTTGACAGCGGTGCAATAAAGTAATTTTTTTTATCCTCCCTCTTTGTAATCAAAGGGGGAGGTGGCCGTAATCGGCCGGTGGGGGATATCCCCCTTCGCCCTGTGGGCACTTCCCCCTTGGAGTACCAAGGGGGAAGATAGGAGAAAAAAAGAAGTTCTCGTAGAACTTCTTTTTTAATTATGTGATATAATATAAAGTAATATGATTGCAAGAATTATCGTCGGCATAATCGGCACGGCTTTGGGCGTTATGATGAATTTGAAAACCGAGTCGTTTTTGAATTTTACGGGCAAAGTGGAATGGGCGGAAAAGCATCTGGGCATGGAGGGCGGTACGCGCTTGTTTTATAAATTGCTGGGGTTGATAGTTATTTTAATTTCTTGGATTTACGCTTTTAATTGGATGAACGGGCTGTTGCAATTTTTATTAGGCGGATTATTTAGAAAGGGTTGATAGGTTATAGGTTTTTAGGTGGTTAGGTTTTAAGATTTCTTCCCTAACAACCTAATAGCCTAACACCTAATCACCTAATTTGTATGATGTATATTCCAACGGGGTCGGAACTTTTGGATCCGAATAAAATTTTAACCAAACTGGATTTGCGCGAGGGCATGCTGGTGGCGGATTTGGGTTGTGGCGCGTCCGGTCATTTTGTTTATCCCGCGGCAAAAATGGTGGGCGATGCCGGCAAGGTCTACGCCGTGGATGTTTTGAAGTCGGTTTTATCGAACATTGAATCCAAGACCAAATTGCAAAATTTTAAAAATGTGGTGCCGGTTTGGTCGGATATTGAAATTTTGGGCGGAGCAAAAGAAATTGCGGACGGCAGTTGTGACGCGGCGATTCTTGTTAATGTCCACGCCAAGCCCGCGATGATGAAAGAGGCCTTGCGCACTTTGAAAAAGGGCGGTAAGCTTTTATTGGTTGATTGGAAACCCGTTGCCAGTCCATTCGGCCCGCCGACTAAAGACAGGGTGTCGGCGGAAGAGGCAAAAAAAAGAGCGGCTGAGCTTGGTTTGGAACTGACGGAAGAATTTGAAGCCGGACCGCATCATTGGGGACTTATTTATAAGAAAACTTAAAAAATTGATATAATCCCTGTTTTCGCCGTCGTTTGCCCGCCCCAGCCGGCGGGCTCTCTCAAATCCTCGGCCTCACTCTCCGCCGAATACGGCGGAACCATGCCCGTTTGGCCTCCGGAAACGGCAAAAACAGAAATTATATCAACTCTGAATAATTATATGAATTTTTTAAACATCAAGCCATTGCTAACTTTGAATTTTTGGTTTAAATTGACGGGTGATCCTCTTTTGCCGGTTTCTTATTATGGGTTTGTTATATTTTTTGGATTGCTGGTTTTGGCTTCCGTCGGTTGCGCCGTTATTTACAAAAAAGAAAAAAGTAATTATCTTTTGCGTTTTGGCGCCAAGTATCTGAAAAATTGGTTTTTGGCAGCCGGGCTTACGGGTTTTTTATTTTTATTTTTTGGTTATGAACGGGCGGTATTTTTGTCATCGCGTTTTTGGTATCTTGTCTGGCTTTTGAGCTTCGGTCTGTGGCTGTTTTTTATCTTGAAAAAAATAAAAAAATTGCCGGAAAAAGAAACCACTTTACGCAAACAGGCGCAGTTTGAGAAGTATCTTCCGAAAAAGAAATAAAAGAATTGTTACATCGTTACACTGTTTCATTGTTATCTTTTAACAATGTGGCAATGTAACATTTTTTATAACTAAATTTTTTTATGTCTGACGATAGAAAGAAATTTGGAAATTGGGGAGAAGATTTGGCTGCTGATTTTTTAAAAAAGAAAGGTTATAGGATTATTGAAAGAAATTTTCGGGTGCATAAAATGGGCGAAATAGATATTGTTTGCGAGTATAAAGGAAAAATAATTTTTGCGGAAGTGAGAGCAAAGAGCGGACGATCGTTTTGCAGTCCGGAAGAGTCCGTGGGACCCAATAAAAAAAAGAAATTGGTTTTGATGGCCAATTTTTATTTATCCGCCAAGAAATTGTGGGATAAGCCGTTTGCGATTGACGGGGTTTTTATAGAATACGACGGAGACGATTATGAGATTCGCCACTTGGAAAATATGATAGAACTTTAGACGATTTTTCTCATCAAAAGCAGAAAAATAATAATTTGGAAAAGAAGGCCTTGTTTTACGGACAGGTCAAATTTTTTAGCAATCAGGTCGTGATTTTTGAAATGCCATTTATGGATGATTTTCAAAAATTTTGGCGTGCGCGGAAGAGATAGCTCATACATCCCGATAAAAACGTCAGGAATAATGGCGCCGACAATGGCCATGCTTAAAACCAGATTGGAGCTGGGGAGCGGAAGGTTAAAAAATACCACTGCTAAAATAATCGCAATGATGGCATCAAGGCCTGTCTTGGCCGCGGCTTTTTGGGCGGAGAGTTCCTTATTTTTATATTTTACATACATTGCGCGGTCGCCATGTGGAATCATATCAAGGAGAATATGGCTTAAAAGGCCATATAAAAACCCCAAAATAGGGTTTCCCGTATATTGGGCAACGATGGCGCCGGCAGCCGCGTGGACGGTTAAATTCATATGAATGAATGATACTCTAAAATTGACCAAAAGTCAAATTTCTCGAATTTAGTCATCTAATTTGTTACCATAGCTTAATCGGTTGAGTCATATAAAA
>CAZFZQ010000063.1:0-4147 GCA_964522845.1 uncultured Gammaproteobacteria bacterium | reverse complement strand
TCGATGGGGTAGTCATTCCTCGCAGTTCCTTCCAATCCAGGCAGAAGAAATTCTGCCTTCCAACTCTGTCCGCGAATGGTCGCGGCCGGAGACAGGGCCTGTCTCGGAATAATCCGAGGCAGGTGAAAAGTTTTTTTGAAAAAGGAGAAAGAAAATGCGGATTCTCATTGTGGACGACAAGCAGATGCACCGCGATTCGGCTCGGGAGACCCTCGCGGACCACGATCTCACCATCGTCTCCTCGTTCGATGAGGCCATGGATCTCTTGAGCGAGAAGGTCGACGAGGAGAAGCGGTCCCGCCTTCTTGCGGAGGCCGGCCTCGCGAACAAGCAGAACAGCGAGGACAAGGCGGAGAGGGTGGCCTGGTGGGACAAGCATAACGAGCTCGAGGCGCAGTGCATCATCCCGTTCGGTTTCGACGCGGTTCTGACCGACATGATGATGCCCATGAGTCGCCGGACCCTGGGACCCGGCATCTACAAGCATGGCGAGCAGGTGCCGTACGGCTTCGTCATCGCCCTCAAGGCTGCTGCCCGCGGTGCCAAGCTCGTAGCCCTCGTGACCGACGTCAATCACCACATGGGCGCCATGAGCGCGGCCATCGATCATCTGTATGAGGTCGCGGTGAACGGCGCCAAGGTTCTCTTCCTTCACGCGCAGTTTGTGAAGGACGTGATCGAGAACGCCCCGTGCGATTTCTGCAATGGCACGGGCTATCTCCATGGCGATGTCTGCTTGAGGTGCGAGGGCGCCAAGGTCCTGGCCAAGCAGACGGTGTACAAGCGCAAGGACTGGGGCGACGCCCTCCGCGCCCTTCTGAAGTAGTTCCTTCCATTCAGGCAGATTAAATTCTGCCTTCCAATTTTCATCTTCAGAATTATCTGGAGATGAATGAGGAAGCTCATTCAACAAGGAGAAAGAAATGAATACGGCGCTGATTTCTTATAACACTTTTGTGGACGGCGAGCAAAACGGCTGGAAGGATCATGGCGGTGCCCGTGTTCTGCTCATCCAGAACAAGGATGGTAAGTGGCTGGGAGTAGGGCAAAATAACCACGGTAATAGCCGGAAGCCGGGAGAGTACGAGTGTGAGGTGCAGGTCGCCAATCTCTTCGGGGATCTCGTTGAGGCGCTTCCCACGCTCGATAAGGTTTTTTTCTACGTGGGAAGCTACGGCGCCGAGCTTGCCATCGAGCTTGCCGCGAAGCACGGCCTTTCGCCGGACCGCGCGGTTTTCGTTCTCTGTGGCTGTAACATGGAAAAGAAGATGGAGATGATCCGCCGGCATGGCTTCTCTTCGTCCGAGACCGTGAGGTGCGACTGTGGCGGACACAAGAAGATGCTTGCCCTCTACTACAAGGCAATGGGTCTTCAGTGCGCGCAGCCGAAGTGCCCCTTCAGGGTGGCGACCGACAAGGAGTCGCTCGCCCTCTTCTGCTCGTATCCCGCTTGTCCATTCAGGAAGGCGGAGTAATTTCGTAGCGGAGTAATATTATAATTATTTTTTAGCCAAGCCGCGCGCTTGGCTTTTTTGTTTAATTTTTAGTAAACTATCTATATATGGAACGTCCACGAATAACATTTGAAAGCTTGGCTCCCATAGACAGAAAAAAATTAGGGCTGGACCCGGTCAAGGCTTTTGTTGTTGGTACAAATCCTCCGATGCGGGCACTGAATAAAGTATTAAATACACTAGGCTCCCCGACAGAATTGGTAGAAGATCGTGAAACACTTTTACGGAATCTATCGGAAAGAGGCGGAGATGTTGTGTTGTTGTTTGGGGATGACTTGGCGTCTATAAAAACAATCACCGCTTTAAGAAATAATCCAGAAATAAAAGATCAGCCGGCTGTAATTTGGATAAGCGATAATACTACGGCAAATTTAAATGAGACCGCGAAAAAAGTTTCTAATGCAGGGGCTGATATTGCAATTCCTTTGTTGGTGTCGGTGCCGAAAATTATGAAATTTATGCATTCCGTGCCGGAATTTTTGGCGGAAATAGAAGATGATTATGGCGACAAAATGCTTAAAAATAAAGAAAATTTTTATAAAGAATATAAAGATAAATTGTCAGCGCGCTCGGAAATAACCGCAGATACGGAAAAAGAAATAAAAATTTTGGAAGAAATTTTTGAGAAAAATGGCGCAAGGGATATCCTGGATGCGGGTGGAGGGGAGGGAAGGATTGCTTTGCCGCTTTATGAAGATGGATACAAAGTTGTAAATGCTGATGCCTCGGAAGATTTGCTCCAGAAGATGAAAAAGAAAAATAAAAATGTAGGGGCTGTGGCCTCGGATTTGCGCGATCTTCCTTTGGATAAAGGAAGCTTTGATGCGGTAACTTATAATTGGCATGTTTTTTGTGACATCTTGGGAAATAAAAGTAAGAGGCGGGTGTTGGAAGAAGCATATAGGGTTCTGCGGCCGGATGGCACAATTGTCCTTGATTTGCCGGATAGGGATGCTGGGGAATTTAAAAAAGATGGTGTTTATATAAATTATCCCGGAGGAGAAAATATTTTTGTCGGATATGTCCCGTCGGAAGAAGAAATGCAGCGGTTTTTGGAAGAAGCTGGATTCCGCGATGTGGAGGTTAAAAAATGGAAAACCGGGAAAGGATTCCCGAAAGTGACTTTTACGGCCAGAAAATATAAATAAAAAAATCTCCATAAACTGGAGATTTTTTTATTTTCTTATTTTATACCACGAACGGCGGGTTTTCCAGTTTTACTTTTTGTCCGGTGATTATTTCTTCAATGCGGTAGGTGCCGTGCGTGGGCGCTTCCAAATATCCATTCCAGGCCATGCGCGCCAGGGCGCCGGATTCAATCCAGTCAAACAGCCATTCATTGGTATATTTTGGATCCAGCTGGTTGATGCCCCCGCCGATTTGTTGTAGCCACATTTGGTTAAACTCTTCTTGCGAACCGACCGTAGGCGCCATAATAATCGGAAGGCCGATGCCGGTGTAAAATGAAAGCTCGGACGGCTTGGTCCAAAGAATATCGGTTTTGCGGAGCAGAGAGGTAAATCTTTTGAAATATTCCGGCCGGCTTTTATCTACGATAATATCTATGCCATTATCTTTATGCATAACAATGCCCATTTTGTGCAATTCGCGCGCGAAATATTTTGCCACGTCTGTTTTTGTTCCGGCCACGAGATTGATGTGGATTTGGTGGCGTTTTATTTTTTCACTTAAACTTTTAACAATCTCAATACCCAAATGTTTCTGCGCGCCCGCGCCGCCCACGCAAAAAGTGAGAGTCAGTGGCCGGTGTTTTTTTTCGCAGGCCGCAACATTCATCCCGTGGCTTTTTAAAACCTTCGCATAGCGTGAACGGAAAGCGCCGGAAGGATCCAGGTTGCAAAATCTTTCCATCATATCGTGTTTGGCGATAGGGGATGTCGTTCCGCCGATCAGTTCTTTTGGCAAAGGGAAACCGGTGAGAAAAATATTTTCTTCGCGCACGCCGTAAAGCTTCAGCCGTTCCACTACGCGGCCGCAAGGCGCGAAATATTTGATGCGACTCCGTTTGGCATCGCGCGGAACCCAAGCGCGGGAAAAATCCGCGTCGCAAATTACGCAATAAATTTCCCCGGGATAATCATAAATTTCGGCCGCGAAAGCGGGAATGAAAAAAGTGGAAACAAAAGGCAGGTGCCGGGTTTCGCTCAAGCGGTCAATCAGTTTTTTTCCGATTTGATGCTTTTCTATGAATTTGAAAGTTTCATTGAGTTGCAGGCTGGGTGCGGACAAGTCGCGGCGCGGATAAAAATCAGGGATTTCCTGGATTTTGTCCATAATTGAAAAAGCCAGATTGCCAATGACGGGAATGGGTTTTAATCTTGATACGGCTTCGTATAATTTTTGCGTTTCATGCCAGGATTGGCGTTCTTTATCCGGAATTCCATGATAAGAATTAGCCACGATATATTCATCGTCTTGGGCCAATTCCTTCAGGCCGTAAGCCGCGCGCTCATGTCCATAACCCATATTAACGGAAATAACCCACGCTTTTTTGTAGGTTTCTTTTTTCGGCTGAAATTTTAATAAATCTTTGAGAGGCATAAACTAAAAATTTCTAATTAACCTAATTTCTAATTTATTATACCACAATAGCGGTTTTATTTGAAAAATAG
>CAZFZQ010000062.1:2426-4201 GCA_964522845.1 uncultured Gammaproteobacteria bacterium | reverse complement strand
TTTTAAATTCCGGTTTTAACGCTTCGCCAAAGGCAACGGCTTTGGCCGCGATAATGTGTTCCAACGGCCCGCCTTGCATGCCCGGAAAAACTGCGCTATCAATTTTTTGCGCGAGATTTTTTTTATCATTAGGTCTTAAGCGATCAGCGGTTTTGCAAAGTATCATCGCCCCTCTCGGTCCGCGCAAAGTTTTGTGTGTCGTGGTGGTAACAACATCAGCATACGGAAACGGATCCGGATGGACGCCAGCCGCAATAAGTCCGGCGATATGCGCCATATCCACCATAAAATAAGCGCCCGCCTCTTTCGCGATTTCAAAAAATTTTTTGAAGTCAATCAATCGCGGATAAGCGGTAGCTCCCGCTAAAATTACTTGCGGTTTTTCTCGCAAAGCGATTTCGCGCACTTCATCCATATCAATTCGTTCGTCGTGTTTGCGTACGCCGTAGGGAACGATTTTATATAATTTTCCCGAAAAATTTACCGGCGAACCGTGCGTGAGATGCCCGCCGTGCGCCAAATCCATGGCCATCAATTTGTCGCCCGGGTTCATCAGGGCAAAATATGCCGCCATATTCGCTTGCGAGCCCGCGTGCGGCTGGACATTGGCATGCTCCGCGCCGAATAATTTTTTCGCGCGCTCTATTGCCAAATTTTCGGAAACATCAACAAATTCATTTCCGCCATAGTACCGTTTTCCCGGATACCCTTCGGAATATTTATTGGTTAAGGGCGTGCCCATGGCTTCCAGCACGGCGGGCGAGACGATATTTTCCGAAGCAATCATTTCCAATCCCGTTTGCTGGCGGCGCACTTCATTATTAATGGCGTCAAAAATTTGCGGGTCTTGTTTTTTTAAGTTTTGCATAGGTTCTGTTAATTGTTAAAATTTTAACATTTAATGCATAAAAATTCAATAAAAAAATCCTGAACGCTTCAGGACTAATTGTTTTGGGGGGTGTCGCTAAGAGTAATGTTAAACACATCCTCTTCCGCGTTTTCGTCGACTTTCGTTTTCAAGTTGATTAAATATCTGGGCCAGCGTATTTTATATGTTGATATGTCCGGCAATTGACAAGATGCGGTTAAGCACTCGCAGGGATCAAGTGATTCATATTCTTGTTCGTCATCTTGTTGCGGACAATCAAAAACATGTATCAGCACATGCGCCTTCCCATCTTTTCTTTTAAAAAATTCTATTTTGACGTAAAGAACAATCTTGGTGTGGTTGCGCAAAGCGACTTGTTTCATGATGTCCTCTCATTCTTATAATGACTTTACTACATATGTGCCTTTTAGTCTATATCCTAATTTTTTATAATATTCGCGCACGCCAATGCCGGCGATGACCGCCATTTTTTTGTAGCCGGATTTTTTAGCGATGCGTTCCGCTTCTTTCATCAGTTTTTTTCCAAAACCAAAATGCTGGGACGCGCCCGCGATTTTTTTATCAATTGGAACGAGGTGGCCGTAAGTGTGCAACTCTCTTATTAACGCCGCGCCGGAGAGCTCCGGCAAATTTTGAATTTTGAATTTTGAATTTTGAATGGGGAGACGAAGGCGGCAGAAGGCAAAAAGAATTTTTTTCTTAGAGTCCTCTATGGATAAAAAATATTCCGTCCCGTTTGAAGCTTTATATTTTGTAATTTGTAATTTATTTGAAATTTGAAATTTGAAATTTGAAATTTTGTCGGCCATGTGTCCAATCTCTCTACATCTAATGCATTTGCATTTCAGCCCGCGCCGCTTCATTTCGGCTTGGATATTTTGCCGCA
>CAZFZQ010000062.1:0-2326 GCA_964522845.1 uncultured Gammaproteobacteria bacterium | reverse complement strand
ATGCATTTGCATTTCAGCCCGCGCCGCTTCATTTCGGCTTGGATATTTTGCCGCAAGCTGGTCACCAAGTTTCCGGCCGCGATGTCGTTACCCGGAATGTCGCGGATAACGCGCGAGATGCGCACGTACGGCGGCACGGCGAGCTTCATTTGTATAATCAAGTCCAAAAGTTTATTTGTGGCGAGCGGTTTGTATTTGCCTTGCTTCCATAAATTATATAGCGCGGTTTTGGGAATTATGGAACAAGGATAAATTTTTATCATATCCGGACGGAAGCGCGCGTCGGAGAATATTTTTTTGAAATTTTCCAAATCTTTTTTTACTGATACGCCCGGGAGAGCCGGCATTAGGTGATAATCAACCTTAAAACCCGCGTCGCGAAGAAGCGCCGTGGCATCCGCCACTTCTTGTGCCGTATGTCCGCGGCGGATAAGCGCCAAAATTTTATCGTCAATTGTTTGGACGCCAAGTTCTATGCGCGTGCATCCCAATTCGCGCAAATGTTTTATTTCTTCGGGTGTCACAAAATCCGGCCGAGTTTCCAGCGTCAGCCCCACAATTCTATGTTCCGCCGTTTCATTTATCTTTTGCGCTAAAAATAGGCTGTCATTCCCGCCCCCCTCTCTGTCATTCCCGCGGAGGCGGGAATCTTTCGTATCTTTGATTTTATGATTTAATGATTTTATGATTTTATGATTATTGGCGGCTTCAAAACATCTTTTTATAAACCAATCCTGATATTTTTGCGGGTACGCGGACCAGGTTCCGCCTTTGACGATCAATTCTATCTTGTCTGTTTTATGGCCGTTCACTTCCAGCATTTCAATTCTTTTTTTCACTTGCGTGTAAGGATTAAATTTTAACGCCAAGGCGCGCGCCGCCGCCGGTTCATTAGGCAGATAGCTTTTTGGCATTTGCGGATCATTAGGACAATAAATGCAAGCGCCCGGGCAGGGGAATGGCTTGGTTAAAACCGTGATCACGGCCACGCCGGATAAAGTCCGTATTTCGCGGGTTTTTAAAATTTTTTCCAAGGACGGAGCGGCAATATTCAATTTGCGGTATACTTTTAACAGGGATTGGTTGGATGGCTGGGATTTTCCAAATTTAGAAGAAACCGCTTGCCTTAAGCGGTCAAATTCGGCCTTAGTATTGATTTTTCGTTGAATTGCCTGTAAGATGATTTGTTGAAGTAAGTTCATAACCGCAATATAGCATTAAAATAAAAAAAGCTCAAGGATGTGACCTTGAGCGTACTGACAGCTACTGCTGTTTCGAGAGTTCGGCCAACTTGGCTTGACATTGAGCGCGGCGCGCCTCACATTCCTTGATTTGGTCTTGAAGACCGTAAAAGCGGATTGTTTCCTCGGCAAGACAAGTATCGAGATAGTCTCTCATTTCTTCCATGGAAGCCGGGCGTAGATTGTCAAGTACTGAACAACCACTAGTTTTGAAGGTATCAAATGTGATGATTATGGCTACTCGGCCATTGAAGGCCCCAACGATCCCGGGGTATGACCAGCCGCCAAGTGTTTTGTCGTCTTGCCACCAAACATACATTCCGACTTTGATGTCCTCTGACTTCATGATTCCACCTCCACACTCTATTTATCATAAATCTGATTTGTTGTCAAGTATGGATAAAAAGACGGCGCAAAGAATAATTGAAGAAAACAAGAAAAGCTACAATGCCATAGCTCCGGATTTTGATGTTAGCCGCCAGCACGCCTGGCCGGAGTTTGAAATGCTCGCGCCATATATAAAGGAAGGAATGAAGATATTAGATATTGGATGCGGGAATGGGCGTCTCTTTAAGTATTTATCTACAAGCTACAAGCTACAAGCTACAAGCTATGTCGGAGTGGATCAATCGGAGGAATTGATAAAGATTGCACACAAAAGTTATCCAACCGCGGATTTCCGAATTGCTGATATTTTTGATTTGCCGTTTGAAAAAGACGAGTTTGATGCTGTGGCGGGGATTGCTTTTTTACACCATATTCCGAGCCAAGAATTGCGCGAAAAAGTTTTAAAAGAAATTTATCGCGTCCTAAAACCCGGCGGGATTTTATTTTTAACCAATTGGAATTTGTGGCAGTGGAGTGTTATAAAACATAATATAAAAAGGAATGGTATGAAATTTTGGTATTTCTTTTTTCCGCACGACGGGATGGACGCGGGCGATTTTTGGATTCCGTTTCGCGCCTCAAACGGCGGGAGCCCCATTCCGCGTTACTATCATCATTTTAGAAAGTGCGAACTGAAATCGCTCGCAGAAAAAGCGGGTTTTAGATTGGATTCTTGCCAAAAAGGTAAAAATATGATA
>CAZFZQ010000061.1:0-4214 GCA_964522845.1 uncultured Gammaproteobacteria bacterium | reverse complement strand
CTAATTCCAGCAAGATTTGGGGATATTTGGAGACATATTTTTTTAGGTCTATAATGTATCTATGGGGGTTCGTTAAAAATTAGACTTATTGTGCAATAAGTCTAAGCAAAACAGGATAAGACTGCCTGTTTTTTAATTTTATAAATTTTTACAAATTAATCTTATTCACTATGCAATTAGACGGTGTGCGGCGCAAAGTTTTTGAGGACCGGTACGCGGCAAAGGATGAGGCCGGCAACTTAATTGAACATGCGCCTGAAGAAATGTGGCGCAGAGTGGCGGGATATTTGGCCAAAGCGGAAAAAACTGATAACCAGCGGGAAACGGCGGAGCAGGACTTTTTTGAAGCTCTGACGGATTTTAAGTTTGTCCCGGGCGGCCGGATTTTGTCCGGCGCGGGGTCATTGGGACAGAAAACTTTTTATAATTGTTTTGTCATTCCGTCTCCGGAAGATTCTCGCGGCGGAATTATGGCGAGCGTCACCAAAATGGCGGAAATTATGGCGCGCGGCGGCGGCGTGGGCGTAAATATTTCATCACTTCGGCCAAAAAACAGTTATGTCAAAGGCGTGAACGGCAAAGCTTCAGGCGCGGTATCATTTGGCGGGCTGTATTCTTATGTCACGGGTCTTATCACGCAGGGCGGATCGCGGCGCGGAGCATTGATGCTGATGTTAAACGACGATCATCCGGATATTGAAGAATTTATTACCATTAAAAGAAGTATGGGCGTTATCACGAACGCCAACTTGTCAGTTTGCATTTCCGACGCGCTTATGGAAGCGGTAAAAAATGACGGCGAGTGGGAATTGAAATGGAAAGGCGAGGTGGTCAAAACCATCAAAGCCAAATATCTCTGGGATTTGATTTGCGAATCAGCGCACGCCTCGGGCGAACCGGGAATATTTTTTATTGACCGCGCGAATAAAAATTCCAACACCTGGTATTTTGAAAAACTAATTTGCACCAATCCTTGCGGCGAGCAGCCATTGTCCGCGTGGGCGGTTTGCAATTTGGGCGCGGTTAATGTAGCGGGTTTTGTGGAAAATGGCGTGTTAAACTGGGGAGCGCTCAGCAAAACCGTTCGCCAAGCCGTACGTTTGATGGATAACGTTATTGATTCCACGGAATATTTTTTCCCGGAAAACGCGGAATCGCAAAAGAAAATCAGAAGAATTGGTTTGGGCACTATGGGGCTGGCCGATACCCTTATAAAATTAAAAATCCGCTACGGTTCGGAACAGGCCATTCAATTTTGTGAAAAACTTTATGCCTTCATTCGCGACGAAGCCTATCGTGCGTCCGTTGAATTGGCAAAAGAGCGCGGATCATTCGGCGCGTTTGACGCGGAAAAATACTTGCAAGGAACTTTTATCAAAACTTTGCCCCAAGATTTGCGCGACGATATCGCAAAACATGGCATCAGAAACGCTTTGCTTTTGACGCAAGCACCGACCGGTTCCACAGGCCTGCTCACCGGCACTTCATCCGGCATTGAGCCGGTTTATGATTTTATTTTGATCAGAAAAGATCGCCTGGGCGAGCACGAAATTTATCATCCGTTATATGAAGAATACGTAAAAGCGCACCCTGGAGAATCCGTGCCCGATTATTTTGTGAGCGCCAAAGAGCTCTCGCCGGAAGAGCACGTGCGCATGCAGGCCGTGATTCAAAAATATGTTGATTCCAGCATTTCCAAAACCGTCAACGCGCCGCATTCCCACACAGTTGAAGACGTGAAAAAATTATATATCATGGCCCACGAACTTGGTTGTAAAGGTATGGCGTATTACCGCGACGGCTCGCGCGACATGGCGGTCTTGCAATCCAAAACCGTGAAGCAAACCGACGAACCGGAAAAGCCGGCCATGTTGCCTGAGGACAAAGCCAATCCGCCCATCAAACTCACACCCAAGCCGCGTCCGGAGATTGTTTCCGGCAGTACTTACAAAGTAAAAACCGGCTACGGCACGCTTTTTGTCACGGTAAATAATGATGAGGATGGCAAACCGTTTGAAGTTTTTGCCGCCATTGGAAAAACCGGCGGATTTTTCGCGGCCAAATCCGAAGCCATCTGCCGCTTGATTTCTTTGGCCTTGCGCGCGGGCATTGATGTTGAAGAAATTATAGAACAATTGAAGGGCATCCGCGGACCCATGCCGTCGTGGAGCAAATACGGGCAGGTGCTTTCAATTCCCGATGCCATTAGCCATGTTTTGCGCGAGCATGTCAATTCCGCTCAACAAAAATTGCAATTGAGCTTCAAAGAAAAAACGGATGAAAAAATACTGGATGAAAAATTTATTCAGGAGCTTCCCGCGGCCAATATGGAACACACTGTTTCACGAGAACTAACTTCAGTCAGTTATACCAAAACTCGTGTTAGCAGCATGGCGGATCGCGGCGTGGCTCCCGAATGTCCCCACTGTCATGGTATACTTGAATTAGGCGAAGGATGCATGCTCTGCCGCAGCTGCGGATACTCCAAGTGCTCGTAGAATAGAAGCAAAAAAACAAAAAAGCATAGAAACAATATGACCGGATATCAGGAAAAACTGTCTCGTTTGATGGACGAGTATGTGCATTTTGCGTATTCAGTTTCAAGAAATTTTCCAAAAGAAGAATTGTACGGAAGCATTTCACAATGGCGGCGAGCAACATTATCAATAATGCTAAACTATATTGAAGGTTACGCGCGTAAAAAGCCATTGGTACAGCTTAATTTTTTAGAAACATCTTTTGGATCTTTCAAAGAATCCCAATACTTGCTGCACTTCTTCAAAAAAATGGATTTTTTAAAGGAACAGGATTATAATAATGGAAATAAACTTTCAGAAGAAATAGGAGCAATGCTCTGGGCAGAATTGAAAAAATTAGAAAATTCAATTCACGGCACTAATTAGTATTTTTGCTTCTTTGCTTTCTTGTTTCCATGCTTCTATGCTCTACGTCTATACGGGGGACGGCAAAGGTAAAACCTCTGCCGCTTTGGGATTAGTAATGCGCGCTTATGGGGCGGGTTTGTCATGCGCCGCCATCTTTTTTGATAAAGATTCCGCTTATTGCAACGAAATTTCCACCTTAAAAGAATTGGGAATATCATCACATATTTTTGGCGCTAATCGCATAGGCGAAGGTTCGTTTCGCTTTGATAACGTAGAAAAGGATTTTGAAGAAGCGGCCAAAGGCATCGGCCTGGCGCGGGAAATTTTGGCCGCCGGCGCGCCTGATGTTTTAGTACTGGATGAAATTTTGAATGTCGTGAGAGTTGGCCTTGCCCCGCTTTCCGAAATTATAAATTTGGTTGATTCTTGGCCGCGTGAAAAATATCTGGTCTTGACCGGCAGGGGATTGCCGGATGAAATAAAAACGCGCGCTGATCTTGTAAGCGAAGTCCAGCAAATCAAACATCCCTTCGCTACCGAAGGCGCCATCGCGCAAAAAGGAATTGACTATTGATTTTATTGGCAATTAATGATATAAATATTTTGTTGAATATAGCGGGGTATGGCGCAACTGGCTAGCGCGCACGCTTCGGGTGCGTGAGGCTCCGAGTTCAAATCTCGGTACCCCGATTTAAAAAATCTCTCATCTGGGAGATTTTTTATTTAATCCCTTGAGTGCAACCGCGAGCCACGCCGCGCCCAGCGCGAAACCGGCTAAGACATCCGTTGGCCAATGAACACCAAGATAAATCCGCGAGATGCCGATTGTCAAAGCGAGAAGTACGCATACAATCACAGAAAATATTTTCAAAAATCTATTTTTTGTGGCGCAAATTAAAAAATAAGCGAGCAAGCCGTAAAACGCCACAGCCGCAAAAGCATGCCCGCTGGGAAAGCTGAAACTTTTTTCGAATACCAAATCATTGCTAAAAAGAGGCCGCGGACGCTGAACGATATGTTTTAAAATCCAAACCATAGCTTCGCCGCCGCCCACGGAAAATAAAATCGCTAAAATATAATTCCACATTTTTTTCACGGCATAAAAAGCGCACGCGATCATAACCGCGATCAGCACCACCTCCCAATTTCCCAGATATGTAAAAAACAGCATTACCGCATCCAATGCCGGCGCGCGCAATCCTTGAATTAAATGGCTGATATATAAATCCATATATTATAAGTTTATCATTTTTTAGAAAATAAAAAAAGCAAGCCTGTCGTAGCCAAATGATAATTTCATAGTAGAGCCAAATAGAAATTTCATACCCC
>CAZFZQ010000060.1:0-4236 GCA_964522845.1 uncultured Gammaproteobacteria bacterium | reverse complement strand
CGAATTACGAATCAAAGCGCGTCTGTTAAATTCGTAATTCGTATATTAGTGTTATATTCGTAATTAGCATCCATCAATTTCTTATTTCCCAGTTACGTAAACAACGGAATTTCTCGCTCCCGGAACCGCGCCTTTAATCGCGAGAATATTTTTTTCCTGATCAATTTCCACGATTTCAAGATTTTTTACCGTAACGCGCTCCATGCCCATGTGGCCGGCCATTCTTTTGCCTTTCAAAACTTCCTGCTTTCCGCGTCCGCCGCGCGAACCGCCGATGGATCCGGGCATTCTTAGCTGATCTTTATGTCCGTGAGATGCCGGATGCCCGTGAAAGCCGTGTCTTTTAACCACGCCTTGAAAGCCTTTGCCTTTGGAAGTTCCGGTCACTTCAACTATATCGCCGATTATAAATTGCGAAATCGTCAGTTCTTTTCCTTTTTCAAAATTTGCGTCCGCCGCGGGCAATCTTTTTTCTTTCAATTTGGCGTAAGCCGGCATATCTTTCAAGTGGCCGCGAATCGGCTTGGTTATTTTTTTTTCACTAACCGTAAAAGCGGCTGCCTGTATGGCGTCATACCCGTCAATATCTCTCGTCTTTATTTGCGCCACCTTTCCCGGCGGAGCGTACACCAAAGTCACCGGCACAATCGTTCCGTCTTGTTTAAATCTCTGCGACATCTCTATTTTTTTACCTATGATAAACTTCATAAAATAGGGAAGCGAATTACGAATCGGGGTCACGAATATACGAATTACGAATCAGAACGCATTTAAATTCGTAATTCGTATATTCGTGTTTTATTCGTAATTAGCATCCTTTTCCATCTAACAAAAAAACCAAAAGCTCATCTACTTTTTAACACCCACCGGAAAATAGATTAGCTTTTGGCTTCTCTTTTTACGAGTATGGTTTTTAGTATGAGTAATTTTCCTCTCTTAAATAACTCGTGAATGCCGAAGGAAGGTTTCCCCCCACCACTTTTTGGAAAGTTTCTAAAAAGTGGTGGGGGGTCTTTCTTCCTGGATCCATTTGTTATAAATTTACAATCTGCTTTATTACATCTTTATTTCAATGTCAACTCCGGCGGGCAAACTCAAATTCATCAACGAATCAACTGTTTTATCCGTGGGATTCATGATATCAATCAGCCGTTTGTGCGTTCTCATTTCAAACTGTTCGCGGGCATCTTTATGCACGAATGTTGAACGGTTAACCGTGTATTTTCTTTTTTCCGTTGGCAGAGGTATGGGTCCGTGAACGGATGCGCCGGATCGCTCCGCATTTTCAATAATGGTTTTGGCGGATTGATCAATAATTTTATGATCATACGCCCTGATCTTAATGCGAATGCGCGATTGCGGTTCAACAGTTTCTTTTTTTACAACTGGTTTAGTAGGCATAAAGAACTGAAAGGAATATTATTTCAATATCTTAACTACAGCTCCGGCGCCGACGGTCTTGCCGCCTTCGCGGATGGCAAATCTTTGTTTTTCTTCCAACGCAACCGGAGTGATTAATTTTACAGTTACATTAACGGTATCGCCGGGCATAACCATTTCTGTTCCGGCAGGCAAAGTGACTTCACCGGTAACATCGGTCGTTCTCATATAAAATTGCGGCTTATATCCGGTCAAAAACGGTTTGTGGCGTCCGCCTTCCTCTTTAGTTAAAGCAATCATTTCGGCTTCAAATTCCGTATGAGGCGTAACTGTTCCGGGCTTCGCGACCACTTGGCCGCGTTCCACATCTTCCTTTTTCAAACCGCGGAGCAAAAGTCCGGCATTATCTCCGGCGCGGCCTTCATCCAATGATTTGTTAAACATTTCTATGCCGGTAACCACAGTCTTTTGAGTGTCGCGAAGACCAACCATTTCCACATCATCATTCACGTGGATTATGCCTCTTTCAATTCTGCCGGTTATAACAGTACCGCGTCCTTCAATTGAGAAAACGTCTTCCACAGGCATTAAGAACGGTTTGTCCGTTTCGCGGACAGGTTCCGGAATATAGCTGTCCAAAGCCGCCATCAAATCCATAATCGGCTTGCCGGCCGCTTCATCCGACGGATTTTCCAGCGCTTTTAACGCTGAACCGCGGACAATCGGAGTGGTATCGCCGGGAAAATTGTATTTTTTAAGCAAATCGCGCACTTCTTCTTCCACCAAATCAATAAGCTCCGGATCGGAAACCATATCAACTTTGTTCAAGAAAACCACGATATAAGGCACGCCGACTTGTCTGGCCAAAAGGATATGTTCTCTGGTCTGAGGCATTGGGCCGTCAACCGCGGAAACAACCAAAATCGCGCCATCCATTTGAGCGGCGCCGGTAATCATGTTTTTGACGTAATCAGCGTGGCCCGGGCAGTCAACATGAGCATAGTGTCTGTTCGCCGTTTCATATTCAACGTGAGCGGTAGCAATGGTAATACCGCGCTCTTTCTCTTCCGGAGCGGCATCAATTTGGTCCACCGATTTGTCTTGGGCCACAAAACCCTTGGCGCGCAATACCTTCAAAATAGCCGCCGTCAAAGTGGTTTTTCCGTGGTCAACGTGACCAATAGTGCCGACATTAACGTGCGGCTTTGTACGCTCAAATTTTCCTGCCATATAAATTTAGGTGGTTAGGTGATTAGGTTGTTAGGTTGTTAGGAGAATCTTCACCTAATAACCTATGAACCTATAAACCTATAACCTTGTCTTTTAATTTTAGCGAATAATTTTAACTGAAAGTATTTTACCACATTGTCAAAAGCTTGACAAGGGGCGATATGTTGGCTAAATTTAGCGAATTTATAATAGGTATTATATCACACTTAAAGGTTTTTGTCAAGCCCAGCACATAATTTCCATACGCCCTCTGGGCGCATCGTATAGAAAAATATTGATTATTTAATATGTTTTTCAATTGAGGATACCATGGTGAGCACATAAAAAATGGAAAATATGTGCTGGGCAAGCCCCCCATTATTCCAGCGGTTCCAGATAATACCTTTCTTCCTCAGTCAAAACATCGTTTTTTTCATTTTCCGGCGAGGTTGCCGCGCCCTCGGAAGGGCTCGCAACGACAGGAGTCGGTTTTTCCGTCTTAACCGCGGCTTGTTCTTCGCGCCATTTGGCAATATCTTCATTAACTCTTTTTATCAAATCCTTGTCCGCTTCATCTTCTTTTTCCACATCTTCCGGTTTTTTATCATCTTCGTTATTTGCAAAAATTTCTTCCCCAAAATCAAAATCATGATCATCGTGATCGCCTTCACACTCGCACTCTTCCCCGCAGAGATCATCGGTTAACATTTCATATTCATCCAGAGGTAAAATTACAAAAACGTCTTTGTCGTCGACAAAAACAATTTTGCCTTCTTTTTTAGCCAATTTTTTTAAACGGTCAAATAATTCTTCGCCCATATTTTAATTTTTAATTGAAAAAGATTATTTTCTCTTCCCCGAAATAATTTCTTCCGCCACATTTCTCGGCACCTCGGCATATTTGGAGAATTCCATGGAAGAGCTGGCGCGTCCTTGCGAGAGCGACCGCAAATCCGTGACATAGCCGAACATTGATCCCAATGGCACCAAAGCATCGATAATTTTTGCGCCGGAACGTTCTCTCATTTCTTGAATTTGTCCGCGGCGGGAATTCAAGTCTCCAATCACATCACCCATATATTGCTCCGGCGTGATAACTTCCACTTTCATAACCGGCTCAAGCAAAACCAATCCGCCTTTTCTCGCGGCTTCATTAAAAGCCATGGAAGCGGCAATTTTAAAAGCTATTTCGGAAGAGTCAACTTCGTGATAAGAACCGTCAAAAACCGCCACATCAATATTGATGACCGGGTAGCCGGCCAAAACGCCGCGCGCCATAGCTTCTTTCACGCCCTTTTCAATGGCCGGAATATATTCGCGCGGAACCAGGCCGCCTTTAATTTCATTGTTAAATTCAAAATCTCCGCCCTTTGGCAGCGAGCCGGTCAAACTGTCCGCTTTTTTTGGAGTGATGCGCAACCAGCAATGGCCGTATTGGCCGCGGCCGCCTGATTGTTTAATGTATTTTCCTTCGCCTTCGGCTTCATTTTTCACGGTTTCTTTGTAAGCCACTTGCGGCTTGCCCACATTGGCCTCAACATGAAATTCTCGCTTCATTCTCTCAACAATAATTTCCAAATGCAATTCTCCCATGCCTTCAATAATTGTTTGCGCGGTTTCTTCATTGGTGGAAACGCGGAAAGTCGG
>CAZFZQ010000059.1:0-4353 GCA_964522845.1 uncultured Gammaproteobacteria bacterium | reverse complement strand
AAGATATGGTATTGGCCGGCATTATTGATCCGACAAAAGTTGTCCGTCTTGCATTACAGAACGCTGCGTCAGTCGCGGCCATGATTCTCACGACCGAAGCCGCTATCACCGACATTCCGGAAAAGAAAGAAAAGAATCAGAGCCATGCACCGGACATGGGCGGAATGGGAATGTATTAATTTATCCATCCAAACACTCTTCCTCTCCGCTCGGAGGGGGAGAGAATTGGGGGGAGAAGAAAGAGGAGGATGGTTTGGAAAAGACAAGGAGATGTGCAACATATCTACGCGATATCGCTGATATGACTAATCTTCATGATGATTCAAAGCGATTTTTAGAAATTATTAATTTTTTGGAGGCCGCCGCAAGGGACGGCCAATATAAAGCGCAACTTTGGAGCTGCAAGTTTGATGTATTGCGCAATAGCAGAGTAAAAACTTTTCTTACGGAAAAACTAGAGGGATTAGGCTTTGCTGTTGCAGCCCTTGGAACTGATAGCGACATCGGGATCGAAGTATCCTGGTAGCCACCGCGCCAAGCCGGTGGTTTTTTTATTGAGTTTGGGATATAATAAATTATGTCATTGCGAGGAGTCCGCGACGCGGCAATCCCGTTGTTATGCTAATGAGATTGCCACGCCCTCCCCACTTCGCCCTTCGGGCTTCGCGGGGCAGGCGGAAGGGCTCGCAATGACAGATAAAAACACTATGGACGAGAAACTTCACGACATTAATCAAAACCGCCTTTACGCCGCCTTGAGCTATCTTTGGATTTTGTGTTTTATTCCGCTGATTTGGCGGCGCGGAAGCCATTTTGCCCAGCATCACGCCAAACAAGGCCTGGTGCTTTTAATCGCGGGATTTTTTATTATGCTCGTGAGTTGGATCCCATTTTTTGGATTTTTTATTTCCATGTTCGCCGGCCTCATCCTTGCAATTTTGGCGCTTTTTGGTATAATAAACGCGCTTGATGGAAAATATTGGCAAATGCCGATTTTGGGGCACTTTGCCAAAAAAATAAAAATATGAACGAAGCGGTAAAACAACTTCAAGAATTAAAAGAAAAAATCGCCTCCACGGGGAGGTTACTTTGACCTGCCTAAAATAAAAACGGAAATCAAGGCGCTGGAAACGGAAATGTCCACCCCTGATTTTTGGAAAGACGCGGAGCGCGCGCGAGGCGTGAGCCAAAAAGCATCCGCGCTTCAAGACGAAGTAAATAAATGGGAGGGGATTGAAAAAGAAACTGACGAAGCACTTGCTTTAGCAATGGACCCGTCCTTCGCTAAAGCTACGGAGGGCGAGCAAGAGCTCGACAAATTATATAATGACTTGGATAAAAAATTCAAAGCGCTTGAGTTTTTTTTATTATTTTCCGGAAAATACGATAGGTATAACGCCATTGTGGCCATCCATGCAGGCACGGGCGGAGTGGAAGCGCAGGACTGGGCGGAAATGTTGATGCGCATGTATTTGCGGTTTGCGGACAAGATGGGATTTTCCGCAAAAATTTTGGATGAACGGCGCGGGGGCGAAGCAGGCATAAAAAGCGCGACCATAGAATTTTCCGGCAATTACGCGTATGGATATTTGCGGTCGGAAAACGGCGTGCACCGCCTGGTGCGTATTTCTCCGTTTGACGCCGAGCAGATGCGCCACACGTCTTTCGCGCTCGTGGAAGTTATTCCCGACATCGGTGAAATGGAAGAAGTAAAAATCGACCCCAAGGATTTGCGCATTGATACATATTTATCAAGCGGGCACGGGGGGCAGAGCGTGCAGACCACATATTCCGCGGTGCGCATCGTGCACATTCCCACCAACATTACCGTCACCTGCCAAAACGAGCGGTCGCAACAGCAAAATAAAGAAACGGCCATGAAAATTTTGCGCGCGCGCCTGCACCAATTGGAAGAAGAAAAGCACGAAAAAGAAAAAAATAAATTGCGCGGCGACTATGTGAGCGCGGAGTGGGGCAACCAAATTAGAAGCTACGTGTTGCAACCGTATCGTTTGGTCAAAGACCACCGGACAAAATATGAAACCGCGGACACATCCGGCGTGCTTGACGGCGATCTTGTGCAATTTGTGGAAAGTTATTTGAAGTGGAAAAAGAAAAAATAATTTTTTATAATTATGAAAAAAATATTTTATATTTTGATAGCGTTTGTTTTTTTGGGCGCGGGTTGCGGGCAAAAAATATCCCAAAAAGTTTATGATAACGCGCCGGAGGCGCAAACTCTTCCGGATGCCGCGCCAAAAGAGGTAGTAAAAGATGAGAGGCAAACTAATTTAAAAAAAATTACCGCGCCGGGAGCCGGCTATTATTATCATGGCGTTTTTCCGGGCGGAAGTGGAGCGGAAGAAGACCAAATCACCGAAGCAGAGCTTGAGTCCTATGAAAAATCAGCCGGAAAAAAAGCGGCCTGGGTTTATTTTACTCACAATTGGTTTAAAGGACTTGCTTTTCCGGAAAATACGGCAAAATGGATTCGCAATCGCGGAAGCATTCCTTATATTCGCTTAATGCCTCGTTCAAGCGAAGAACAAAATATCGCCGAGCCGCTTTATAATTTAAATAATATCAATAGCGGAAAATTTGACGCCGATTTGCGCGCTTGGGCAAAAGCGGCAAAAGATTTCAGCACGCCAATTGTAGTAGAATTTGGTCCCGAAGTAAATGGCGAGTGGTTCCAGTGGAACGGCGTCTGGAACGGCAAGGAAAAAGGCCCTGAAAAATTTCGCGAGGCATATCGCCGCATTGTCCGTCTTGCAAGGGAAGAGGGCGCGGCAAATATCACATGGGGTTTCCATATAAATAATAATGATATTCCAGAAGACGATTGGAATAAAATAGAAAATTATTATCCCGGCAAAGAGTGGGTTGATTGGATAGGCGTTTCAATTTACAGCGCCACAAGCCCGCTTGATGATGAAACCGCGAGCTTCTCTGATTTAATGGACCAAGTTTATTCGCGCCTTGCTAAATTAGACGGGGGAAAGCCGATAATTATAAATGAATTTGGCGCTAGCGCAAGACACCGCCAGGTGAATCAAGCCGCTTGGGCGGATGATGCTTTGAAAAATATCTTGGCTGGCCGCTGGCCGCGTTTAATTGGTTTTTCTTGGTGGAACGAGGCCTGGCAGAATGATGATAATCCGACGCATGATAGCAATATGCGTTTGCAGGATAATTTAGAATTGGCGAATGTGTTTAAGAAAAGAATCGGTGCGGCGAGCAATGTACTGGAGAAATAACTATGCAAATTAAAAAAATAACTAAACAATCCATCGCCGAAGCCGTAGAAATTTTGAAAGCTGGCGGCATTGTGGTTTATCCCACGGAGACCGCTTACGCCCTGGGTTGCGATGCAACGGACAAAATCGCGAAAAAGCGCATTTTTAAGATAAAAAACCGCCCGGTTGATAAAAATTTGCCCATGATTTGTGCAACAAAAAAAATGGCGTTTGATTTTTTTAAATTTGGAAAAATAGAGAAGAATCTGGCGCAAAAATATTGGCCGGGACCGCTGTCGATAGTACTTTCCCCGTGTCATTGCGAGGAGTCTGCGACGCGGCAATCTCATCAATACGGGATTGCCACGCCCTCAGAAGGGCTCGCAATGACAGCTGATGGCGTACCCGTCCGCATTTCTTCAAATAAAATAGCATGCGCGCTTTCACGCGGGTTGCACCACCCGATTATTTCCACCTCCGCCAATGTTTCCGGCAAAAAAACACTTTATGAGGTCAAAGAAATAATCCGTGAATTTAAAAATAAAAAGTACCAGCCCGCTTCGACTCGCGCCTGCCTCGCGTTGGAGTCAAGGCGGGTGAAGCGAGGCGAGCCCGCTTCGACTCGCGTGAAGCGAGGCGAGCCGGATTTAATTTTAGACGCCGGAAAATTGCCCAAACGCCCGCCTTCTACAATCATTAAAATTGAAAACGAAAAAGTAATCGTCGTAAGGCAAGGCGAAATAAAAATATGCCCGGTAAGACCAACTTTGACCTCAGTTATGCCCTGCATAACTGGAAAAAACTATCCTAAGTCGCTGGGCAAAAAATGAGAAGTAGGTATAATTTAATTTTTTATTTAAATAATTAAAATATTTTTCAAAGTTGTCTTACCGGGTATGAAAACGATTCCAAAAAAATCTTTAGGCCAAAATTTTTTAATCAACGATGGCATTGTTGAGAAAATTATTGTTGCGTCAGAACTTTCAGAAAAAGACACGGTTTTGGAAGTGGGACCGGGCAAGGGCGTTTTGACCGAAGAACTTGTGAAATACGCCGGCCGCGTCATCGCGGTTGAAAAAGACAAGAATTTGTTTGAATTGCTCAAAGAAAAATTTTC
>CAZFZQ010000058.1:0-4365 GCA_964522845.1 uncultured Gammaproteobacteria bacterium | reverse complement strand
AAAAGACAAAACGGACAAAAAAAACTAAATTGAGGGAGTTTCATTAATTAGAGGATTATGTTTGGATTAGGATCGAGAGAACTGGTCATTTTGGCAGTTATCCTTGTTTTGTTTTTTGGCACAAAGAAGATCCCGGAACTTGTTCGCAGTATTGGAGAGGCTGTCAAATACATCAGAAATAGTTTTTCAGATGAAAAAGACAAAACGGACAAAAAAAATTAAATCGCGTAGCCAGCGTAACTATTTGTTAGCCGAAATATGCCCGCCTAAATTTTTGCACTGCGGGCAAGGCAAATCTCTGAAAGTGCAAAAACTTAGGCGGGTATGAAAAATTGGAAACGTATATTTTTGGTATGCTTTGTTTTGATTGGAAGCACGGCTTTTTTTGGTTATTGGATGCTCAATCAATTTAATAATGCGCTTGATGATTTAAGCGCTTCTAATTTTGTAATCGCAAAGATATCGCCAATTCCTTCTTCTGGAAAAACAAATAAAGCTAAGGCGCAAATTCCAACCTCTGCCCCGGAAACCATCTTAGCCTCAACGATATCATTAGCAACGTCAACTAAGCCAACTGATTTAAAACTGTCTTTCATTTTTCCAAAAAAAGACAGTGAAGTTTATATTGGCTGCACGTACCAGCTTTCCTTTCAGTCATTAACGACAATACGTTTATTGGAAATTGCTCTCCTTGATGATGGTACGAATGAAACCATTGATCCGACTGCAAGCGGTTTAGCGCGGGAAAACAAAATAGAACCAAATTCTCAAAGTTTAGATTGGAAAGTGGGAGTAGTTTGGCCGGGTAAATATTATATCAAGGTGTCAAACATTAATGGCGTTGAATTAGAAAATTATAGTAAAACCTTTACGATAAAAAAAATGCCAAAAGATATAAGTGTTGACGAAAGAGAAAAAATTTGCCCCAAAACACTCATAAATAATTGAAAACTTGTAGATATTGTGTTAGCGAGACCGTTTCATTTCGGGTGCTTGAATGCACTCTTTTTTGATATAATTTAGTCAATAAATGATAAAAAAAACAATCCTCGCTGTCCTGTTTGCGGCAGCAACAAAACTATCAGGAGGGGTTCAAGAAACCAGAGAACGCTTGACAAGTTTATTTGAATATAGTAAAAATAATTTGTATTATAGCTATGTGCTTAATTTGACTAAAAAATTATTAACAATTATAATCAAAAAAAGCTAATTTAAAAAAATAATTTAAAAGTTTCTCCGCAGGAAAAAAATAAAAAAATTATTTTTCTACCCGGCAGTGAGAAACGAACTAAAATATGAGGGACGAAGCATATTTTATGGACGGCGATGAGATGGAGGAAGGCGACCTAAGCAATATGGATAGCGACGCGGATGAAGATAAGGAAGATAAGGATTTGGATGAAGATGAAGATAAAGACGAGCTCGCCGACGATGAAGAAGACGAGACGATCTAACAAAAAATTGCTCCGGTTATCGGAGCAATTTTTTTATCATATCTTTTAATTTTTCCGCCGCATTAGTTGGAAAAATTTTTTTGATGTTTTCGCCCAGCGTTTTTCTTTTTTCATCATCTTGCAAAAGCATTTTTATTTTTTCCAGAAGTTCGTCCGCGTCATCTTGCGGCACAATCAAAGCCGCGCCGCGTTTGGCAAAATATTCCGCGTTTTCAGTTTGCCCCACGCCCGGGAGCGGCACCAAAATTACGGCCTTGCCCAGAGCCGAGAGTTCCCCCAGCGTGGATAATCCGGCGCGCGAAACCGCCCCGTCGGCGGCGGCCATCGCGCCCGCCAATTCCCCGCCCCACAACCCCTCCCGCCTCTCATATCCACTGTAGGGCTTCGCAACCCCTACAGTTTTATTTTTGCCGGTGAGGTGCAGAATACGCGCTTGGCCGGCAATTTCCGGCGCGATTTTTTCTATTGTCTGATTTATTTTTTGCGAACCCAATCCCCCGCCCAAAACCAAAACCAGGGGCAAATCGCCAGCTGGCGGAGCCTGCCACTTTTTCGTATCGGGACTTTGTCCACCCGGGGCGGATCCGCCTTGGGCGGAAAAAATTTCCCGCACCGGATTGCCGATGCAAAATTTATTTTTATTTTTTATTTCTTTTAGAGTTTCGGGGAAAGCGGTAGTTACGGCTGCGGCAAACGGCATAGTTAACCGCCCGGCCAAACCAACTTTTATATCTTCCTGGTGCGCGATGATGAGGATACCGGCCAAGTATCCGGCCCACACCAATGGCACGGACACAAAACTACCGGAAACTACAATCAATTTTGGCCTATAGACCAAAATCAACCCCGCGGAGACAAAAAAGCCCGCCAAAATAAAAAAAGGCGCCAGAAGCGTTTTTACGCTCAAATAATGCCTTAATTTGCCGGCCGGAATTGGGGCATATTGAATGCCTAAACTCTCAATATAAGCCCGTTCCATGCCCCTGCGGCTTCCTATCCAAACACAATCAAAATCGCTCTTAATGAGCTCCCAAAGAGCCACAAGGGGCATAACACTCCCCATCGTCCCCCCGCCGGATAAAAAGATTGTTTGTTTTTTATTCATGCAAAAATTGTAGCAAAAAATCGGAAAAAATCAACTCCATTTAGAAATATTCACCAATATCCCGCAAGCCGCGAGCGTGGTCATAAGCGATGTTCCGCCATAACTTATAAACGGCAGGGGCACGCCGGTCATGGGCATGAGCGAAAGCATAGAGGCGATATTGATGAAGGCTTGAAAAACCAGCCAGCCGACAATCCCCGTGGCTAAAATTTTGCCAAAAAAATCCGGCGCGCGGCTCGCGATTTTTATGCCCCGCAAAAAAAATATTAAAAGCGCGGCTACAAACAAGGCGCAAAATAAAAATCCCAATTCTTCGCCGATAATGGCAAAAATAGAATCCGCGGAAACTTCGGGCAAGTACTGGAATTTTTGCCGCGACTGGCCAAACCCTACGCCCAAAAGCCGGCCCGAACCGATGGCCAAAAGCGCTTGGTTGATGTGATAACCAATGCCTTGCGGATCAGCTGACGGATCTAAAAACGCCGTAACCCGCGCCATTCTATACGGCGCAATTTTTACCATAATAAAAACTCCGATAGCGGCTACGCTCCCGAAAATAGGAAAATAAATTAAAGGCGCGCCCGCGGCAAAATAAACCAGAAGACCAATAAAGCCAATAATAGATGCAGTGCCCAAATCCGGCTGCAACAAAACCAATCCCAGTATTGTGCCCAAAAGAATTAAAAATTTTATGAGCGTGCTCTTATTTGAAAAACGCTTTATTACCAGCCGATATTCCAGCCACGCCGCGAGAAAAATAATCAATGCCAGTTTGGCCAGCTCCGACGGCTGGAGGGAAAACCCTAAAATATTAAGCCAACTATACGCGCCCTTGCCTTGCGTCGTACCCAACCCCGGCATAAAACATAAAAGTAAAAGAATGATGGCGGCCGCAAAAATATGATTGCTATATTTTTTCAAAATCCTATAATCAAGGCGCGAAAAAATCCAAAATAAAAAAATACCCAAAATGAGTCCGGGAAAAAATTGTTTTTTCACGTAATGATAGCTATCGTCAAATTTGTTCAAAGCAAACGGCGCGGACGCGGACGACAGCATCAAAAATCCAAAAATGACAAAAACAACAACTAGAAAAATTATTAGATAATCGGGACGACCCATAATAAAATAACCAATAACCAAGAAACAAGATACAAACAAATTCCAAATTCAAAAATCCAAACGTTTGGTTATTGTATCTTGGAAATTGATTATTAAATTCTTATTTCTCCACCATCGCCATTTTCAATACCTCATCCATTTCTTTGGCGAAGAGAATTTTCATGGACTTTTTCACGTTATCCGGAATGTCGGCCATGTTCTTTTTGTTGTCAGCCGGCATAATAATAGTACGCAGTCCGGCGCGATGAGCGGCCAGAATTTTTTCTTTAAGACCGCCTATTTCCATCACCCGTCCGCGAAGCGAAATTTCACCGGTCATACCGATACCGCCTTTTATTTTCTTGCCCGTGATGGCGGAGTAGAGCGCCGTGGCCATGGCAATGCCGGCGGACGGCCCGTCTTTGGGTATGGCGCCGGAAGGCACGTGAACGTGAATATCTTCATCTTTGGAATTAAAATTCGCCAGCCCCTTGGCAAAAGAAAAAGCTGTGCGCGCGGACTCTCGCATGACTTTGCCCAAGTGACCGGTTAAAATTAATCTGCCCGCACCCGGCATTTTGTTGACTTCAATCTGCAAAATATCCCCGCCGGACGGCGTCCAAGCAAGCCCGTTCACCACGCCCACTTCATCCCCTTTTTCCGCGAGCGACAATTCAAACTTAGCCGGGCCCAAATATTTTTCCA
>CAZFZQ010000057.1:0-4616 GCA_964522845.1 uncultured Gammaproteobacteria bacterium | reverse complement strand
ATTATAGACCTAAAAAAATATGTCTCCAAATATCCCCAAATCTTGCTGGAATTAGATGTTTTTTCGTATTTTATTAAATAAAAAACGGATAAAAAATATCCGCCCTGTGGATAATTATTACTGTAAAAAAATATAAAAAAATCCCGCGAAAAACGGGATTAACGGCGATTTTGACGAAAAACCAAACCGCTCTCTATCTATTCTTTGGCTTCCAAGCCAATAATTTCTTCTTCAATCCTCGCCTTTTCTCTGCGTAGTTTTGTTAGGCGTTCTTTGGGCGATACTTCTTTTACCTGTTCTTCTTTTTGTTTCTTTGCGCGATAAGCGCGGAAGGCGAGAATCGGCCAAAGATAACAAAGCGAGGCCGCGTTCCAAAGGACCTTGATGGGCCAGCCGCAAATCATAGAAAAGACATAGAAGCTAGGATCATCGATGTCACCGGAACTCTCATCCGTATTTTTCACCCAATTCCAGGTGTCTTTATATAGAAAACTTACAGGGAAAAGGAAAAAATATTTTGTTGGGTTGGTTTCTTTTTCTACATTTAAGGAACTTTTTGCCAGCTGGTAGCCGATGCGGGCGTAGAGCATGACACTAAAAAGGATAACAATAATGTTAAAGGCGGTCATGTCTCTCTCCTTTGTCTCATTAGGAGCTTATCAAAAAATATTAAATTTGTCAAGGAAGCGCCACGTTATAACCCCAGCGTTAAATTTACCGGTTTTGGTTTTATAATTTGCAGTTTAAAGTCCACGGGGATTTCTTTTTTCATGCCGGTGAAGCGGTCGTTCCAAGAAACGAAATTATTTTTCACGCCGTATTCGTAGACTTCTTTGGTGACTTTCACGTCTTGCTTGCAATATTCCGCCAGTTTTTCCAATTCTTGGTTTTTCCAAAATTTTACCGCGTCCAAGCCGTTGCCGGATTTGCCGATATTGAGCGAGCCGTGCGCGATGTCATCAAGTTTGATGCGGAAGCCGAGTTTTTTATAAACCACATCCATCATATCTAAAGTGGGCAGGGTAAATAAATCAAACGGCGCGTAATTGTTTAATACGTTATAATCAAAGCCGTTCAGGTTGTAGCCGATGACGCGATCGGCAAATTGCAAACGCGGCCACAAGAGCGGCAAATCTTTTTCAAAATAAACTTGGTACTCATCAGACGCATAAAAATAAGCTACCAAAAGAGAAAGGCTCAATTTGCGGCAGTCGCGCGAGCCCACTTCATCAAAAGTATTTTGTGTTTCAATGTCTAAGACAACTTCGTTGGACATACTATTTTAAAATTATTCCCTGCCTCCCTTCTGTCATCATCTTAACAGAAATGATATAATAATCAACATGATGAAACGACGGTACAAGTTAATTTTCGCGATTATTTTGATTGTGGGAGCAAGCCAGCTGATTATTTTGGGCCTGCTGTATTATTTTAATTTCGGCGGAGCGGTTGATAAGGTGAAATTTGGCGCAACTTTTGCTCCGGCGCAAGCGCGATATTTCGGCCTTGACCCGAAAAAAGTTTTGACCGACGCTCTTGATGATTTAAAAATAAAAAATTATCGCCTGTCCGCTTATTGGAATGTTGTTGAGCCTTGGCGCGGCGGTTATGATTTTAGCGAGGTGGATTGGCAATTGGATGAGGTGGCAAAAAGAGGCGGCAGTGTAATTTTAGCCATCGGCCGGCGGTTGCCTCATTGGCCGGAGTGCCATGACCCGAAATGGATCAAGGGTGTGGCGGAAAAACAAGTGCAGAAAGAAGTGTTGAATTTGCTTACAAAAACAGTTGAAAGATATAAAAATAGAAAAGTAATTACTGCCTGGCAAGTAGAAAACGAACCATTTTTGTCCGTTTTTGGCGAATGCCCTCCGCCGGACGCGAAATTTTATGAATCGGAATTAAAATTAGTGCGCTCGCTTGACTCCAGACCGATTATTATGACGGAATCCGGTGAACTTTCCACTTGGGCGCGCGCCGCGTTTTTAGCTGATAAAGTTGGCGTTAGTTTGTACAGAATAGTTTGGAATAAAATATGGGGAAAATTTTATTATCCTCTGACTCCGGCTTATTACCGTTACCGCGCGCAAGCCATCCGCGCGCTGGGCAAGCCGATTTTTGTCAGCGAGCTTCAGGCCGAGCCGTGGGAAGTCGGCACTCCCCTGCCCGAGGCGCCGATTTTGGAACAGAAAAATTTTATTGACGGCGCAAAAATCCATGATTCCATTGAATTTGCCAAAAGAGCCAGTTTTGATGAGATTTATTTTTGGGGATTGGAGTGGTGGGCATGGCTTAGATCACATGGCGACAATGATATCTGGGATACGATAAAGCAAGAAGTGGCCAGCAATCAGTAACTGGTAACCTGTAAAAAATAAAAAAAATCAAGGTATAAATCCTTGGTTTTTTTGTTTTGCATTATGTTTTACCATTACTACTTGCTACTGGCTACTTACTACTTATTTGGCGGCGCCGGTTGATAAAAGAACAATTCCGCCAATTACCAATGCCAGTCCGGCAAATTGTATCAGCGTCAAACTCTCTTTCAAAAAAAGCACGGAAATGAGCACGACGCCGGCAAAACTCAAACTGGTAAATATCGGGTAGACCACGCTTACGCTCATTTTTTGCAGAATATAACTATAGGCGGGAAAAGACCCGACATAAAGCGCGATGCCTAAGAGAATGTGCCAATTGCTCAAAATATTCCAGACGCTTGCTAAGGAAAAACTGATGGCGGATATTTTGGAAGACCCGAACTTTATCAGAATTGTTCCGATGACATTTAATACCACGGTCGCGGCAAAAATTAAAATCATCATATCTAAAAATCAAGAGTTATTTTTGAGTATTTTTTTACCTTGAAACCGATTGAAACGAGCGTGAGCCCCACAACGATAAAAAACACGCTTGCCAAAAGGATTATCAGCGCCGGATAAATATAAACCAGGATGCCCAAAACAATCAAAAGCAGGCCTTCCAAAAGAAGCGACCAGGCCATATGATTTATGGCCCTGAAAAGAACTTCTACGTGTTCCATACCCAGTAAGACAACTTTGAAAATACTAATTAATCTTTTTAACTAATATTTCAAAATTATTCTAATTTATTATTTTAAAACCCAGCGCCAAAAGGACTTTTCTCGTTACGGTTAGGCGTAACGAAGATCAAAGTTGGTCTTACTGGGCATAAATAATTTTAAATTAATTATTGCTCTATTCTATTTTATATTTTATCATACAATAGATAAATATGATACGGGAGAATAAATTAAAAAACGGATCCCGCGGGATCCGTTGTGTTATTTCACATTGAGTTTTGTGTGCCCGCAGGAACACGCTTCGGGCACCGGTTTATTGTAAAGAACGATAACGCTTTTTTCACATTTTGCGCATTCGTAAACATCTACCCTCACCATCGTGTCGGCGCCGCAATCCATACAGTAAGCGAAGTCTTTCGCCTGATCTGCAGAAACGTCATTTCTGATGTTGATGTAGTAGAAACACCCCTCATTCTTGCAACGAAAATACGCCATTTTGATGTTCATCCGCGGCGGCGTGGGATTCTCTGTGGATTTTGCCCTGCTCCGCCTCTGGGCGGCAAGAGAAATAACTTTCTCCTTGTCATCTCCACCGTCGTTATCCTTTGGAGTGCAAAGACGCCTGTCTCTGCTCTTTGCCATCTTGACTCCTTTTTCCGGCGGTGGCCTGCGTTGACGAGTTGCTTGTCTAAAGCCGCAACGAGCCGTCATCAGCCCTCCTTTTTCTTTTTCTTACTTTGAGCATAACAAAAAAATAATAAATTGTCAATATTTTGTTAAGTTTAATATAAAAAATAAAAAACGCCCCGCAAAAACGGAACGTTTTTTATATTTGCTGTAAATTTTATTTGTGGTTGCGTGCAAATTTTTTTGCTTTTTCTTCAAGCATTAACCGTTTTATTTCCAGCCGTTTTTTGGTTTTTGGAGAGTGCGACTTTCTGCGCTTTCCAACACCCGTATCTCTTTTTGCCATAAAATATTTTATTAATATAAATTAGTTTGGTTCATTTTATCATACTCCGCATCGTCTGTTTTGTCCATAGCTTGCAACAAAAAACTCCCGAGACAGGAGCTTTTTGTGCATTAGAACGATTTACGTTTCCATTCTTAGATGCGGGATACGTTTACCGCGTTGGGTCCTTTTGGAGACTCGCCTTTTTCAAAAGATACTTTGTCGCCAACCTTGAGCTCGTCAAAGCTTACGCCTCTAAGCTCGCTGTTGTGAAAAAATAAATCCTTGGCTTCGCCCTCAATGGTGATGAATCCGAATCCTTTATCGGTAAGATTTTTTATTGTGCCTTCCATAGTTGTAAAGTTAGTTTTATTAATGTTTTAAGGTTTTACCCTAAAGTGTAGTTTCCTAAATAAACTCGACTAAATTTGTATAAGTAACTATCTTGTTATAAATGATAATAGCATTAAAGACGTAATTTGTCAAGCTTCAATCAAAAAGACCCCGGCAATCGGAGTCCCTTTAATACAGGGTATAAAAAAAGAGCCGCAGGGGGCTCGTGATGAAATTATGCAGGAAATGCTATGGCGCCGCAATATTCACACTGTTGATACGCCTTAGTGAAAT
>CAZFZQ010000056.1:0-5059 GCA_964522845.1 uncultured Gammaproteobacteria bacterium | reverse complement strand
TCGTGGCGCTAATGCGCATTCGCATTATCCTTGCTTACTGCCTTGATAAGTCCCAGCTGATAGTAATTTTCCGTTCCGTGCCATCATCCAATTTTTTAGTAATTTCTTTGAAACCGCGCAGCTTGCCGGTCAAAGAATCAGGCGTCAAAATCAGCCGTTCACCCATCACTTCATTTAAGGTGTAAATCGGGCCGCCATCCAAAGTATTCACTTTATCGCCATATTCTTTGCCATAAATACAAGCGCGGTTTCTTTTGACATATTCCATCATTTTGTCGGTTTTTCCCCAAACCGTTGGCAACTTTAATTCAAAACTGCCATCATCCGTGGGAACGAGGCGCAAAGTATTTTCGTTCAATGCGCTATCGCTGATAGTGGTGTATGTTTTTGTTTCCGCGCCGCGGCTGCAACCCAAGAGGTTAAAAGTAAAACCGCCGTCCGCCACCACAAATTCCGTGGCATAAGCGTTTTCTTTCAAAGTGAAAGTGGCCTGCAAAAGCCCTTGTTCGTTTTTATCCGTCTTCGTGTCAGTCCATTCGTACTTAAAATTTCCGCTCCATTCATCACAACCTTCATTCATGGCAAAGACATGGATGTCTTCTTTTAGAGTTGATGAAGCAGAATTATTATTGATTGTCAAAACCACATCCTTGATATTTTCATTTCTCTTGGCAAGACAAAATGTTTTCTTGCCGATAGTTGACCAATCTTCAGTTTTTGGCTTTTGGCCTTTTACCGTGACAAGCGCCGTTATTTGAAAATCCGTGCCGGAAAGGTCAGGCAAGCGATATTCAATCTTTTTCATAAACCAGCCGGCGCGATGGAAATATAGTTTTTGGCTTGTACCCGGCCCCAAAATCGTACTGGCAACGCGATGGAAAATTTTTGTTTTGGACGGAACTGATATATCAATCACACTTCCCTTACCGCGAGATGTCAAAAAAATGGCTATAATTACAGAAATAGCTATGACAAAAAAAATGCCAACAATATAATAAATTTTATTGCGCATTTGAGTTAAAATTATATTAAAAATGCCCCTTTGGGGCTCCTCCCAATCTAATTAAATTATAACACTATCGGCCGCAAAGGGTCAACCCCGCTGGTTATCGGACGGCGTGATTATGCTCATTAATGCCCCTCTTCTTCATATAGCTCTTGTTTCTTGTAGATCGCGACAAAGCTACGTCTTTGCGATTTACGGGCTTGGCATCAAGAAAAAATAATACGATAAAACCGAAAATAACCATTACTTCCACCAGCGCGAAGGTCAGATTGAAGCCGATAAATTGCGCGATGGCCGCGCCTCCGGCCGCCGTAACCGCCGAGCCAAGGCCCACAACCGTGGAATACAAACTCCATTCAAAACTTTCATGGCCCTTGTCCAAATGCGTGCTCCAAAGCCCCAGCCACGCGGGAAACGCCAATCCGCTACCAATGCCATGAATCGCTTCGGCTACATAAATATAATTCATATGATCCGCAAAAATATAAATCAGCGGATTAAATATTATAAGAGCGTATCCGACTTTCAGCCATTTTAATTTTCTGTCATGGCGGTCAACGTACCGCGAAAACGGAAGCTGGACAATGCTCTTAATCAAAATAAAAACCGTGGTGGCGATTCCGGCGGCAAAAATACTTCCGCCCGTGAGGCCTTCTTTGATAAAAATGGCAACAATCGGCGCAACCAGCCCGAAGCCCGTGCCATAAAAAATATCAGAGATCATTAAAAATTTTAGCGTGCGATTCATACCCGGTAGTAGAACTTTGACTTTTGCTATTTATTTGCCAATCATCAAAATCTACAAACATTAGTATTTATTTTTTATTTTGCCCGCCATCAGCTCCGCAAAGCGGAGCGGTCAAAGTTTCACTACCGGGCATATTCCTCCTATTTACTTTTTACTTATCCCCAGCTGTTATATTATACATTATTTTTTAAATCCGCTCAAAGATTTTTTCCTGCTCTTCTTCTTGCTTTAATAAATTCCACCATTATCGGAACAACGGATATTATTATGATAATAATAATAACGATTGAAAAATTTTCTTTTATACCAGGAAGATTGCCGAATAAATATCCTAAGAATATAAATCCAAACACCCAAACAAACCCTCCGGTGGCATTATAAAAAATAAACTTTTTGTAGCTCATCTTTCCGATGCCGGCGACAAAAGGGGCGAATGTTCTCACGATCGGCACAAAACGCGCCAAAAAAATGGTTTTGCCGCCGAATTTATCATAAAACTTTTTAGTTTTGTCAATATGCTCCTGGTTAATGGGAATTTTTGGGTTGTCTATCAATTTTTGGCCGAAATATCGCCCGATCCAATAATTTGCGGTATCGCCCAAAAAAGCCGCGGCCCAAAGCAAAAAAAATAAAACCACAACATTAAAAGAACCTGTGGCGGCAAAAGCTCCGGCCGCGAAAAGAAGCGAATCGCCGGGCAAAAACGGAGTGAAAACAAATCCTGTTTCGGCAAATACGATCGCAAAAAGAATTCCGTAAGATGCCGCTCCGTAACGGATGATAATCTCTCCTAAACTAGCATCTATATGGAGTATGAAATTAATAATATCCGCAAAAATTTTCATAAAAATAACTTCCGTTGATTTACAGTTTTTCAATTTCTTTTAAGTCTTTGTCCGGCAGATACAAAATAATCAAGCCGACAATAATTCCGGCCAACGCCGTCCAAAGATGGCTGCCGCCCAAAAACAATCTATCCACTCCGTCCAACGCATACCAAACTCCGCGCCAAATTAAAACCAATCCGAGTATGGTACATAGATTCTTAGCTAAATACCGCACGGTTATTCTGTTTTTTGCCATAATATTTTTATCCGTCATTGCGAGGCGTGTAATCACGCCGTGGCAATCTCATAAATATAGGATCGCCACGTCGTCCGATTACGAACTCCTCGCGATGACACGGGAGAATTAGTGCGAGTTCTTAATTCTTATTATTATATCAGAAAACGCGGAGAGGACGGGCATCCAAAATCTTTTGCACTTCCTCAAATCCGGCTGGGAACGCAAAGTTGTAGCGGGCCGGTAGGGCGAAAACATATTGCGCGTTACGGCCAAGCTCCGAGGGGTTGATGGGAGCCGCGCCAATGTGGAATTTATCGCTCTGCAACAAATTCCATTGCGCTAGCGTAAAAACCATAATCGGGATATCTTGATAAGGATTTTTCGCGGTCCATTTTGGATTTCTGATGGAAAGGAGCAGACCGTGTTCAAATGGCGTATCCCCTTTCGGTCCGGTGACATAACCTTCCCACGCGCCCGTCACAACAGAATAACTCTTCCAATCCTGCGGTAAGGCAAAGCTAAGGCCGTATTCATTATTTTTATATTCAATTCTGCTCTTATAATTTTTTGCAAACCAGACCCCGCCCGCAAAAACAACCGAGACGAGTAAAATAATTACTGCTTTTTTGATATTCATATATTTTAATTTTAGCAAAATTTTTGGAAGTTGTAAAAACAAAAAAACACCTAAGAGGTGTTTTTTATACGGAGGGGGAGGGCGCTTCGCTATTTGAAGTCGTCGCTCTGCTCCTCCCACAAAAACCTTCGGGTTTTCGTGAGCTTTCCTCATAAAGAGAAAACTCCCGTTTTCTCCCTTTCCCGTTCAAATCCCTCAACACTATCAATAGATGTTTTTTCTCCATTTAAGAATGGAGAAAAAACATCTACGGGGACGATGTCCGGAACTTTGAACCGGCAAGGCGGCTAAGTTTCATGTTTATTGATAAAAGTATACAGAAATTGAGACGAATTTACAAAGAAAAACCTAGCTTGTTTGACGTTCCTAACTTTGCTCAAAAGGTTTATTAAATTTACCGATATAATCCGTTACAATCGGCTATATTACCTGCATCAGATTAGAACCTTTCGTATTGAGCAATTTCAATAAGATTTCCTTCAGTGTCTTCGCACAAAAAGACCCTGTAAAAATAATCTGTATACTTTAAGGTTTCTATATCGTGGATAATTTTTGCACCAATATTTTTTGCTTTCTGATAAATATCGTCAACATTGTCGGTTGCAAAAACAGGAATTGAATTGTTTCCAATTTTCCGTTCATTATCGATCATTTCTGGTTTGATTAATCCAAAGTAACATCCAGATCCAACATCAAAATCAGCCCAAGTATTTTCCTCTCGATGGGATACTTTCTTATCCAAAAGTGTCTCATAAAACTTTACGGCCCTGTCCATATCCTGGATAGAAATGTATACGTGATCAAAATATAATTTACTCATAGTTCGAATCCCTTCAGGGTTCACTCATTTTATCAAATTTCGTTTTAGAAAAGTAGCATAAAATAAGGACTATTTCTTGCTCATTTTCCAAAACTACTGGCGGAGGGGGAGGGATTTGAACCCTCGGTGCCTTTCGACACACACGCTTTCCAAGCGTGCGCACTAGACCACTATGCGACCCCTCCACTCTATAAATAATACGTCGTGTTTCCACCAGTAATTAGCTAAGAAAACCTTCGCGCAGACGCCGCGGGCCGGTGTCCGATTCGTATCGGACGAGCGGCGCCGAGCGGGAGCGCAAATTTCCGCAGGGAAATTTGATAGCGTGTTTTTATGCTAATTGCTGGTGGAAACTTTAAACAATATCTTCAACCATCCCTTCTGGAATTGGAATTCGTTCTTTTGAAACTCCGGGATAGCGCCAGGCGGCGATGATGACTCTTTTTTTATCTTTATCCTGATACATGACCCAAATTTCTTGCGGATTCTTTTTGGAACCGGCTTTTTTCATTACCGCGACGGTATTTTCGGCAATACCCTGCTCCATGCGGTCGTGGCGGGACAAAATAGCTTTTACTTTCGTAGCTGACAAACCATAAAACATCATTTTGCCCACCGCATTCCGTGTCCAAGCCAAATTTGAAGTATCTTTTGGTATTTTGAATTGCATGAAAATCCGAGTCAATATTTATTCATATTAACAAAAAATCTTGATTTGGTCAAGATTTTCGAATTTAGTCATCTAATTTGTTACCATAGCTTAATCGGTTGAGTCATATAAAA
>CAZFZQ010000055.1:0-5151 GCA_964522845.1 uncultured Gammaproteobacteria bacterium | reverse complement strand
AGCTCCCGCTCCGAATCGTCGGAGACGAGGCGAGCGAGTCTAGGCGGGCCTTCGGAAAATTTGATTTTTGAAATTATAAATTTGAAAAATCTTTTTGCAAAGCGGATAGAAGAAGAAAAATTGCAGAAAATTTTTTATGAAATTGAAATGCCGCTCATTCCCGTTCTTTTTCGGATGGAACGTTACGGCATCAAAGTTGATAAAGAAAAATTAGCAAAATTATCCGCTGAATTTCACGCGCGTTTGAAAGAAATTGATAAAGAAATTTTTAAACTTGCGGGCGAAGAATTCAACATTGATTCGCCCCAGCAATTGAAAGTCGTTTTATATGATAAATTGGGATTGAAACCAACGTCAGGCAGAATCAAAAAAGGAAAAACCGGCTTATCTACGGCCGCTTCGGAATTGGAAAAATTGGCGGGGACTCATCTGATTGTTGATTTGATATCCGAGCACCGCGAGTTGGCGAAATTGAAAAATACTTACATTGATACCCTGCCAAAACAATTGGATAAGGAGGGCCGGGTGCATTCCACTTTCAATCAAACCGTAACTTCCACCGGCCGGCTGTCTTCATCCGAACCGAACTTGCAAAATATTCCCGTGAGATCGGAAATGGGCAAGAAAATCCGCGAGGCATTTGTGTCGGACAATGGCTGTGTGCTGGCGTCGCTTGATTATTCGCAAATTGAACTTCGCTTAGCCGCGGCTTTGACCGGCGAGAAGCATATGATTGAGGCGTTTTTAAATGGCGCGGATATTCATCGCCAGACCGCGGCCGAGATTTTTGGCGTTCCCGAAAAAGATGTGACCAAAGAAATGCGTTCGCGCGCTAAGACCATCAATTTTGGCGTTTTGTATGGAATGGGAGCGGGCGGGCTCGCGGCCGCAACCAAAATGTCGCGCGCGGAGGCGGAAGATTTTTTGGCCAGATATTATTCCAGCCATCCGGCGATTGTGGAATATGTGGAGCGCACTAAAGCGCTGGCTTATAAAACCGGATATGTTGAAACGCTTTTCGGCCGGCGCCGCTATGTGCCGGAGATAAAATCGTTTATGCCGCAAGTGCAAGCCGCGGCCGAGCGCATGGCCGTGAATATGCCGATTCAAGGCACGGCCGCGGATATTATAAAATTGGCTATGATTGAAATTGATAAAAATGTTGTAAATGACGACGTCAAAATGGTTTTGCAGGTGCATGACGAGCTGGTTTTTGAAATAAAAAAAGGCAAAGAGAAGAAAGCGCTTGCGGATATTAAAGAAATAATGGAAAATATTTATAAGCTGAAAGTTCCGTTGTTGGTTGAATCTGAAATAGGCGAATATTGGGAATGACGGCATCCGTTCAAATATCTTTTCTTACAATCCGATTAGGATATTTTATGTTAATTTTTTTGCACGGCGCGGATACTTTTCGCGCCAAAGAAAAACTGGATGAATTGAAAAGGAGGTTCCTTGAAAAGAATAACGGGAACTCTTTTTTAATCTCTAAAATTGACGGCGCCGAATTTAATATCGCGGAATTTAGGAATAAGGTTTTGTCCGCGGGATTTTTCGCGGAGAAAAAGATGACAATAGTTAATTACGAATTACTAATTACTAATTACGAATTAGAAACTCTTGAAATAATAAAAAGGATTCCCGAAGAAAATGTTTTGATTATTTGGGATAAAAAAGGTGAAGAAAAATCTTCCAAAACTGATTTAAAAAAATATTTATTAAAACAGAAATTTGTTTTTGAATTCAATCCCCTTTCCGGCAATACGCTTATTGCTTGGATAAGAGAACGGGCAAAAAATTACGCATGCGAAATTGATAACGAAGCAATTGCGGAAATTTGTGATATTTTAGGCCCGCCTCGCGTCGGCTCGCCTTCGCGAGTCGAGGCGGGAACGGATTTGTGGAAAATTAATTTGGAACTCGGAAAAATTTGCGCGTATGCGAATGCATTACGACGAGATTGCCACGCCCCGATTACGGGGCTCGCAATGACAGACGGAGAGAGTATTTCCTCTGCTCCGTCATTGCGAGGAGTCCGCGACGAAGCAATCCCGAGTATAACTAAAAAAATGGTTAATGAATTACTTGCGCGCGAGGCAGAAGACAATATTTTTGGATTTATTGACGCGCTGGCCGCAAAAAATAAACGTATGGCGCTCCTCACTTTGGAAGAAGAATTTCGCGCGGGCGCGGCCGATTTGCAGATTTTGGGCGCCGTGGTTCGGCAGATAAGAATTTTATTGCAAATCAAATCAATGAGCGGCGCGTCCTTGCAAAAAGACGCAATTGCAAAACAGCTCGCCATTCATCCTTATGTGGCGCAAAAATCTTTGCAACAAGTCAAAAATTTTCAACTTAACGAATTGAAAAATATTTACCGACAATTGCTCGCCATTGATATGGGCATCAAAACCTCCTCCGCCCCGCCTCGCGCGATGTTTGGGAGAATGATCGGGAAGATGTAATTTTATCCGTCATTGCGAGGAGTCCGCGACGCGGCAATCTCTATGGATAATAAACAATACTTTGTTTATATAATGACAAATGCAATACATACGGTTTTATATACCGGAATAACAAGTAATTTGCCGGCCAGAGTGTACCAACATAAAACAAAAGTGGCAGACGGATTTACCAAAAAATATAGTGTGAATATACTAGTTTATTTTGAGGCAACTGATTCCGCATATGCCGCAATATCACGTGAGAAACAGATTAAAGCCGGTTCCCGCCAAAAGAAAATTGATTTGATTAACAAATTAAATCCAGGGTGGCGGGAGTTGAGTGAAGATTTTTGAGATTGCCACGGCCTGATTACAGGCCTCGCAATGACAGACTGTAGGATAAAAAAAGACGAGGCTGGCCTGCCCTTCGTAGCTTTAGCGAAGAACAGGGGCCTCGTTTTGAGTTTTAATATTGACAGTATCAAAAATTCGGTTTTTTTATATCTCAATAATTTCCAGCGATGCTTTGACCGAAGGATTATTTGACGGCAATAAAATTACGCGCCCGGGATATTTTTTTTTGAGTTTGGATAAAAATTCTTCAGCCCAAGACGGACTTAATACTGAGACGCCGTCAAAATCAACTTCTATTCTTTCTTTTGATTTTATGCCGTCCAAAAGATAAGCCTGCGCTGAAAGCCAGGCGTCGCGTCCCGCCGGCCGGGAGCTCAAAATATTGCCAAATTTTTTTAATTCCAAACGCATATTAAAATTTTATTAGCGCGACTGTTCCAATCAGCCGATTTTTTAAATTTTTAAAATCAAAAACTCCATTTTGGAGGCGAAGCAAAGATTTCCCCGAATAAAAATCCAATTGCCAATTTTGTTCTTCAATTATTTTTTTAACAAATTTAAGGCCGTTGCCCCTTTGTTCGGGGGCGCGTCCGGAAATTTTCTCCGTAAAAGCGATGAAAACGGCCTCGCGATCGGTTGTGATTTTTGGACGGACTTTTTTTATTGTCGGCAATATGCCTTGGCCGCGGTCGGCTATTAAAATTTCCCGGCTCACAAAATCAACGGCAAAATATATGCCGGGAATATCGTGCCAGCTTCCCAAATTATGGTCAAAAGAATTGTTGCCGATTTCTCCCGCCACAGCGACTAAAAGATAGGATAAAGTTTCGTTGAACCGGTTTAATAAATCTTTGAGCAGGCGATCCAATCGCGCTTGGAACACATCGCGAGTTCCGCAGTAAACATCGGACGGAAGCGATATATTTTTTTTGTTCCATAAAAATCCATTCCGAATAAGAGGTGAGATATTCTCTTTTTGATCGGCAGAAGAATAAAAAACTTTTGGCGGTTTTCCGTTCTTGACGATTTGGCCGTTCTGCAAAAGTTTATTCAGATGCCTAAAAATTCCGCTGGCGTTCATATTTAAATAGCCAACTATTTCATGCGGGGTGGTGCGCCCCTTTTCTTTAATAAAGTTAAGAATTTGTTGTTTTGTGTCAGTTTTCATATAGTATACTGTATACTATATATTATATACTATATTCAATAAGTTGTCAAGTGCTATCAAAAAAGAGCTGATTTAGCTCTTTTTTGATTTGTTCAATTTTGTCATTAGCCGCGACTTTAACCGGCTGGATTTGTTTTTCTTGAAATATCCGGTCTTGGCGAGCTTGTCCAGTTTCTGAATTAGCGTCTTTGCCAATTCCTCGCCCTTTTTCAAATCTTTTGCCTCAATGGCTTTTCTCGCGTCCTTTAAAAGTTTTTTGACTTCCAATTTTGCCGTGAGATTTTTTATCGCTCTTTTTTTATACTGCCTGAGCGACTTTTCGGCATTTCTTAAATTTGGCATAAGTTTAGGTTAATAGGTGGTTAGGTTGTTAGGTGATTAGGTTTGGGAATGAGGCCTGTCAATTTCCAGTGGCTCAATTTGTTTTTCGCTGCCCGAGAGCTTGGCTACGTCTTTGTCTATTTTTCCCAATTCCGCATAGGCGGTGTTATAGGCATTGACGGTGGTGCCTAAGTGCCCGCCCAGCTTTTTCATATACTCATCGTATTGTACTATATGTTTGCCCAGTTTGTCAACCCTGATCAAGATATCCTTGACCGATTCCTCAATTTTGAGAGCTTTTAGGCCGTGGATCACGGTTTGCAGATAGGCGAAGAAACTCGTGGGCGAAACAATCATCACGCGCTTGCCAAAGGCATATTTGAGCAAATCTTCGGCATTAATGCTGGCGGCGCCGACTTTGTAAATCAGTAAATCGTAAAAAACGCCCTCGGCCGGAATGAACATGAAGGCAAAATCCGTTGTCCCCTCGCTTGGCCTGATGTATTTGGCGGTTTCGTCAATGCGCAATTTGATATCGCGTTTGAATTCTTTGCCCAATTCTTCGCGCCGGGTTTCGTCCCCTTCTTCCATGATCATATTATATTTTTCAAGCGAAAATTTGGCATCCACGGGCACGATTTTATCTTTTATAAAAATTGCCGCGTCCACGATTTCGCCGTCTTTGAAAGCGTATTGCATTTTGTATGAGTTGGGCGGAAGAATATTTCCCAATAAAGTTTCTAAAAAATATTCGCCCAAGATTCCGCGCTGTTTTGGATTTTTCAAAATATTTTCCAGAGATTGCATTTGCGCGGCGAAACCCACGACTTGTTTATTGGTTTCGTGAAGTTCTGTGAGTTTGCC
>CAZFZQ010000054.1:0-5328 GCA_964522845.1 uncultured Gammaproteobacteria bacterium | reverse complement strand
CCGTATCTTCCATAATTAAAAGCATGGCATTTCTGATATACTGTTCAAACATTGGTCCGCCGGTTGATTTCAAGTCATACAATTTGTCCAAAATATTTATCATTTCGTTGATGACGAAAGTTTTTTGCTCCGGATATTTTTCATCATATTCTAGCAAGTTCAGTCCCATGGGACGCGAGAGATCGGCGGGATTAAAATAAATCAAATCTTCGGCGCGCTCTTTGGGAATATGGCTGATCAAATCTTCGGCGAAGTCGCCATGCGGATCAATCACGCAAAGCCCGTTGCCGGCCATAATGTCTTGAATGGCCATGCCTTCTTGAAGCCATGATTTTCCCGTGCCCGAACGGCCGATAATATAAGTATGCCGCAAACGATCACCGGGTTTCATTTTTACCATTTCTTCTTTGCCCCGGTAAATTGATTTTCCCAAAATAATACCCTCGACGGGCAGGTTTGTGGGCGGCGGCGCCTGCCGCATAGTGAGCCAGGCGATATTCGGCGTTTCAGTTCCCGGCAAGGGAAAATGATACAGCCCCGCGAGCTCTTCAGTGTTCATAACCATGCTTTGCTTTGAATTAAAATTTCTGAAAATAAAATCGCGGATGGCTTTTTTTTGATTGGGGATGGATTTTATAAATGTATTGCCATATTGATAAGAGCTGTATTGGGAAAAAGCGTTGAAAATATTGGAAGCATGCGCCGAAACCAGGGCGTTAGTAGGCGCGGAAACTACAATCCTGATATTCGTTTCCAGCCCCGCGCGGCTGATTTTTTCTTCAAAGCCCTTGACCATTTCCGTTTCTAAAGGTGAGAGGCGATATTCTTTCTTTTCTTCTTTTTTCACCACGCCGCCAGACTGGAAAACGGAAAAAAGCTGGCCCCAAAAGCCGAGCTGTCCCAGAACGTCTTTTATTTTTTTGCCTTGCTGAATTTCCGAAGCGATATGGCTCCCTCGTTTTCTCCACCCGTCGCCTGCCGGCCGCATCAAAATTTGAATGGCCGCGCCGTCGTCTTTGTGCATTTTTGACAAAACATTTGTGATGGAATTTAACGGATCGGCTTCGGATTTTTTATAAGTTTTAATCGGAAAAAAGCTGGGGCGGCGAAATTTCAAGTATCCGCATTTGACCGTTCCCTGCGGTGAAAAAATGTTATAGTCCGCTTCTTCATTTACCTGCGCGTAAGGATATTGCGCGTGGATTTGCTCTGTCAGATAATCGGCGTGCTCGGATGGCGCTACGACGTAAAAATAAATCAGACCGTCCCGCGCAATAATTTCAAAAGAAAAAATATCGTGCCGGCCGTAAATCAACGAATGTAGGGTTGATTCGGGTTTTAACCCGCCGATAGCGGAAAATAAATTTTCCGCGACCGCGATATCTTCTTGTATTTCGGCAAGCGTCTTGGCGCGCTCTTGCTCGCCCTTTTTTTCCCCCGCTTCCTTGGGCAAAAGAACGGTAAAAATTTTGTGCCGCGCGGCCACTTCCGCGCTGTGGCGGCGGCGCAAACGGGAAATAATAATAACGAAAGCCGCCATTACGGCAACGACGGCAAAAAACCAAAAAATTGCCACCGTGCCAAGCGGGCTCGCAAAAAAATCCAGTAATTTAGTTTGAAAAAAAGAAATAATTCCCATATTCTATCTTTCTATTTCTTGTCCTTCTCTTTTCATCTGCAAAATTTTATCGGTTTTTATTTTTGCCTCCTGCTCCAAAAAATAATTGCTGATGCCGGGCAGCAGGCGAAGCCACTCTTTAATGATATTTAATATTTCGTGCGTCGCCACGCGCGCTTTTTTTAATAATCCTTTTATTTTTAACGATACTTCTTCGCCTTTTTGCCGGAAAGCGCGCTTTTGCGCTTCACTCAATTCTTTATAAATCTCTGAAATATTTTCCGATAAAATATTTTCAATCATAACAATGTCCTCGTCTTTGTCGGGGATTTGTTCTGCCGGCGCCGGCGCAACAGCCTGCGGCGCGGCGGGAATATTTTTTTCTTCTTCCGCCGCGGCCGGCCTCTCAAAACGGCCATTCACCAGTTTATCCACAGGCGCTTCAATTTTGGGCTCAAGTTTCTCGGGAGACATACTATTATTATACAGCAATCAAAAAAGTGAGGCAATTATGCGCCTGTCATTGCGAGCCCTTCTTAGGGCGTGGCAATCTCATGGTTATCAACGGGATTGCCGCGTCGCGGACTCCTCGCAATGACAGAAGTTGCAAATTTCGTAACCCAAAAAAATTATGCTATAATAACAACATGAAACACATCTACGAATTCAAGACAAAAAAAATCACTTGGATCAACGTGACAAAGGCGCAACAACCGCAAGTCGGATATGTCGCCAAAAAATACGGGCTCCTGGAAGAAGATTCAATTGACGTTCTTCCGCCAATACAGCGCTCAAAACTGGTTATCCGGCCGGATTATTTGTTTATGATCCTGCTTTTTCCGGTTTATAACCGCGAAAACAAAAAAATCAGCACAGAGGAGATTGATTTTTTTATCAGCCGCAACCGCTTGGTTACTTTTCATAACAATAAAATTCCGGCTATAAAAAATTTATTTGAAAACTGCAACAAAAATTCCAGCCGGCTTCCCTGCTCCGGAGAAGTGGCTGATATTTTATACGCCCTCTTGGACAATCTCACAAATTATTGCTTCCCCATGATGAGACACTTGCTTTTGGACGTGGAAATGATCGAAGAAAAGATTTTCAAAAAATACGAACAAAAAAGAACCGTGGATGCTATTTTGCGCATCAAAACAAATATTTTTGATTTTCAAAGAATCCTGCAATCGCACGAGTATGTCCTAAATAAGCTGATGTTGGGCGCATCGAAACTTTTTCCCGCAAAAAAAAGTGAAAATAATTTTCTGCAACTGGTAGAATATGCGCGGGAAACAAACCTTTCCCTGCAAAGCTTGAAAGACAATATCAACGCCCTGCACGAGGCCAATTCAACGTTGGTTGATTATAGAGTGAATGAGATATTAAAAATCCTTACTATTTTTTCGGTCATCGTTTTTCCGCTCACGCTGATTGCCGCGCTTTTTGGAATGAATACAAAATTCATACCGATAGTCGGTTCGGATTTTGATTTTTGGAAAGTCGTTGGCATCATGGCCGCGGGCGCCATCACTATGCTGGGCATATTCAAATGGAAAAAATGGATATAAACTAAAAATGAGCCAAGCGGCTCATTTTTAGTAATGACCAAATCCCAATGTCCAACGACCAATTATTTCTGGATTATTTTTGGACCTTCGGGAGTATCCTCTATCTCGTAGCCCATCCAGGCTATTTTTTTTCGTAATGTATCGGCAAGATCCCATTTTTTTTTCTTCCGGGCATCTTCCCGCTCAATTAATAAATTGCGCACTTCTTGCGGAAGTCTTATTTTGCGCTTCATTCTATCTTCCAAAGATAAACCAAAAACTTTATCAAATTTCAAAAGAGAAGCAAGTTTTGCGGCAGGTGAGCAATCTGACTTCAGCATTTCCCATACAATACCTAGTGCCTTTGGCGCATTCAAATCATCACTTATAGCAATATAAAATTCTTTTTCATAATTTTTGCAACCATTTTTTGGCGCATGATTGGAGAGATTCCACAACTCTCGTGCTTCGCCATTAAGCTTATTTACGGCAATTTGTGCAGCATCAAGCGCTTCGTATGAAAAATTTAACCTTTTACTATAATGTGTCTGCAAACAAAGATATCTATATGCAAGTGGATGATACCCCTTTTCTTCTAAATCCTTTAGCGTATAAAAGTTTTTAAGCGACTTGGACATCTTTTTGTCATCCACAAGCAAGTGTTCGGCGTGGAACCAATAGCGCGCAAACGGCTTGCCCGTCATCCCCTCCGCTTCGGCAATTTCATTTTCATGGTGCGGAAAAATCAAATCAACTCCGCCGGCGTGAATATCAATCGATTCGCCCAGCTCTTCCGTTGCGATTATGGCGCACTCCAGGTGCCAGCCCGGCCGCCCCTTTCCCCAGGGCGAATTCCAAAAAACTTTACCGTCTTTTTTTTGCCAGGCCTTCCACAAAACAAAATCAGCCGGATTTTCTTTATCATAATCTTGGTTTTCTACGGTCGCTCCAATTTTCAATTCGCGCTTGTCCAGCCCCGAAAGACGACCATAATTTTTAAAAGCCAAAATCTTAAAATAAACCGAACCGTCTTTTTCATAAGCTAATCCTTTTTTTATTAAAATTTCCACCGCGAAAATCATTTTTTTGATATACTGCGTGGCAAGAGCAAATTTTTTCGGCGGTAAAATATTTAATTTTTTTATATCTGTCTTAAAAAAATTCGTATAACGGGCAGTAAATACTTTCAACGATTCTCTTTTTTTTGCGGACGCTTCAATAGTTTTATCATCAATATCCGTGATGTTCATAATATGCCGGACGGCATATCCCTCGCTTTGAAGCGCGCGACGCAAAATATCTTCAAAAATAAAAGTCCGCAAATTGCCGATATGCGCGTAATCGTAGACCGTCAGCCCGCAAGTGTAGAGGCCAACCTGCTGGCTTTTAATCGGCTTAAATTGTTCTTTTTTGCGGGTGAGAGTATTATATAAAACCATAACTAAAGCGATTAGCTATTAGCGTTTAGCGTATAGTAAAAAAACTAAACGCTAATCGCTACGCGCTAAACGCTAACTTCTTACGACAATAACATATTCCCCTCTTGGCGTGGATTTTTTAAATTCTTCCAACACTTCATTAATCGTTCCCCGGTAAATTGTTTCAAACATTTTAGTGAGCTCCCGGCAAACAACAATTTCGCGATCGCCAACCCGCCTCGCGTCGGCTCGCCTTTGCGAGTCGAGGCGGGCTGCTTTTTGCAATTCTTGCAATGATTTTATGACCCGATATTTTGATTCATAAAAAACAACCGTGTGCTCCGCGCCTGCAACTTCTTGCCAATATTTTTGCCTGCCTTTTTTATGCGGAGGAAAACCAAGAAATAAAAATTTATCCGTGGGAAAGCCGGAAATGGAAAGCGCCGCGATCGCGGCCGACGGCCCCGGAATGGGCGAAATCGCCACACCGGCCAAATTTTCTTTCAGGTATTGAATCAAAAGCCCGCCCGGATCGGAAATACCGGGCGTACCCGCGTCCGAGACCAGCGCCAAATTTTTCCCCTCCGCCAGCAATGTTTTTATTTCCGCCATCTTTTGCAATTTGCTGTGCTGGTGACAACTGATGCACGGCTTATTTATATTATAATGCTCCAGCAATTTTTTTGCAACCCTTGTCGTAGCCAAATGATAATTTCATAGTAGAGCCAAATAGAAATTTCATACC
>CAZFZQ010000053.1:0-5410 GCA_964522845.1 uncultured Gammaproteobacteria bacterium | reverse complement strand
CTTATCTTCTAATGAAGTAATTAACAAAGTGGTGCATTGTTAACTTGATTATTTAAATTTTTAGCTAAAATTAGATAATTTTGTCAACCAAAAAAGCCCTTGCGGGCTCTTTGGGACTTCAACGTAGCGCTAAAATCGGATTTGCCAATCTTGATTTCACTATATCAGAATTATAAAAAATTGTCAAATTTGTGCTGGAGGTGCGGGGATTTGCACCCCGGAAGCCATGATTGGCAAATCCGACTTCGCGCTATGCCACCCCCAGACAATATTATTCTAACAAGGAGAAGTATTTTTGTAAAAACTGGATTCCCGCCGGAACTTGCCCCGTACTTTGATACGGAGCGGGAATGACACCGCAGAAGAAAATCACAGTTCGCTTAATTTTATCTGCCTGGCCTTTTCCGTGATGGCGAGAAGCTGATTATCTAATTCGGTTTGTAAAAATTCCGCGAGACCCACTTGAAAAATTTTTCTTAAACTTTGCAGAGAATTTTCTTGGATAAAAATACCGTCGCCCACGCACTTGCTACATATTATTATATTGTCGGTAATGTTGAATTTTGAATTTTTCCTCTCCCCGCTCTTTAGAGGGGGAGATGCCCACAAGGCAGAGGGGGTGTCGTCCGGATTCTCTATGCCATCCATCCCCCTTCGCCCTTCGGGCACTTCCCCCTTAAAAGGGGGCAGAGGAAGAGGTGGAACGTAGCCGACCGCTTTCCCGCACAGCGCGCATTCGTCAAGCTGGGGGCGGTAACCCAATAGATCCGCCAGACGCCAAAAAAAGTAAACGCGGATTTTATTATATTTGTCATTGCGAGGAGTCATCGACGAAGCAATCTCGCCAAAATGGTATGGGATTGCCACGCCCTCGGAAGGGCTCGCAATGACACTACTGACGGCTACAAAAACTTCTTTCATTAAATCATAAATCATCACATCCCCTTCTTCCGGTTTTATGAAGCGGTCTAAAAGATGAAAACAATCGGAAATAAAAGCGATTTTCTCGCTGTCGCAAAGCAATCCTTTATTCAAAGAAATAACATTCGCGCCGGACAAATGATTAAAAATTTTTCCTTTGGCAAAATTCAGCCGCACTTCATTTAATCCCTCCAGATGCGGCGCCAGCTTGCTCTTTATCCGCCGCGCCCCGCGCGCCAGTAGAGATATTTTACCGTATTGGTCGGAATAAAGCGTATAAATCCGGTCATATTCGCGGAAATCTTGCCGGCGCAAAACAAAAGCGTTAGTTTTCTGCATACCCAGTAAGACAACTTTGAAAATAATTAACTTAATCTCCTCAACTAATATTCAAAGTTATCTAATTATTGTTTTACCCCGCAAAACTAAGTTCAATTTTTCCCGTTATGCCTTTGGCATAACGAAGGTCAAAGTTGGTCTTACTGGGCATAATTTTCCTTATCTATATGCGATTGTAAAATAACCGCCGCCTCTACCGCGTCTTTTTCATATTTTCCGCCGTAATCCGCCATCATTTTTTCAGCCTGCGCGGATGATAAAATTTCATCTTCAAAAACTACGGGTTTGCCGGTTGCCTCTTTTAGCGCCTTGCCAAAATCCTTCACTTGACCCGCCAGAACCCCCTCCTCCCTCCCCCTTGGAAAGGGGGAGAGGCTATTTTTTTGATTCATTTTTGTGGGCTTTCCCAAAATTATTTTATCAATCATTTCCTCGTCACAAACATCTTTTATTTCATTAAAAACATCGCCGGAATTTTGTACCGCGCGAAAGGGAAAAGCAATTTCCGTGCCATTATTTATCGCGAGCCCGATATTTTTTGTTCCGAAATCTATACCTAATAAATTCATACGATCGGAGTTAAAATTTTTGGGCCTTTTTTAGTTATCGCCACCGTTGCTTCAAAATGCGCGGACACACTGCCGTCAACCGTGCGGTATGTAAAACCGTCTTCCGCCAATTCTATTTCAAAACCGCCTAAAGACGTCATGGGCTCAATCGCAATGACCATCCCCTCTTTCAAAATTATTTTATCAAACGCCTTATCATAATAGTTCGGCACCATAGGATCTTCGTGCACGTCATGCCCCACGCCATGGCCAACCAAATCCCGAATAACATTAAATCCGGCGAACTCAACAACGCTTTGGATTTTTTTGCCAATCGCGGAAATCGGCGCGCCAACTTTGCATTCTTTAGTGGCAGCTTCAAGAGATTTTTTAGTTATCACCGCAAGCTCTTTAATTTTTTTATCAACCGGTGAAACCAATACCGTCGTAGCCATATCAGTGCAAAGATTTTTATACCACAATCCCAAATCCAGACTTACCACATCACCAGACAAAATTTTCCGCCGAAAAGTCGCCGGCGTATGCACTATGGCTTCGTTTATGGAAACGCACAGCGCGGCCGGATACGTTTTTCCGCCATGCGGACGATAGCCTAAAAACGCCGGCTTTCCGCCCGCTTTTGCGATGAGATCTCTCGCCATATTTTCCAAATCAGACGTTATGACATCTGGTTTTACGGCTTTGGCAATCTTGGCTAAAATTTGGCTCAAAATCTTCCCGCCTTCCGCCAAAATATCTATTTCTTGTGGGGCTTTCAGTCGTATCATAGTTGATTATTCCTCCCCCTTGTATTCAAGGGGGAGGTTAGGTGGGGGATATTCAAAAAATCCCCTCCCTCACCCTCCCCTTGGATTACCAAGAGGAGGGAAAAAGACAATATGTTCTTATCTTAACAAAAAAAGAGCTTTTTTGGAAGCTCTGTATTATTTCTTTTTTCTCTTGATTTCATAAAGGGCTCTTACTCGTTCCCCAATAATCACGTGGAGATCGAAGGAAGCAAGTCCTTGCTCAACAAAAAATGAACGATCCTTGTTCCGCAACAAATCACAAATTAATTCACATTGTTCGGCATGAAGACCCAATCCGGACAAAAATTCACAAACGTCTTTCTTTGCCACGATCTCCTCCGTTGCGAGATGCCAAGCGGCGAAAAAATTTCGTCGCTTCGCTCCTCGCAATGGACTTTCTGCCATACTACTTACTACTTGCTACTTACTACTTGCTTCGCAATTTCCCCCCGCACTTCTTCTATCCCCTTCGTTCCGTCAATGCGGATAAGCTTGCCCCGCAATTCATAATGTTTTACCAACGGCTCGGTTAAATCATGGTAGATATTCAGACGAACGGCAATGGATTGTTCCGTATCATCTTCGCGCTGAATTAAGCGTCCGCCGCAAAGGTCGCACACGCCGGAAACTTTCGGCGGTTTGGAAATCAAATTAAAATTTTCTCCGCATTTTTCGCAAACGCGGCGCGCGGACATCCTCTTTACCACCACGCCATCCGGCACGTCCAAAAAAATAACTTTATCAATGTTTACAGTTTTTTCCAATTCTTGCGCTTGATGTAAATTGCGCGGATAACCGTCAAAAATAACTCCGCCGGAATATTTTTCCACTTGCAATTCCTCGCGCACAATTCTGTCAATCAATTCATCGGGGACTAATTTTCCTTTATCAATAAAAGAAGCGATGAGCAAACCTTCTTCATCGCCGGACGCTTTCTTTCCTCTTAATATGTTGCCGGTAGTTAGTACCGTGAGGCCTAATTGTTTTGCGAGCAAACTCGCCTGCGTCCCCTTGCCCGAGGTCTGGGGACCGAGGAAAATAATATTCATAGCTTTTTAGCCGATTAGCTTTTTAGCTTATTAGTATAGAGTACTTCCGTCTTTCTGTGTTTTCCTAAGAAGCTAATAAGCTACTTTCCTACAAGCTGCTTTAGTATTTCTCGTACTCTCTCGCGAGCATCTGGGATTCAATTTGTTTCACGGTTTCAATGACAACCGAAACCACGATGAGAAGCGACGTGCCGCCGATGACGAGAGATTCTAGTCCGGTAAATTGCTGGAGCAAAAGCGGCAAAATCGCCAGCACGCCCAAAAAAAGCGCGCCCGCGAAAATAATGCGGTTGGTTACATATTTTAAATAATCGGCTGTGTGCGCGCCCGGCCTGATGCCCGGAACAAACCCGCCGTTTTTTTGCAAATTTTCCGCAATCTGCGTCGGATGAAAAATAACCGAGGTGTAAAAATAAGTGAAAGCCACAACCATGGCAAAATATAAAATGCCGTAAAATAATTGGTTCCCAAAAGCCACGATGACAAAGTTAGCCGCGTTGGCAATCCAGGCGGACTTCGCGCCCGTAAAAAATTGGGCGATCATCGGAGGAAATAAAATAATGGAAATCGCGAAGATAATCGGGATGACGCCGGCGATGTTCACGCGAAGCGGCAAATGCGTTTCCGCGCCGCCGTACATTTTCATGCCGCGCACCCGTTTGGCGTAAGAAATCGGAACATTTCTTTTCGCTTCATTCATGGCCACCACGCCGGCGATGGTCAAAAGCGCGATCACGGAAAAAGCTACGAGATTTATAACTTGCGCGCGGTCATAAGTTAGCGCAACCTGCTGGATGATGGAGGGAATTCTGTCTACGATGCCCGCGAAAATCAAAAGCGAAACGCCATTTCCGACTTTCTTTTCCGAGATCAATTCTCCCAGCCACATCATAAAAATCGTTCCGGCAGTCATAGTGATAATCATAGCCACGACATTAAACGCTGAAAGATTTAAAATAATCTGTTGTCCCGAGCGGGATAAAAGAGTAATCATGCTGTACGCCTGGAGCAAAGCCAAAGGCACAGTCAAAAGGCGGGTATATTGATTTATTTTTTGACGGCCGCCTTCTTCTTTATTCATGGCTTCCAGCTTGGGGATAATCATGGCCAAAAGCTGAAAAATAATGGAAGCCGTGATATAAGGGCCCACGCCCAAACTGATAATGGAAAATTGGCTGAGAGATCCGCCGGAAAAAACACTCATTAGGCCCAAGAGCTGGTTAGAGCTGAAAAATCTTTTTAAATTTTCCGCGTCAATGCCGGGAATGGGAATATGCGCCGCAAAACGGAAAATAACCAAAAGCCCCAGGACAAAAAGAATTCTGTTCCGCAACTCCTGGTCTTTCCAAATTTTGGAAATTTTATCCCACATAAGTTAGTTTTTAGCTTATTAGCTTTTTAGCTTATTAGTTAGGAAACACTTTCTGCGTCTGTCTTTTTCTAAGAAGCTAAAAAGCTACTCTCCTAAGAAGCTATTCTACCTTTCCCCCCGCCGCTTCAATCGCCGCTTTGGCGCCGGAAGACAGCTTGCATCCGGAAATAGAAAACTTTTTTTCAAGTTTGTTATTGCCGATTATTTTTACGGCAATTTCCAATGTTTTGATAAGTTTTTTTGATATCAAAATTTTCGGATTTACCGCGTCGCCATCAGTAAAACATTTATTCAATTTTTCCAAACTAATAATTTGGTCTTTGGCGTGCTGGCTCTTAAAACCTTTCAATTTCGGAGTTGATAACATTAAAT
>CAZFZQ010000052.1:2973-5679 GCA_964522845.1 uncultured Gammaproteobacteria bacterium | reverse complement strand
GGCAGTCCGCCGAATAGAATCCATAATATCAATACCGGCGCGAGAAAAATCAATGGCCTGCTCTTGAAGCCGGGCGAAGAATTTTCCACTCTAAAAGCCATCGGCCCGGTTGATGAAGAAGCGGGATTTAAAAGAGAATTAGTTATCAAAGAAGACAAAACAACGCCGGAATTCGGCGGCGGTTTATGCCAAATCGGAACCACGCTTTTTCGCGCCGCGCTTGCCGCCGGCTTGCCGATTGCGGAACGCCGGGCACACTCTTATCGCGTGACTTATTACGAACCGGCCGGCACGGACGCGACAATTTATTCTCCATCCCCTGATTTCAAATTCATAAATGACACACCGGGATTTATTTTGGTGCAGGCAAAGGTGCAAGGCATGACCGTGGCTTTTGAATTTTGGGGAACAAGCGACGGCAGGGAGGTCGCGCGCACCAACCCCGTGGTTTATAACATCACCGCGCCGCCGCCGATACGATACATTGAAACAGGCAACCTTGTTCCGGGCGAAAAGAAAAAAATTGAAACCGCCCACAAAGGCGCGGATGCCTACTTCAAATACACGGTAAAATATCCTGACGGCCGCGGTGAAGTATCAAAAACATTTTCCAGCCATTATCGCCCCTGGGCCGAGGTCTGGCTCGTGGGCGCAACGTCAACTCCCGGGCAAACAAAAAACGCCCCGTAGGGAGCGTCAGCGCGGTACACCCAAATAGTTGCGCCCAAGAAGACTAGTCAAAGGCGAGGTCTAGCCGAAGCCGGATCCTACCTCCAACTAGCCCCCATGCTTGTCGTGGACGCAACTATTTGGATGCATTAACTAAAAAACACCTTATCAAAGAATGCGAAGCTTGTCAATAGCATGAACAAATATTGTGTTCAATATAAAATCCGATGCAACAGCGCCGGATTTTATAATAATATTTTTATGTTTTTTCTTCTATGCTTTTTTTATTACCTTATCCGCAATGCCGTAGGCCACGGCTTCTTCAGCGCTCATAAAATAATCTCGCTCCGTATCGGCCTCAACTTTTTTCAATGTTTGGCCGGTATGTTTGGACAATAGTTTGTTCAAATTATCCTTTATCTTCAAAATGCGTTCGGCGCGGATTTTTATATCCGTAGCCTGGCCTTCCACTCCGCCCATTACTTGGTGAATCATCACTTCGGAATTTGGCAAAACCAGCCGTTTGCCTTTGGCGCCGGAAGCTAAAAGAAATGAAGCCATGGAAGCCGCGAGCCCCACGCAAATCGTGGAAACATCCGGGCCGATATATTGCATGGTGTCATAAATTGCCATGCCGGCCGTGACCGACCCGCCCGGGCTATTGATGTATAATTTTATATCCGCGTTCTTGTCCTGGCTTTCCAAAAAAAGCATCTGAGCAATAATTGTGTTCGCCGCGCCGTCATCAACCTGGCTTCCCAAAAAAATTATCCGGTCTTTCAAAAGACGGGAATAAATATCATAAGCCCGCTCGCCATTGGCGGTCTTTTCGATTACCGTGGGAATGAGATATTGGTCTTTTGGTTCTTTTAACTCCATAAAAATTGTACTTACTTATTTTAATAATACTACGAAATATCAAATTTTTCAAGCTCCTTCCACCCCCCACCCATTTTCCCTCTCCACTATTTTTCCCTCGCAAGTGAACCCCGCCGCCTTTTCATGGCCTCCCCCGCCATAGCGAGCCGCAATATCTGACGCGCTCACATTGCCCGCCGACCGCACACTGCCTCTCACGCCTTGCGGACTTTCGCGAAGCACCATCACCGCGTCATAATTCAAAACCGCGTTTAAAAAATTGGAAAGCCCACCCGCCGCTTCTTCCGGCTCGGCAATATCCGCCATATCGTCCGCAAAAAGCGCGGTGGTGGCAAGGCCTGATGCCTCGTCATATTTCAACCGCTCCAGCGCGGCGCCCCAAAATTTCAAAATGCCGAGATTTTTATTCAAATAAAAAGATTGGAAAATGACCTTGAAGTCCGCGCCCAAAGAACATAGCTCGCTTGCCATTATTACAGTATCGCTCCTTGTCGCGGCATTAGACAGGCATCCGGTATCAAGCAAAAGACCCGAGAGCAGCATGGTCGCCACTTGGGGCGCGATAATAAAATTTTTATGCTTAAAAAACTTATAAATAATTTCGCAATTGGCCGCGGCGCGGTCATCCCTGATTTCAAAATCGCCAACCTGCTCTTTGAACAGATGGTGATCAATGGAAATCCACGTTTGTTTTTTGTTACTTAAAATATCCGGCACGCCGGCGCGGTGCAGTTCGCTGCAATCCATAAAAATAATCAAATCATATTCATCTCGGAACACCGCCGCGTCATCAGTAAATAATTGGCAATTTTTTAAAAAATAAAAGTTTGACGGAATCTTGTTAACGCAAAAATAACTTATTTTTTTACCTAAATTATCCGCGTAAACACCAAGTGCCAACGCGCTTCCCACCGTATCCGTATCCGGCACGCGATGAGAAACAAAAAGAATCTTCTCCGCTTCCAAAATCGCCTGGTCCAATTGGTTAAACTGTAAAAACATAGGTTAGCTTCATTAGCTTTTAGAATGATTATAATAAGGATTTACTGGTTAGTTGTTATGTCTCGGAGAGAAAAAGTAGAAGAAATTCTTAGTAAGGCAAAGGAACGGGAGAAGGATTATGAATGGGCAAAGGCGGCAAAACTCTGCAAGCGGGCT
>CAZFZQ010000052.1:0-2963 GCA_964522845.1 uncultured Gammaproteobacteria bacterium | reverse complement strand
AGTGTAGCTTCATTAGCTTTTAGCTTCGTTAGCTTCTTAGCCGGACAACAGAATACAATACCGTAAGGAGTGCCGGCTGTCAATCATTAAATAAAAAAACGCCTCCTCTGAGGCGTTAGAGCTCAATCAAAGATCGGCTCGTCAAAACTGAAACCGGCCGAAGTGCTGCCATGGCGCGGAGTATAGAAATCTTTTTTGACAGCAATTTCTGTTCTCGAAATGTCACGACATACCGTTCTGAGCGTTGCAAGGCGAGTCAAATTGCCGCCGGAGCGCCACATTTTCTTAAATCCGGATAGAAAAAGCTGATCAGCCTCTTCCTCATCCATAGCAAAAACCAAATGGGTATCCTCATATCCATTGGTTTGCCAGACATGATACACAAAGAGCTTCAATTCTTTTGCCTTCTTGGCTTTCGGCATTTGCTATCTCCTTTCTAATTGACACAACACTATCATAAACTCTGATTCTTGTCAATCCCCGCTTAATTTACTACCATATATAGTAGCTATCAATTATTATATGTACTTACAACGTTTAGAAATCCAGGGTTTCAAATCATTCGCCAATAAGGCGGTTTTAGAATACCCAAATCCGGAAAAAGGCCAAAGCATCACAGCCATCGTCGGCCCCAACGGTTCGGGCAAATCTTGCATGGCGGATTCCATCCGCTGGGTTTTGGGCGAGCAATCGCTAAAACTTTTGCGCGGCAAAAAAAGCACAGACGTTATTTTTTCCGGCTCGGAAAAACGGGCGCGCTCGGGCTTTGCCGAAGTCATCCTCCACTTGGACAATTCCGATAAAAAAGCGCCCATCGATTATACCGAACTTGCCATCGGCCGCCGGCTTTACCAAAACGGCGAAAACGAATATTTTTTAAATAAAAACAAAGCTCGCTTGCAGGATATCCTTCTATTATTAGCGCAAGCCAATTTCGGTCAGCGGGCGTACAGCGTCATCGGCCAAGGAATGGTGGACGCGGTTTTGGCGCAATCCCCCCGCGAGCGCAAGGATTTTTTTGACGAAGCCGCGGGCGTTAAACAATTTCAAATGAAACGGCAGGCATCGGTTAACAAATTAAAATTAACCGAAGAAAATCTCCGGCAGGTGGAAGTGCTCCTAAACGAAGTGCGGCCGCGGTTGCGCACTCTCTCGCGCCACGTAAATAAGCTGGAACAATTTGATGAATTGAAAAGCCGCCTGCATTCTTTGGAACATTCTTATTACGGAACGCTTTGGCACCGCCTGCAAAAGGATTATTTGGCGCAAAAAGAAAAAATCGCGGGACTGGAAACAAAACTTTCAGCTCTGAACAAAGAAATCGCCGATTTGCAAAAAAAGTTTGAACAAAAAGAAACAAAAAACACGGCCTCATCAGAACTTCTCGCCCTGCAGACAAAATATACCGAACTTATAAACCGCAAAAACACTTTGCGGGAAAAAGAATTTTCTTCCAGAGAAAAAATAGCCGCCTTCCGCTTCCAAGCGCAAACCGCAAAAAAAGATTTGCCAGGAAGCGTCATCGCGTCAGAGCTTGATAAATTGATTTCCGATTATGAAAGCGTGGTCTCGAGCATTGGTGAAGATACGGATTGGAAAGCACTTAAAAAATATCTGGAAAAATTATTAGCCTCCATCAATGATTTGAGCAAGCGGATAAAGAATCCCGTAAGCTCCATAAAAATTCCCGCGGAACTGGAAAAGGCCGTAGAAGAGGCGGCCAAAAACATAAAAGAAATTGACGAAGAAGTCCGCGCCCTGCAAACAGCCATGGGCAAATTGAACGAAAAGGAAAAAAGCGATCAAACGGAATTTTTTGCCGTGCAAAAAAACTGGCGCGACAAAGTGGAAGAAAAAAATTCCGCCCTGCACGAAACCAACGATTTAAAAATAGAACTGGCAAGAATTGAAACAAAAAAAGAATCATTGGAAATGGAAATGGAAACACACCTCAAAGAACGGAAAGAAACGGTTCTCTCCACTCCGCCGCCCGAAACTATTGAGCCGTCCGCCATGGAAGGCGAAATGCAACAGCTCCGCTATCAGCTGGAACTAATCGGGGGCATTGATCCGGAAACGTTAAAAGAATACAAGGAAACAAAAGAACGTTATGATTTTTTAGAAGGACAGAGCACGGACTTGGCAAATGCCATGGTGCAATTAAGGCAGTTAATTTTAGAAATTGACGGGCAAATCGGAGAACAGTTTGATACGGCTTTCAAAAAAATCAATGCCGAGTTCGGAAAATTTTTCAGCGTGCTTTTTGACGGAGGAAAGGCGCATTTGGAAATCACGGAAATAGAAACAAAAAAACAAGAAAACATGGAAACAATAAATAACGCTGAAAAAACGGAGGAAGAGACGGAAGAAGATTTGGAAGAAACCATCGACGACACTCGCGGCATAGAAATCATCGCCAACCCGCCGGGCAAAAAAGTAAAAGCCGTAAATATGCTCTCCGGCGGCGAGCGCGCCCTCACCTCCATCGCTTTGATTTGCGCCATTATCGCCAACAATCCCTCCCCTTTCGTGGTCTTGGACGAAGTAGACGCGGCACTGGACGAATCCAATTCCATCCGTTTCGCGGAAATTATAAAAATGCTCGCCCACAAAACACAATTTATTTTGATTACTCATAACCGCGCGACCATGAACACATCCGACGTTCTCTATGGCGTTTCCATGGGCGACGACGGCGTTTCAAAACTTTTGTCTTTAAAATTGGAGGAAGCCGAAGTGCTGGTTAATCGCTAACGCTTGACGCTTTTTTTATTTTCTGCTAATATGAAATCAGTCATTCGCGCTCGGTTAGTTTAACTAATAAACTAATCAACTAATAAACTAATCAACCAACTCATGTTAACCATAAAACTTTCCCGTTTCGGCAAGAAAAAACAGCCGACCTATCGCATCCTGGTCATGGAAAAATCCAAAGACCCGTGGGGCGATTATTTGGAAATGCT
>CAZFZQ010000051.1:1535-6209 GCA_964522845.1 uncultured Gammaproteobacteria bacterium | reverse complement strand
ATAAATTATGGTTTTTAGAAGTTCGCGATCAACAGTGTCCAATCCTAGGCAGTCAATTTCCAAGTGATCAAAAGCCGCGTCCGTCACTTCGGGTGTGATATGCCCGTCGTTTTTCACTTCGGCAAAATCGCGCACCCGTTTTAACAGGCGGTTGGCCACGCGGGGAGTAAAGCGGCTCCGTTCCGAAAGGGCGTCGGAGGCCGCTTCATCCAATGAAACATTTAAAAGTTTGGCGCTGCGGGTAACGATTTTTTTGATGTCCGGTTTTTCGTAAAATTTTAAGTGATAGGTCATGCCAAAGCGGTCGCGGAGCGGCGCGGATAAAAGCGAGAGCCGGGTGGTTGCGCCGATCATGGTGAATTTCGGCAGATCAAGGCGCAATGTCTTGGCGGACGGCCCCTTTCCTATAATTATATCAAGCGCGTATTCTTCCATGGCCGAGTAGAGGACTTCTTCTATAGTTTTATTCAACCGGTGAATTTCATCAATAAAAAGCACGCCGCCCGGTTCAATGTTGGTCAAGATGGCGGCTATGTCGCCCACGCGCTCCAAAGTCGGGCCGGCCGCGATGCGGATGCCGCTGCCGATTTCATTGGCCACGATGTGCGCCAAGGTAGTTTTGCCAAGGCCGGGATTGCCGTAGAAAAGAATGTGTTCCGGCGGCTCATTGCGCCGTTTGGCTGCTTCCAAAAAGATGGACAAATGTTCTTTAGTTCTTTCCTGTCCGATAAAATCAGCCAATTTTTTTGGCCGGAGCGATAAGTCAAAAGCTGTTTCTTCTATTTGAAGCTCGGGAGCGGTGATTTTGTCTGATTTTTCAGGAGATTCCATATACTTTCAGTTTAGCTGGCGAGGGAGGGCGAGTCAAATAAAAATGTTGTTTTACTTCCTCCCTCTTGGTAATCCAAGGGGGAGGTTAGGTGGGGGATTTTACTCTTTAAAAATAATCCCCCCTCTAACTCCCCCCTTGATTACCCCACTTCGCCGAGGCGGCTCCGCGGGACAAGCAAGAGGGGAGAAATAAAATTTCCTTTTGTTTGAGTCCTCCCTTTGGCAAATTTAAAACCCCGCGATACGGGGTTCTAAATTTGCCGCCGGTCGGACTCGAACCGACATGTCCTTGCGGACGAAAGATTTTAAGTCTTTTGCGTATACCATTTCGCCACGGCGGCATTGTTTTTATATTAGTAAAAAAAACAGCTTTTGTCAATAAAAAATCCCGCGGTGGCGGGATGGGGGATATTAATTAGCGGAGGTACCTTTTTTCCAAATTTTCATTCCAGGCCTTGACGAGAGAATCTTTGTCCGGAGTTTCTCCGCCTTGTCTCAAATCATGAGTAATGCCGCCGGAAGAATTGTGTTTGGATCCACCTTCTTTTGGAAAGTGGCGGTCAATGATTTCGTCCTGTAATTTTTTTCTCAGATTGGTGTTGCGGATTTTGATAATCAGTTTATTGCCGACAATTGCCCAAACCAGGACGAGTTGCACCGCCTCTGTTTTAATGAACATGTCGGCGATATCAACCATGTAATGTTCATAGTTTTCCACGCTGGGCAAAATGTATCCCAGGCAAGTGATGAGGGTTGTGCCGCTTTGCTTGCGGCTTGCAGGGTTAGTCGCCAGGTGCAGAAAATCAAAATATTCTTTTTCGTAACTGGAAAGGAATACTTCGTTGATTTTTTTCTGGTCGGCATACTTGCCCATAGCCGCGAACATTTCGCGATCAAGGTCAGTAACATAAAGCGAAGTCAAATTATATGTATCGGCCAAGACTCCTACCAGGCACAATGTGGCCAAGTCCTGATCGTTTGCATCATTTCTGGCAAGCTGTATGCCACATTCAAAGAGCATGCTTGCGCCAAGCGAAGCACAGGCGCCACTTTGCTGAAAGATATAGACGGAATTTTCATCTTCAACAATATCAGCCGGATGTTCATGATGGTCAACAATGACATCCGGCCGGCCGTCGATTTTGATGCCGAACCGCTCATCTTCTAAAGAATGGCTATCAACCAGAATGACACAGTCATAATCTTTACGCCGCGCGACGAATTGCGTGATAGGCAAAAAGTTAAGCTGGAATGTGTTGATAATGGCCGTATTTTGTCTTCTGCCCGGCACTCCGGAGCTGAATACATCGGCGAACTTTCCGTAGAAATTGACGATTTTTAACATTATCATCGCGATCGCATACCAATCAGGGTCTTGATGTGAACCTAAAATAGCGATGCGCGCCGCCTTTTTAATAATGCGTTCAAATTTTTCGCGTTTGTCGTTTAATATATTCATGGGTAATCTCCTTTTCAAGGTGCGATGGTAATAACCTATATTATAATAAAAAAGTCCGCCTGTCAATGGGCGGATTTTTTCAAATCTTTTAATGCTTTCAAAAGTTTTTCGGCCGGAAGGGTGTTTAGAATATCGGATTTTTCGGCCCAGCCGCGGCGGGCTTGGGCAATGCCGTATTTCATGAATTGCAAATGTTCGGGCGCGTGGGAGTCGGTGTCGATGACGAGCTTTACGCCGGCTTGCACGGCTTTGCGGATGTATTCGTCTTTTAAATCCAAGCGGTTTGGGTAGGCGTCAATTTCCAGGGCCACGCCGTATTTTTTGGCGGCTTTTATTATTTCATCAATATCTATTTGGTAGCCTTCGCGGCGATTGATGATGCGGCCGGTGGGGTGGATTAAAATATTCAAATGCGGATTTTGCATGGCTTTTATGATGCGCGCCATCATCTCTTCGCGCGACATATGAAAGTTGGTGTGCACGGCCGCGGAAACAATGTCTAATTTTTTTAGCGCTTCGTTGTTAATGTCCAAACTTCCGTCTTTCAAGATATTTATTTCCGCGCTTTTTAAAATTTTAAAATTTTTATATTTTTTATTCAGTTTATCTATTGCTTTGCTTTGGCGGGCAAGATCGGCTTCGTTTAACCCTCCCGTCATCGCCAAGGCTTTGGTGTGGTCGGTAAAAGCGATGTATTGGTAACCCATTTTTTTTGCCGCTTCGGCCATCTGTTCCATGGTGGCGCCGCCATCAGTCCAATTGGTGTGCATTTGCAGATCGCCTTTTATGTCGTTGTAGCCGACGAGGCGGGGGAGTTTGTTTTTTTGCGCTCGCCTCGATTGGCGCGAGTCGAAGCGGGCAACTTGTATTTCACCGGAGGCGGTGCGAAGTTCCGGCGGGGGAGTTGCCATTCCAAGATTTTTATAAATTTCTTCTTCGGTTTCGGCCGCGATATTTCGTCCCGCCCCGCGGAGCCTTGGCGAAGTGGGGTTGCCGCGCCAGAGGCCGTATTCATTTAATTTATAACCCTTTTTGATAGCGATTTTTCGCACCTCAATATTATGCTGTTTGTCGCCGGTAAAATATTGCAGAGCCGCGCCGAAGGAATGGGGCGGCAGAACGCGCAAATCGGCGTCGCGGCCGTTTTTCAAGCGTACGGAGGTCATGGTGTCGCCTTTTGAATGGAGAGCTTCCACTTCAGGCAAGCGGACAAAAGTATCCATTATTAACTTTGGATTATCGGTTACGGCAACCATATCAATGTCGCCGATTGTTTCTTGCATCCGGCGAAGCGAGCCGGCGTAGACGACTTTTTTCACGCCCTTAATTTTGCGGAGTTCGGCCGTTATTTTTTCTGCCAAGGGCAATGCCTCGGAGAGCAGCATCCGCCCGCCGGATTTTTTTAAAAATTCAATTCCCGCCAATATTTTTTTTTCGCTTTGTTCGCCGAAATGTGGGAGCTTTCTGATTTTTCCGGCACGGGCCGCGGCTTCCAAAGTTTTTAGATTTTTAATGCCCAATTCTTTATAAAGTTTGGCAATCATCTTCGGTCCCAATCCTTCGATGGCAGACATTTCTGATAATTCCACGGGAAATTTTTTCTTGAGTTCTTGATAATATTTAAGCCGGCCGGTTTTGATAAGTTCTTCAATTTTTTCCGCAATGGAAACGCCCACGCCTGGAATATTTTCCAGCGCTTTTATTCCGCCTTTTTTATATATTTCCGCCGCGTCTTGGTCCAGCGTCTCTATATTCATAGCCGCTTTTTCATACGCGCGGGGTTTAAAAGGCACATCCTGAATTTCCAGGATTTGTGATATCTCGTATAAGATTTTGGCGATTTCCGGATTGGTCATATGGCTATATTGTATATTACTATTGCAAAAATATAAATAATGTGATATATATTAAATGATGCGCGGGTATCGTATAATGGTTATTACATCTGGTTGCCAATCAGATAATGCGGGTTCGATTCCCGCTACCCGCTAATTTAAAAACACCTTTTGAAGGTGTTTTTAAATTAGCGATGGTAAGCGAGCAAACTGCTTTGCTCGCGGGCGGGAATCGAAGACCGCAGCGGTGCGCGACGAGTTATCCGGCGAGGAGCGCCGCGAGGGGCGGCCTGCGAGTACCGAGGCGGAAGCCGAGGTAACTTGTAGGCGATCCGCTACCCGCTCCAATAAAAAAGACGGAAAAAATTCCGTCTTTTTTATTGGATTAAATATTTTTTGCTCCGGTCCATGCCAGCTCAAATAGAAACTTCATATTTTTTGTTATTTCTGAACTTTCTATTATGACACCCATCTGCTCTTTAAATGAAACAAAAAATATTTTATTTCCATAGATATTCATTTCTATGGAGAAGGGGAACTTTTCTTTTG
>CAZFZQ010000051.1:0-1525 GCA_964522845.1 uncultured Gammaproteobacteria bacterium | reverse complement strand
GCACAAGGCGCGTCTGCCTCATCTCTATGCGATCGTTTTTTTTATATTTTATCACATCGTCCGTATCCGGTCCGATGGCGCGCACGGTAATTTTGGATTTTTTTCTTTTTTTAATATATTCGTCGGCAAAATCTTTGCCAAGGTAGTCCAAAACTTTTTCGGTAACAAAGGCCAGAAGCTCGCCGGAATAATCCAGCGTATCGCGGTAAATTTCTTTAAGCCCCTCTTTCCCTTCATAATATCTTATTTTTGGTTTTGTTCCGGCTGTATTGTGGATTGACTCCAAAAACGGCAAGATATCTTTAAAAACAGCTTTTTTGCTTTCTATGAGCTTTTCTAAAAATTGTGGTTCCTCGGCGTAAAAAAGATGCTTTTTTCCTTTTTTGGTTTGAATAACCAAGCCCTTTTGTATCAGGCCCTCCAGAATATCATAAACTGTTGTTCTTTTTAGGCCGGCTTTTTTTGCCAGTTGGCTTACGGAGCCGGCGCCCAGCTCCAAAGAGGCGAGATAGACGTCGGTCTCCCGGCCTTTTAGGCCCAGCTGATATAAGGCATTTTTGATATCCATAATAAAATGTCGATAATTTCCGACTACATTTTAAGTATAACATAAATGTTTTAATTTGTCAAGTAAATTAGCAAAAATAAGGCAATTTTAGGTTTAATTTTAGCTTAATTTAGATAAAATATGTCGAAAACACTTGACAAAATACTTTAAACGTGCTATAATGCTTTAAAAGAATGAAACGTACATTAAATCCAAAACAAGGAGAGAGAAGATGGCAACTTTCATGATGCTGGACGGTAACGCCGTAATGCTCGAGGGGTCGAAGAACAAGGTGATGCTCACCTTGAAGAAAGACGGCAAGGATGGGGCGCTGATCGAGGTGAACAACGCTGATGGGGCGCCGACCATGGCCGAGCTCTTCGAGCTTCTCCGGGTGATCTTCCCGGATGCCGCGGCCAACAAGATTAAGATCCTCCCGTGCCTCGTGAAGGACCAACCCATCGCCGTCCCCCACCTGATTATCAGGATTCTCCCGTAGTTTCTCCGGCGAGCCATAGACATTATGGCTCGCCAATCCAACTTTCACCTTCAGAATTGTCTGGAGTTGAATGAGGAAGTTCATTAAAAGGAGAGAGAAGATGTTGTCGATTCTGAAAGACATCATGGACGCGGAGCTTGCGATTGTCAAGATGCGTCTCGGGGCCGAGTCCGAGCTTCGGAAAGAGTGCGACCGGCTCGCGAATGAGCTGAGCAAAGAGCTCGGAATCCGGTTCAGCGCTTCCGTGAACGTGCATGTGCATCATCGGTCGGTGTCGGTCGAGATGGAGCCACGTTCGGGTTGCGTCAGCCCCGAGCAGCGGCAGAACATCGAGGAGTGGGTGATCGAGGTGCTGTCCGAGAAAATCGGACAGGGTATCCGCATCAGTTGCTCGGTTCGCCTGCCCGTCTGCATTAATGTTGGTTCGATGGGGTAGTCATTCCTCGCAGTTCCTTCCAATCCAGGCAGAAGAAATTCTG
>CAZFZQ010000050.1:0-6251 GCA_964522845.1 uncultured Gammaproteobacteria bacterium | reverse complement strand
TTCCGCCGAAGCTGGCGCCGCGCAAGCGCGTCAGCTCTGACAACCGCTGTTCCTGTTGGACCGTGCCGACCTCGGCGCCGGTCTACATCTATTCCCGACCCATCAACGAGGAGACCCCATGAGAGAGTACCGATGTTTGGTTGGTCGCGAAGCGGCCGAGTTTCGCGCCATGGCAGACGAGGCGATCGCGAGCGCTCTGCTGGCGCCCGAGATCACCGTCGTCGACGAGACCGAGATGGTCTTCAGTGCTCGCGACGAGGCCTGGTTCGCCCAAGGAGCCGTGGTGGAGCGAACGCTCCACCGGCAAGGGCTGAACAGCGGAACCGGTGAGGAGATCTCGTCAGACGAGCTCGCCGCCCTGTCCGCGGCCGAGTGCTCCCGCGGCGAGCGCCCCTAGCCCCCCCGCTCTTTTCCACCCACCAAGCCCTCGACACCTCGAGGCACGCCCCATCTTAAATGATGGGGCAATTTTTTTACTATTTTTCTTATTTAAAGAATATGACAAAAGTACTACGATCGTAGTACTTTTGTCATATTGTAAAATTTATTTTTTACTTCTTTTTTTTAAAAATTTAATTTCATCCCGCAAAATAGCCGCGGTTTCAAAGTCCAAAGCGCGCGCCGATTCTTTCATCTGCATTTCTTTTTCTTTGATAATATCAGCCACGCGGCGGCCTTTTTGCGGCCTGCCATTCGTAGCTTTAGCGAAGAATGGGGCGGAGTCCAGCGCCAATATCTTTCCGGCCCATTCTTCGCTCTGCGAGCTACGAAGGGCAGGCAGAATGTCTTTAATTTTTTTAATAATCGTTTGCGGAGTGATGTTGTGTTTTTTATTATAAGCCAATTGCAAAACGCGGCGGCGTTCCGTTTCGCCAATCGCCCGCTTCATTGAACCGGTAATATTGTCGGCGTACAAAACAACTTCGCCAAACACATTGCGGGCGGCGCGGCCGATAGTTTGGATGAGCGAAGTCTCAGAGCGCAAAAACCCTTCTTTGTCCGCATCCAGTATCGCGACCATAGTCACTTCCGGCAAATCCAGCCCTTCGCGCAAAAGATTTACCCCCACCAAACAATCAAATTTTCCGCGGCGAAATTCCGTTAAAATTTTGATGCGATCCAACGCTTTAATATCGCTATGAATATAGTTCACCTTGATATTTTCATCTTTCAAATAGTCAGTTAAATCTTCGGCCATTTTTTTGGTGAGCGTGGTCACAAGGACGCGTTCATTTTTGGCGGTCTTTTCTTTGACGCGGGCAATCAAATCATCAACTTGCGACGGATTTTTTGCGGTTTCCGTTATTGGCAAAACGGTTATTTTTGGATCGACCAGGCCGGTGGGGCGGATAACTTGCAGAACGGTTTGCGCGCTGTTTTTCTTTTCATAATCAGCCGGCGTAGCAGAAGTGAAAATAACCTGCCTCGCCTGACGCCCGCTCCGAATCGTCGGAGACGAGGCGAGCGAGTCAAGGCGGGCCTGCCCGATTTTTTTCTCAAATTCAGAAAATTTTAACGGGCGGTTGTCCGCGGCTGACGGCAGGCGAAAGCCATATTCAATCAAAGCGCGTTTGCGCGACGCGTCGCCTTCATACATCCCGCCGATCTGCGGAACGGTCACGTGCGATTCATCAATCACGGTTAAAAATCCTTCTGGGAAATAATCCAGCAGCGTGGACGGCGATTCGCCAGTTTTACGGCCGGACAAATGGCGCGAATAATTTTCAATGCCGTGGCAATAGCCCATTTCGCGGATCATTTCCAAATCATATTTTGTGCGCCGCGCCAAGCGTTCGGCTTCCAAAAATTTTCCATTGGTTTCAAAAAATTGGAGGCGCTCGTCCAATTCTTTTTGAATAGCGCGAATAGCCCGTTCGCGCTCCGGGCCCAAAGTAATAAAATGCTTAGCCGGAAAAATCCAGGCGTCAGTTTCGTACGACTTAATGTTGCGAGATACTGGATCAATCAAAACGATTTCTGAAATTTTACCATCGTCGATTTCTAAGCGATAAATGATTTCTTCATTCACGGGCATGATTTCCAAAATATCGCCGCGCAAACGAAAGTCCCCTCTTTTCAAATCCGTGTTAGTGCGGTTGAATTGCATCTCCGTAAGCCGGGTTAAAATTTCCCGGCGTAGAAATTCTCCGCCTTTTTTCAAATGCAAATTTATCGCTTCGTATGTTTCCGGCTCGCCCAAACCGTAAATGCAAGAAACCGATGCTACTATAATTACGTCGCGGCGCGTGAGGAGCGCTTGGGTGGCGGCGTGGCGCAAACGGTCAATCTCGTCGTTGATCATGGCTTCCTTATCTATATATGTGTCGCTTCCGGGCAAGTACGCTTCGGGCTGGTAATAGTCATAATAAGAAACAAAATAATGCACAGCCGCGTCAGGAAAAAATTCACGGAACTCCTGGCAAAGCTGGGCCGCCAAAGTTTTGTTGTGGGCAATGACAAGAGCGGGCCGGTTGATTTTGGCTATCACATTGGCCACGGTAAAAGTCTTGCCCGAACCGGTTACACCCAGAAGCGTTTGCATGCGGTTGCCCTTATCCACACCCCTAATCAAAGCTTCAATGGCTTGCGGCTGATCGCCGGCGGGGCGAAATTTTGATTTCAACTTAAAGTTCATATCACATAATTATAGTAGCTACCGGAACAACCGTCAATAATCAAAAACTCCGCCGAAAAGCGGAATTTTTGATTTGCCCGCGCTTTAACGCGAACAGATGAAATTTGGCCTATTATGCGGCCTTTTTGGCACCCATGATACGGAACATGGTCGTGCCGCATTTCGGGCAAACGCCCTTCATGGCCAACCGGGTCTTGCCGCCCTTGCCCTTCATAGTCACTTCCTTGGCTTCCTGCATGTCGCGTTTGTCCTTGCATTTTACGCAATATGCTTGCACCGCCGGGGTATTTCCAGGTTGCATAGTTGTTCTCTGGTTAATTTTAAAAATTTTGATCTATTTGTCTATTGCCTTTATAATAGCACAAAATAAGAATAAGCGCAATGGGGTGTTCATTAGGCGTCAAGCCCGGCTAAAATTCATTGCCGTTTAGCATATGTTATTTACATTCTATAAAATATAAGAAAACTGCGCAACAGGGTATAAAAAAACCGCAGGGCGAACCGTGCGGATTGGTAGAAACTTACTTTTTCTGTTGCCGTTGCTGTTTGTCAAAAGCGATTGAGAAATGCGCGTTTTGCAATTCCATCTCAAGCGCAAACTCATTTATTTCGCCATTGTCGCCCGTAGCCGCTTGCACAGCAGCCGCAATCCTGCATGCCACAGGAGTTTGCGCGACTAGCTCCAGAGCGCGCTCTTCCGTGACGCCTTCCTCGACCACTCTGTTTTCACGCTTAATCTCATCCGTATACCACTCATCAAACGCCTCTTTGCTGTCAAAGGTAGTCCAAGTCATATTACCTTCGTATCCTCCCGCGTCTTCAGTGTAAACAAAAACAACATTGTATTCGGATTCGGGCATCTTTCTCTCCTTTAGCTATGGTTATGATATATCAAAAGAATTATTTTTGTCAATACCCTTGTAAAAAATAAAAAAACATGCTACTATAATTTCATATTCCGGGATCGTCTAATGGTAGGACAGCGGCCTTTGAAGCCGTTAATCGGGGTTCGAATCCCTGTCCCGGAACACGAAAAAAGAGTATTAACTAATACTCTTTTTTCGTGTTCCAAGGGAAGCGAGCAAATTTTTTTGCTCGCGCCAGGGATTCGAAGACCGCAGCGATATTCGGCGAGCTATTTGGCGAGCCGAATCGCGAGGGGCGGCCTGCGAGCGCCAAGGCGGAAGCCGAGGCGACTTGCAGGCGAACCCTGTCCCCGAGGATTGTATAGAAAAAAATCCCTGTCCTGTCCCGGAACCAAAGAAAAAATATCTGCTTTTGTAGATATTTTTTCTTTATTGACAATCATCCTATAATATTGTAATCTGCCAGCAGACCTTTGAATAAAAAGGAGCAGGGCGATGTGGACGCAAGCGCAAATCAGCTCCCATCGGATCGCAGCCAAATTACTCACCAAAATCATGCGCGCATCCCTTGATTTCATCTGGGTGCATAACAATTCCCTCACCGAATTTGACGTTAGTGAATTTATCATGGCCCAATTCCAGGAAAATAATCTGAGATTTGGCAAAACATTTTCCACGCCGATTGTGGCCTTCGGGGAAAATACCGCCGTGATCCACTATTCCCCGGAAAAACGAAGCGCAAAAAAACTGCAAGCTGATATGCCGATACTGCTGGATATCTGGGGAAAAATCGGCAATAGCAAATCGCCTTTTGCCGATATTACGTGGTTTGGTTATCACGGGACTTCCGTGCCGGAAAAAATCCAAAAAGTTTTCCGCGCGGTTATCGCCTCGCGGGACGGAAGCGCCAATTTTATCCGCCAATTGTTAAAAAAATCGCTTCTTCCCACAGGACAAAAAGTGGACGCGCTTTCGCAAGAAATACTTAATATATATGGTTGCGTCATAGGCCATGAATTGGGGCATATCTTGGGTACGACTTCTTCGCCCCATGGCTCGCAATGGCTTGCCGAATATGACGAGGACCGTTTGCGCGCCGGCTATGCTTACACCATAGAGCCGGGCGTCTATTTTGAAAACGACTTCGGCGTCCGAAGCGAAATGGACTTTCTGATCACTCCCGAACTTAAATTCAAAATCACCACTCCCCTGCAAAGAGAAATCGTTCTGCTCTAATTACTACGGCCAAACATCTCCGCCAAACGGGATGTTTTTTTTATTTTCGTGATATAATAGATGAATATGGACAAAAGTTCAAAAAATATTTTTTTGCGGACTTTCATTTTTGGCGTTGAAGACAGCCTGGTCTCCACGGTCGGGCTTTTATCCGGCATAGCGGTCGCCGGTGTGCCGCGGACAACTATTATCCTAACTGGCATGATCTTGATTTTCGTTGAAGCATTTTCCATGGGCGCGGGCACTTTTCTTTCTGAACATTCTGTTGAAGATAATAAAAAACTTTCATGGAGAACGCTCGGCAGCAGCGCGATTATGTTTTTATCCTATATCATCGCCGGCACAGTTCCTCTTCTGCCTTACGTGATGCTTGATGCCGCGGCGGCATTTCCCATATCAATAATTTTTTCTCTTTTTGGATTGATTGTTTTAGGAATTGCAAAAGCAAAAATCCTCAAACAAAAAATCCGCCATCATGCGGCGGAAATTTTCTTAATCGGCGGCATGGCCATCGCAGTGGGCGTGGTTGTCGGAAAATTATTGGAAAGCTTGAGATAGCTCTTCCAAATTATTTATTTTCGCGAGTTTAATTCTTATATTTTTAGCGTCCGGCGCGCCTTTGAAATATGACACCGCATGTTTTCTAAAAAGGATAATTCCTTTTTCCCCATAATGCGCGAGATGCAATTTAGCGTGCTCCAAAAGCACTTTTTTGATTTCCGCCAGGGATGGCGCAACATCTTTTTTATCCAGTAGTGAAACTTTTGCCCGCCCCGCAAAGCGGGGCGCAAGATGAGAATCTGCAAAAGTTCTACTACTGGATTTATTTTTTATATTTCGAAAAATCCAAGGAAAACCAAGCGCTCCTCTGCCAATCAACACGCCATCGGCGCCGGAAATGTCAATCGCTTTTTTAAAACTTTCAAAATTAACGATATCTCCGTTTAGCAAAACCGGAATGGATAATTTTTCTTTTACGCGGCCAACGATTTCCCAATCCGCTTTGCCCGCGTAGCCCATGGCTTTTGTCCGACCATGGATGGCGATGGCATCGGCGCCGGCTTTTTCCAAAATCGGCGCAAACTTCAAAATTTCGTCCGACCCGCTCCAGCCGGTGCGAGTTTTTACGGAAACCTGACACGAAACAGCCGATTTTACAGCTTCAACAATTTTCGCGGCCTGACTCGGATCTTTCATTAAACACGCGCCGTTAAAGTTGCCGACAATTTTTCTTGCCGGACAGCCCATGTTAATATCAATGCCGTCGGGATGAAATTTTTCTTCCAAAATCCGCGCGGCGCGAGCCATTGTTTTCGGATTAGCCCCAAAAATCTGCAAAATTATGGGCCGTTCCTTTTTATCAAACTCGGCCATTTTCAACGTCTTCTCATTACCGCGAACCAGCGCTTCAGCCGAAACCATCTCGCGATAGATCACATCCGCGCCGAATTTTTTGCAGATTAAAGAAAACGGACTGTCCGTATAGTCCGCCATGGGCGCGAGCGCGATAATAG
>CAZFZQ010000049.1:0-6550 GCA_964522845.1 uncultured Gammaproteobacteria bacterium | reverse complement strand
GGTATGAAATTTCTAAATGGCTCGAAGTATGAAATTTCTATTTGGCCTTGACATAAAAAAAGCAAGCCCAGCACATAGTTTTTGTTAACTAAAAAATCCGTCTTTTATGACGGATTTGAATTATGTGCTGGGCAAGCCATTTTCGGCTTGCGTTTGTTGTTTCTATGCCAACTTAAGTTTTCCCACGATTACTTCCCAAAACCAATTTTCATCCGCATTATTTTTCCAGTCGCGGACTTGTTCGCAAGTTGCAAAAAAGTCGGAAACAGTACTATTGATCACGAAACCCATGCCTCTGTTTCCCACCAACTTCACGACATACCTGATTTCACTCAATGCCCTTTCCAGATCAAACCCCAACTCCGAAATATGAACATCCGAAACGGACAGAGTTTTGACAGTCAGATTGTCATAATAATTGGAAATGTGCCATGCCATTCGAGGACAAATCAATGTGCTGTCTTCATCGCGCTTCACGCTCTGAAGCGCCTTCATAACTTCATCAGTTAGTCGCAGACCAAACGTCCCGGCGTTAACGTTTTTATAATCCCTTGCCCCATCTCTTGCCTGCGTAAGCGTAAAATTGAGAAAAGTATCTACAAGAATCCGTCTTCGTGTATTAGTGTTGGAGATTGCCTCTCTGAATTCCTGATCCATCGGATCAAGGCGCGGTTCGGCAATCACCAAATCAGCAACCGGATACTTGCTCATAGCATTCCGTACAAAACTAATAAATGTTTCCACCGGATAAGCCAGAATACGAATATTGAAAAACAGATAGTTGAGGCCTTCTTCCCATGCTTTGGCCAAAAGCGGCGGATAGCGTTTTACCAACCCCTCTTTTTGCTTGGTAATCGTAATAAAATCCAAAAACGGTTTGTTAATGTCAATCACATAGCCATTGATCAACATAGCCGACAATAGCACATAACAATTCGGAAAAGCCTCTTTCACGCGGACAATATAGTCATCAACTTGCTTCTCGGTTGCCTTTTGCGGAATAAATGCAAATCCGATTCGCATGGCCGCCTCCTTGCTAAGAGATGCGTTATTAATGAACAACGAACAGTATTCAAGGTATCAATTTTTTTTATATTTGTCAAATGTGCGGATTTGAGTATAATAAATACATGCAAAAAATAAACTTTTTAATCTCAACAACCCCACATTCTAAATTCTATGCTAATAGACACTCACTCCCATCTCAATTTCAGCGCTTTCAAAAACGCTTGCGACGAAGTTATCAAGCGAACACTTGCCGCCGGCACGTGGATTATTAATATTGGTTCGCAAAGTACAACAAGCGAGCGCGCCGTGGAGATTGCCAACAAATATCCCAAAGGCGTGTACGCGGCAGTCGGGCTTCACCCAACGCATCTTTTTGAAATGGAGGTGGACGAATCCGAAGTTGACGTAAAATTCAAAAGCCGAAAAGAACAATGGAGCGCAAATTTTTATGAAAAACTGGCGAAAAATAAAAAGGTTGTGGCCATTGGCGAAATCGGTTTAGACTACAATTTTATTCCAAAAAATGTTGATTATGAAATGGCCAAGAAAAAACAGCAAGAGGTTTTTCGCCAAGCATTGGACTCCGCGGATAAATTGAATTTACCCGTCATCATTCACAGCCGCGACACGCATGATGATCTGATTCCGATTTTAAAAAAATACACTGACGCGGGAAAATTGCAAAGAAGGGGAGTGCTTCATTGTTTTACCGGCAACTGGACTGACGCAAAAAAATATTTGGACTTGGGATTTTTAATTTCATTTACCGGAATTATTACTTTCAAACCTCGCCCAAAACAAATGGCGACGCAGCAGCAAATTTTGGAAGTCGTGGAAAAAATTCCTTTGGATAAAATAATGATAGAAACCGACGCGCCATATCTTACACCCGACCCGCACCGCGGAAAACGCAACGAACCGCTTTTTGTGGAATTTGTGGCGCGCAAAATCGCGGAAATAAAAGGAATTAGTTTTGAAGAAGTTGCCGCCGCGACTACCCAAACCGCGAGGGCATTTTTTAAAATTTGACCCCACTTCGTCAAAGACTACGCGGGGCAGGCAAAAAAATTGACAATAAAAATATTATATGGTAATCTCCTCAGCAGGAGAGGAGACAAGAAAAATGGCGAAAAACAAAAAGTTGAAAGAGCTGGCGAATCCGCCTTCCGATCTTTGTGATGATTGCGCAAAAAAACGCTTTGATTGTGCCATGGGTACTTGCTCCAATTGTGGAGCACCCACTTCAAGCGGAGGTTTTAAGCTTTGCGTAAAATGCGCCGTCAAAAAGAAGATTTGCGCCGCCTGCGGCAAACCCCTCACGTAGAGGCATAGCTCGGATTTCCGGGCTTTTTTAATTTAAACAAGATGATCAAGCTTGACTTTTGCAAAAATTTGCTGTATTATTATTTTTTATATGGCAGAAGAAGTAATTTTAAGATTTGATAATGTAACGTTTGAATTTGCGCACAAACAACCCCTTTTGGATGAGGCGAGTTTTAGCGTGCGTGAAAATTCAAAAATCACTCTGATGGGCCAAAACGGTGCGGGCAAAAGCACGATTTTCAAACTTATTAAAGGCGAATTAAAACCAAAATCCGGAAATATTTTTATCACCGGCAACGCGTCGGTCGGCACGGCAAAACAAGTGATTGACCGCGAAGATTTTGACCTCACGATCGAAGAATATTTTTCAAAAATGTTTGAAATCGTTCCCGTAAATATTAAAAGCCAAATCAACAAAGCCATGGAAGCGGTGAATTTTAAAATTCCTACCGATAGAAAGGTCGGCGATCTTTCCGGCGGACAAAAAGCCCGGCTACTTCTTTCCGCCGCCTTGATTCAAAATCCGGATATTTTGCTTTTGGACGAGCCGACTAACAATCTTGACAAAGAGGGGATTGAACATTTGATTACCTTTTTGGTGATGTATCCCAAAACCGTGATTGTCATTTCGCACGACGCGGATTTTTTAAATTGTTTTACCGACGGCGTTATTTATCTGGATATCTTTACAAGAAAATTAGAAACCTACGTTGGCGATTATTATTCCGTGGTGCAAGAAATCGCGGAAAGAATTGAAAGAGAAATAAAAAAGAACGCTCAGCTGGAAAAACAAATCCAGGACCGCAAAGAAAAAGTGAACTTTTTCGCCCACAAAGGCGGAAAAATGAGAAAATTGGCTTCAAAATTGCGCGAAGAAACCGAAGAAATGGAAGAAAATAAAGTTGACGTGAGGCGCGACGACAGAACTATCCGAAATTTTACCATTCCGGCGCAAGATATTATGGGCGATATCGTTACAATTAGTTCGGTTAAAATAATTGAAAATCACGAACCGGTAATTAAAGAAATAAATAAAATAGTTTTGAAAAAAAGAACGCGTCTTTTTGTTTCCGGCCCGAACGGCATTGGCAAGACCACTTTGCTCCGGTCGCTTGTGGCAAATGAAAACGAAGGAGCCAAAATTTTGCCCGGCGTTATCGTAGGTTATTACAGCCAGGATTTTAGCAATCTAAATTTTGACGAAACGGTTTTTGATTCTTTGAAAAGCGCCCTGCCGGAAGATAATGACGACACTGAACATATGCGGTCGGTCGCCGCGGGATTTTTGATCACCGGCAACTTAATGGGGCACAAGGTAGCGCAATTATCCGAAGGACAAAAAGGGTTGCTTTCTTTTGCCCGCCTGGTTTTGATGCAACCCGGACTTTTGGTTTTGGACGAACCAACCAACCATATCAATTTTCGCCATATTCCCGTGATTGCCAAAGCCATCCAAGAATATAACGGCGCTATGATTTTAATCAGTCATATGGCCGAATTTGTCAAAGAAATAGAAGTTAATGAATATATAGATCTCGCAAAAATATAAATTTCTACTATAGGAAGTGAAACTCCCTATAGGTTATCCACAGGCATAAAAAATCCTCCGCGTTGGGAGGATTTAATGCATATTTTTGATCAACGATGTGCAATTAAATATAAAGCACGATACAATGAGCGCCCTGATGTAGACCGAAGGCGTAATCATAGAATAAGAATATTTTGAGGAATGTGATTTATTCTTGGCAGCTGACAATAGGCCGGCAACATTTCCATAGCGATCAAAGATTGGGCCTCCGGATGAGCCTTCATCAACAGGTAAATGAGCAAGGATGGAGTAGCTGCGCTGCAAGGTGGAAAGAGCGGTGCCGTGAACATTTTTGAAAAAATTTCCTGAAGATAGGGTGGGGTTGTCACGAACTTTTTCCGACATGGGAAATCCCACGGCAAACAATTTCTCATTGGGCAGAAGAGCTGAGAAACGGGGAGGCGTCTCGCTCTTAAATTGATGGCGTACGAGAAGCAATGCCGCGTCCGCATCCGGATGTCTCAAAAATCCAAATACATAGCGAATGGTTATTTTTCCATTCTCATTTATGACTGCATAAAGTTTGTGGCCTTTGGCCGCTTCCACCACATGTTTTGCCGTTGCAATCAACCCGTCTTGCCCGACAACGAAACCCGTCGCCAGGCCGACAAGCAGGCCTTGTTTATTTTTGATATAAACACGGGTAATGTTGTTTTTGATGCTTTTTGCCACGGCGCGAGGAAAGTCTTCTTCGGTTGAACTGATTTTCAAAGATCCGGTTTGAACCGCCTGCATTTTGCCGGCGCACCCAATAACAAACAAGCACAAAAACATTGCTGTAAAAAATCTCATTTTTAGCTCCTCTTCCTATATTTATAGTAGATAAAGCGGACAAAAAAAGCAAATTTTAGCGAGTAATTTTAGCGAGTATTGCCATGTTTTAAAATATTTGTTAAAATAAAGACGGTCTTTATGAATGATGAAAAATCAAATTTATGGCAGGCTCTGTCGCTTTTAGGGCAATTGGGCTATGTTATAGCCATTCCTTTGGTAATTTTAGCCATGGTTGGCAGATTTATTGATAATAAATACCACACTTCACCATGGTTTGTTATCGCCGGAATGTTTTTGGCGCTTATCATTTCAACTTTTTGGGTCTATAAAAAAACATTGGAGATTATGAATGACGCAACCAAAGACGACAGCGACAGTAAGAAACCTAACAACCTACCCACCTAACACCTAAAAACCTGTTTTATGAATATCTCTTTGGCGGCCGAGCCAATATTCCACATCGGAAAATTTACCGTCACCAACACGCTTTTAATGTCGTGGTCTATAATGGCATTTTTATTTGTTGTCGTCGCGGTTACAAGAAAAAAATTAAAAACCGTTCCCGTCGGGTTGCAAAACATGGTTGAATTGGGAGTGGAAAAATTATTAAATTTCATGGAATCGGTTACCGGAGATCGCCGCGAAGCGAAAAAGTTTTTTCCCCTCGTCGCGACGATTTTTATTTTTGTCATTTTATCAAATTGGCTGGAAATCGTCCCCGGACTGGGCACGATCGGCATTTGGGAAGAATTACACGGCGAAAGAGTGCTCATTCCTTTTATCCGTTCCGCCTCGGCTGATTTGAATGTCACGCTTGCCATCGCCGTTATCTCGGTTTTTTCCATTCAAATTTTTGGCATTATGGCTTTGGGCGTATTCAAATACGCGGGCAAATTTATCAGTTTCAAAGGGCCGATAGAATTTTTCGTGGGCATCCTGGAACTGATTTCAGAAGTCGCCAAAATAATTTCTTTTTCCTTCCGGCTGTTTGGCAATATTTTCGCGGGCGAGGTGCTATTAACGATTGTTTTGTTCCTCGTGCCATATTTAGTGCCACTACCCTTTCTGTTTTTGGAAATATTCGTGGGATTTATTCAAGCGCTTGTGTTTTCCATGCTTACCCTGGTATTCTTGAAAGTCGCAACCACAAGCCATGAGGAACAGCATTAATAAATTAATAATTAAGAATACCCAAAACACCGACTTTAAAAATAATATATTTTCCAGTCGAGTATAAGGGTATAAAGTTATGGAATTAGAAGCAGTGAAGTCCCTCGCGGCGGCGTTCGCCATCGCGGTCGGAGGTTTTGCTCCGGCCTTGGCCATCGGTAAATTGGCGGCAAAAGCTATGGAAGCCATCGGCAGAAATCCGGAAGCAGCTTCCAAAGTGCAGACAGCTATGATTTTGACCACCGCGTTCGCGGAGGCCATCGCCATTTACGCATTGGTTGTCGCGCTGATCATAAAGTTTGTATAATTTTAGACTGTGGGGCTACAAAGAAATTTGTGGCTCCATGCTTGCAATTATACGCATGAAACATAAAACATAAAACACACAACAATGGACAATCCTGTGTTACATGTTTCATGTTACATGTTTCATAACCTATGGAATTACTAACCAAATTAGGCATTGACTGGAAATTACTTATTGCTCAAATAATCAATTTTGTGGTCTTGATGGCCGTGCTTTATAAATTCTTATATAAGCCGGTTTTGAAAATATTGGATGACCGGGAACAAAAAGTCGCCAAAAGCTTAAAACAAGTGGAAGAAATTGAAAAAAATTTGTTTGCCAGCCAGGGTGAAAAAGCAAAAATAATTTCCGAGGCGCGAAATGAAGCCGGACGCGTAATT
>CAZFZQ010000048.1:0-6587 GCA_964522845.1 uncultured Gammaproteobacteria bacterium | reverse complement strand
GGGTTTGGCTATTGAATATTCTTGATAAGCCGACAAAGAAAATTTTGAATAATTTTTGGACGGTAAATCTCCCGACCGAAGAAGTTGTGAGAACCTTGTAATGTACAGAATTCCTCTAAATTTTCACAATAGAGTCCATCGGGGCGAAATCCCCGTTATTTATTGTTTGATAAATACGCATACGCGCAAAGAATAAACGCAATGGCGACAACCAATGCCAAATTTGATCCCCTGCTCGATTCGGAATGCACAATGATATAGCCCTCAAAGATGGCCAAAGAAAGATAAGCGATTTGCCAAATTTGTTTTTTTTCTTTAAAAGCCAAATAAACCGCGAAAAAGATATGAAATAAAAAATAACTGCCGATATAAATGGAGTTGCCCAGCGTTCCCCAAACGCGGCCGCCTTTATTTTCATATAAAAACACGTTGTGCCAGGTATATTGGGCCAAAACTACGGCCAATTCAATCAAGCCGATCCCCAAAAAAACCTGAATCGCCCGCTTCACTTTCGCCGGCGTATTGAATACTGCCGAAACGATAATGCCATAAACAAGGCAGTGAAAAATCATAAACACGCCGGTCATCCTTTCAAAATTGCTCCAAAAAGCCCGGTTAAAATCAACTCCGAAAACCGCGGATAAAAAAATCGTTAAAGCGTAAAAACCGAACCAATACAACAAAAGATTTTTCCGGGGCTTGAATTGCTGAAAATTAATTACGAGAAGCAATAAATAAACCGCGGCCATTACTTGCACCACGGCCTCAAAATACACCACCTTGCCCACGATAAAAGGGAAAATACTATTATTAAGAAAAATAAAAGGCATTAAAAACGACAGGTATGTGAGCCCTTCTAAAATAATCAACAATACTTTTTGAACTTTTTTATGGTCAAGCATAAAATACATTGTTACTCAGTACCCGATTTGTTTCAAAAACACCTTTGCCTCCGCTTCAAGCGAGGGATCTAGCGATACGGCTTTTTTAACCGCGTCTTTGGCCAGATCATATTTTCCCGCCAAAGCATAGGCCGCGGCCAGTTGAGCGTACAAATCCGCGTCAATCGGACTTCTGTCTGTCAAAACTTTATAAATATCCGCAACGCATCCATAATCCTTAAATTCAACACACAAAGACGCAGCCTGTTTCAGTTCGCCATCAATTGTATCAAAGAAACCGATTTTCATGGAATTTTTAAATTCCTGATACGCCTCTTGTTTTTTTTCATTGGCCAAAAGCGCCACTCCCAGGCGCCAATGCGGTTGGCCGAGTGCCTCGTCATCCGATACGGCTTTTTTCAACAGATCCACCGCATCCCCAGCCCTGCCCGCCAAAATATAGGTTGTGGCAAGTTGAAACATGGCCGTTTGCCGTTTGGGAGAAAACTCCAAAGCCTTTTTATAAAATTCAATCGCCTTGCCAAACGCCGCCGCATCGCCGCTAACCCTGCCTTTGCGCAAATAAAGATTTCCCAGGGTGTGAAAATAAGAAAAATCCGACGGATGGCGCACCAAAACCTTACCCACCTCTCCCGTGGCCATGTCCATGGCCCAACCGACATAAGCGGGATCAATATTTTTCCCAATATCAAAAAAAGTTTGGTTCGCGAATCTGAAACGGAAATTATCCGCATAGGGCATAGATATGCTTAGCATTTTTTCCGCCAGCTGTTTTTTGTCCTGAACATTTTCCGCGTTGATAAATTTTATATACGCCGCACCCGCTTGAAGCGGCTTCATATTATAAAAATAAATTGAAAAAAAAGCAAAAAAGCAAAAAAGCAAAAAAGCAAAATAATTTTTATTCGTAATTCGTATATTCGTATTTTGATTCGTAATTAGCTTCCCTTCCCAAAAAAGCAACGAACAAAAACCCAAGAAAAAAAACATAGAAATGCTTTGCGTCGGATCATCAATGGCAAAAAAACTGTGGACGGAAAAAGCCGCGATAAGAGCGAGCAAAGCCAGATTGGCTTTGGAAAAATTTTCTTTCTTAAATAATTTCTTAATAGCGGCAAACCAAATGGCAAGATATAAAATCAAACCCGGAACTCCCGCCATTACCAGCCAATCAAAAAACAGATTATGCGCCCGGTCGGCAAAAGTTTCGCTCACGCCGTTTTGCAAAAATTGCGGATCGTAATATTTATTAAAAGCATAATTAAAATTTTCAACACCCCGTCCCAAAATCGGATGCTCGGCCGCGGCCGAAAGCGATAATTTCCACAAAAGAACCCGGCTGGCAACCGAGCCATCCGTTAAAGAAATGTTAAAAAGACGCCTGAAATCCCAAAACCTATTAACCTTTAGAACCTTGATATTGCCGATCGGCGCCAACGCTAAAAATCCGATTATAGCAATCACGGCCGCGCCAAAAATTATTTTATATTTTTTTCCCGAAAGAAAAAACAAAAATATCAGATAAACCAGCGCGCCGGCCACAAGCCCCAAAAACGCTCCGCGCGTGCCCGTGAACAGAACATTCAACACCCCCAAAACCAATCCGCCGAACGCCGCATACCGGCTCTTGTCTTTGTGGGCCAAAAAATAATAAAGCGATAAAAAAGAAACAAAAAGCATGTAGCCGGCCAAAAAAATAGGATTTCCCGTGGTTGACATAATACGTTGCGCCACGAGCCCCTTTACGCTTATCCCATTTAAAGCCAAGGCCGGATTCAGCCGCTCCGCTATACCGAAAATCGCGGCCAAAATGCCTACTGATATAAAAAATAAAAGCATTTTTTTCCTGTCCATATCCCTTCGAAAAGCGGCAATGATAAATAAATATAAAAATAAAAAATGCAGGAGCGCGAAAAGCCCTCTCATTCTCTCGTCATATCCCCAAAAACTTCGCAGCCAATCCAATCCTAAAAGCGATGATAAAAATAATACGCCAAAAAATGACAGAATGATCGCCGTGAGCCCTTTAAATTTCGGCCGGAATTCTTTATGAAAAACGATCAAATATAAATAAAACGGCAAGGCCAATTCCACTGCGATTTGCAAATAAATCATTTTGCCAAAAACCGTTGGAAATATAACTTGAGGAATATAAACCAAGGGCGTGAGTAATGCCAAGTAGATACCGGAACGAATAATTTTTAATAAATTTTCTACCTTTAACATAAACAATTTATTTTCCCGCTTTTATTATTTCGATAAATTTTTCACCCTCTGTTTTATAACTATTATCAGCTTCTATCGCTTTTTTAATTTCCGCTACCGCCTCATCTTTATTCCCCAGCAAATATTCCGCCGTCGCTCTTTGCGCGTGCCATTTTGCCATTTGCGGTTCAATCTCCTCCATTCTCAAATAATATTTTGACAGCACGCCATAATTTTTGGTTTGCAAAAAATGATCCGCCGTGTTTTTCATTAAAAATAAAAGTTCCGTATCGTCGCTCGGCATAAACCCAAGTTCCGCCGCGCGAATCATCCATTGGCCAGCCAATAAATCTTTATTATCCAAAAAATATAATAACTTGGCCCCTTCCCAATAAGACAGCGTAACTTGCGGATCCAAACTTATAGCTTTTTGAAAAGTCGCGATCAAATTTTCTTTGTCTTGTTTCAAAAAATAATATCGGCCCAAAGTAAAATAAACATGCTGGCGCGCGGGCGACAAAACCAGGGCGCGGTCCAATTCTTCTTTGGCCAAATCAAAATATTTGGCATCCTTCACTCCGAGTTCAGAATAAAAACTTCCCAAAAGCAAATGATAGTAAGCATTATTCGGATGCCCGTTCGCATTCTTTTTCAATTCATCCAATACATACAATGCTTCATCATTATTATACAGCTCGCGGCCGCCGCGAACAGAGGCGATAATATTTTTTGCCAAATCAACCCGCCATTCATCTATATAGGGATTGAAATACTTCGCCGCTTCCCGATAAGCCGCCATATCCGCTTTTTTTGTCGCGTCAAGTTCTGCCGGAGAAAAAGCGGCGCGAAGCTTCGCGCTGGCTGCAAACGGAAAAAAATTTATCACTCCCGCGCCCGCGATAATAACAGCCAGCGGAAATAAAATCGCATAATTTATTTTTTTGCCGGCGCCGGGCGCTTCTTCTCGATTTTTCGCCGCACCAATAAAAGCCAATAGCACCGCAAAAAGCAAGTACGAAACACCAGTATCAAAAGCAGATAAATTTTGCACAAAATAAGCCGTAAGCCCGCCGGCCAAAACCGATGCCCCGCCCAAAGACAAATACCCTGCTTTCTTTTTTTGATATAAAAGATATCCCGCGGCCGCAAAAATTGAAAGATAAATAAGCGCGCCCGGAATGCCGGCGTCGGTCGCCACGCCCAAAAGATTGTTGTGCGGCTTATCCGACCAAGTTTCGTAATATGAATATCGCAAAAGTTCCGGATTATAATATTGATTGAAAGCCGCGTAAAACCCCTCCGCGCCCCAACCCAAAAACGGCCGTTCTTTTATTGCCTGCCACGCGATCTGCCAAGTCAAAAGACGCGTTCTGGCCGTGCCGGTGGAAATGGAAATACTGGCTATTCTGGCCAAAACCTCGTTATCCTTGACAAATCCGCTGTTTTTAAAAATAAAAATCGGGCTTATGGCAAGCGCCGCAAAAATGACCGCGAAAATAATCAGCATCCTGGCTTTTTTTTGTTTGTTAAAAAATCCGTAAAAAAACAGCGCCGCAGCAAATCCGGCGGCTATGCCCAGCATCGCGCCGCGGCTTTGCGTCAGAATAACGCCATAAAAAATAATCAAACCGCAAGCCAGCCAAGCGGCTTTGCTTTTTTTGCTCTCGGCCGCGCAAAATAAATACGCGATAAAAGCCAAATTCAAAATAAAATAAGCGGCCGCAAAAATCGGATTGCCTAAGGGGCCGAAAATTCTCGTGCCAAAATCAATATTCCAAAATTTTACGCCGAAAAGCGGCAAAATGGAAAAACCAAACATGGCCAAAGAAACAGCGGCATTAAATTTTAAATAACCGCCCCATTCTTTTTTGGTTTTTAAAACCGCGGAAATCGCGATAAAAAATAAAAACACGTGCGCCAACAAAAACCAGCCCGTGGCTCTTTCTCCGTCGCTCCAAAAACTCCGGCCAAAATCAACTCCAAACAATGACGCAATAAATAAAATAAAAATAAAACTGCCAAATAAAGCGGTTAAAAGATTTTTTTGCGGGCGATATCGCTTATCAAAGATTGCCAAAATAATATACAGCGCGAAAATAACTTCAATTAAAAATTGTACAATCAATCCCCGGCCAAAGATAAAAGGAAAGATGGTCCAGGGGGTAACCACCAAAGGAGTGAGGGCGACAATATATAATAATATTTTAACAACCTTTGCCAATTTGTCCGACGTCATAGGTAACTTATTTATTAAGCGCTTCCGCCGCATCAACTTTTTTCAAAAAATTTTCTCCTTCATCCCCGAATTGCGGGGATAAAAAGATGGCTTGACGGGCGGCATTTCGCGCGTCTTCATATCGTTTCAATTCCAAATAAGTCGCGGCGAGATTTGCCCACCAACCGGCATTTTCCGGATCGTCCTTAGTCAATCCTTCATAAACCGGAACAAGGCGCGCGTAATCCTTGGCACGGCTTAAAATCATTACATACAAAGATCTTTCATTTGCGTCTTTCAGCGCGCGGCCCTTGTCTATGGCTGTAGTTGTGAAGGCGTATGACTTTTTAAATTCCCCGGCCGCGTCATATAAAATTCCCAAAAACCAATACGGCTCACTCGCGTCAGGATTATCTTGCACCACTTTTTCCATTATTCCGATGGCTTTATTCAAATCCCTTTTTTCGTAATAAATCTGGCCGAGCAAAATTCCCGCCACCTGCCTTTTGGGGCTGATCTTTTGAGATGCCTCCGCTTCCGCCAGCGATTTATCCAAATATTTCGGATCGGCGTATGTTCCCAAAAGACTATACATCTGCGCCAAACGATAGTGATAAGAAAAACTCGTCTGGTTGGCGGCAGCCGCCCGTTCCATGCCGCTTGCCACAAGGGGCAAAATCTCCGCCAAAGTTGTTCGAGGCACGAGGCCGATGGCATCGGCTTTAAGCACGGTGTCCGATAAATATTCCCAGCTCTCATTTATATACGGCGTCTTTAAATTTGCCAGTTTGGCAAAATATTTCCGGCTGTTAAAAAAATCATTGAATATCAGCCCATCGTTGGCGCGGGAGGTATAGTATGCCGCCTTAATTGTTTTTACGCCCATGCCGGCGAGTGAAAAAATGGCAACCGCGGACAAAATCACGGCCAAGCCGCGAATCAGCCCGCGGGATAACTTTCTCCCCTTTCCTAAAATATGGCTCGCGGAAAAAATTATATACCCGAAAATCAAAAACAAAACCAGGCGCAATTCCATCGTGTCAAAAGCAAAAAAAACATGGCCCATAAAACCAAGCAGGGCGCCCAAAAATAAAATCGGCGGTAAAAATTCTTTGGCCGCGGACGGCCGGAACGCCATTTTTAATAAAATATAAATTGCAAAAATTAAAGCGGCAAAATACAAAACAAATCCCAAGATGCCCGTGGCCGCCAATATCTCTATAAATTGATTATGCGGCTTATCGGCCCAGGTCTCATAAAAAGAA
>CAZFZQ010000047.1:0-6790 GCA_964522845.1 uncultured Gammaproteobacteria bacterium | reverse complement strand
TGCCTTCAATAATTGTTTGCGCGGTTTCTTCATTGGTGGAAACGCGGAAAGTCGGATCTTCTTCCACCAATTTTGCAAGCGCCATGCCCATTTTTTCTTGGTCAACTTTTGTTTTCGGCTCAATGGCAACGGAAATAACCGGCTCGGGAAAAGTGATGGATTCCAAAAGAATCGGATTGTCTTCACTGCACAAAGTGTGGCCGGTTGAAACTTCTTTCAATCCCACGGCCGCGGCAATGTCGCCGGCCCAAACCTCGGTGATATCTTCGCGGTGGTTGGCGTGCATGCGGACGATGCGACCCACCCGTTCGCGCGTGCCGGTGGAAGAATTATAAATGTAAGAACCCGCGGTTACAACGCCGGAATAAACTCTGAAAAAACACAACTTCCCGACAAAAGGATCAGACGCGATTTTAAAAGCCAGGGCGGAAAACGGCTCTTTGTCATCAGCGTGACGAAACAATTCTTTTTCCGGATCGTTCGGATCCACGCCCCTAATCGGCGGAACATCCAATGGCGACGGCAAATAATCCACCACCGCGTCCAACATGTGCTGTACGCCTTTATTTTTCAAAGCGCTGCCGCAAAGAACCGGAACAATTTCAAAATTTATAACCGCTTTGCGCAAAACGCGTTTCAAATCGGGAATAGAAATTTCTTCACCCGCCAAATATTTTTCCATTAAGCCCTCGTCTTGCGAAGCAATGGCTTCCACTAATTTGCCGCGATATTCTTCAACTTTTTCACGCATCTCCGCCGGCACATCATCTTCCACCGCTTCTTTTCCCAAATCATCTTTATAAATAATGGCTTTTCTTTTGAATAAATCAACCATGCCAAGAAAGTTGCTCTCCGTGCCAATGGGAAGCTGCAAAGGATGGGCATTTTTGGTCAACCGTTCGTGAATGGAGTCCAGATCATGATAAAAATCCGCGCCCGTTCTGTCCAATTTATTGATAAAGCAAAGGCGCGGGACTTTGTATTCGTCAGCATAGCGCCAATTGGTTTCGGATTGCGGCTCAACGCCGGCCACGCCGTCAAAAATAACCACGGCGCCGTCCAAAACGCGAAGCGACCGTTTTACTTCCACGGTAAAATCAATATGGCCGGGAGTATCAATTAAATTAATACGATGGTCTTTCCAAAAACAAGTGGTGGCGGCCGACGTGATGGTGATGCCGCGTTCGCGTTCCTGTTCCATCCAGTCCATGGTCGCCTCTCCTTCGTGCACTTCACCGATTTTGTGTTTTTTGCCGGTATAAAAAAGCACACGCTCCGACACCGTGGTCTTTCCGGCATCTATGTGTGCGATGATCCCAATGTTTCTGGTTTTATCAAGAGGAAATTCACGTGGCATAAATCAATGGGAAGCGAATTACGAATCGGAGTCACGAATATACGAATTACGAATATTCGTAATTCGTATATTCGCGTTTTATTCGTAATTAGCATCCCTTCGTTATCTTGCAAAATGAGCAAAAGCACGGTTGGCTTCGGCCATTCTTTGCACATCTTCTTTCTTCTTTATAGATGATCCTTCATTATTCGCGGCCGCAAGCAATTCTTCAGCCAGCTTTTCCGCCATTTTCTTTCCTTTTTTATCTCTGACTGCGCCCAATATCCAACGGCACGCCAAGGCAAATTTTCTGTCGCCTTTAACTAATACCGGAATTTGATAATTGCCTCCGCCCACGCGCTTGCTTTTGATTTCCATCTGAGGTCCGACATTTCTGATAGCGGTATTAAAAGTTTCTAAAGGATCTTTTTCCTTTTTGCCGATAATATCAAAAGCATCATAAAGAATGGTCTGGGCGATGGTCTTTTTGCCCTTTTTCATTATGTAATTGATAAATTTGGCAATTTGGAGATTGTTGTATTTGAGATCGGGCTTGATTTTTTGTTTGGGGGTTTTATTCTTTCCGCGCATAATTTTTGATTATAGTCGCAAAGCGACACATTCATTGAAAATTGATAATTGAAAATTGAAAATTTTATTTCTTGTCCTTAGGTCTTTTCATGCCATAAAGCGAACGGCCGCGGCGGCGCCCTTCCACGCCCTGTGTATCATAAGTGCCTCTGACAATATGATAGCGAACGCCGGGAAGATCTTTTACTCTTCCGCCTCTGATCATAACAATAGAGTGTTCTTGCAAATTATGACCCACGCCCGGAATATAAGCCGTTACTTCTTGCCCGTTTGAAAGGCGCACCCTCGCGATTTTGCGGAGAGCGGAGTTCGGTTTCTTCGGAGTCATGGTTGTAACCTTAACGCAAACGCCGCGCTTAAACGGAGCTCCTTTCCGGAGCTCTGTCTTTTTTCTGTGAAGAGAATCATTCACCATCTGCAGTGCGGGCGATTTGCTTTTTCTCTTGGCTGATTTTCTTCCGTGTCTCAATAATTGATTGATCGTTGGCATAGGCAAGTTAATGTAAATTATAGAACTAATTTATCACATCCGTCAAGACGTGTCAACCCCGACAGTAATAAGCTGTGGACGAATCGCACAACGGCATTAAAAAGCGCGGAAAAAATACCCAAGCCCGACAAATTGTCTATAATCAGCAATCCGATCAAAACTATCGGCCCCTGCGCCGTGAGCCGCATTTCGTAATTCAAGGAAATTATTTTAATACGGATTGATAATTTTTCAACAAAAAGACGGTCTCTTCCCGCAGATGAGTTTTTACCCAGGACTTTTCTCTTTCGCTCAAAAGCTCGCCCAACCCCTGTAAAATTCGGTTATCTTTTACTTCTTCAATGATGGTTATACAGTCGTTCAGGTGGTCTTTAACACTTTTACCAATTCTCGCCTTTACCACGTCAGCGTTAATATCCCAACTATTCTTGCTGAAGTACCAGATATCATAGACATCGCGCATGGCGGTTTCGCTCCGCAGGGTCAGCGCCGAGAGCTTGCTCGCAAACAAATAATCTTTCTTTCCGACCAGCATTGAAATTCCCAGATAATCTTTCAGCTCGTAATATTCTTTGAGATTCGGCATCAACATCCTGATATTCGCTTCAACCTTAATGTTGTGATCAGCATCGCCGTAAGAAAGTAAGAAAAAAATCGTAAAACGTTTGATGTAACCGTCCTTTACTTCGCCGTATTTTCCCAGGATTGATTTAATTTTCTTGAATATCATCTTTTGCGTTTCCTCGTCAGTCATAAACAAATCAAAATCCAAGTCCACCGAGAAGCGAGGCAAGCCGTAGAAAAAATAGGCGCAGGTGCCACCCTTAAAACCCATTAACGAGGCAATGGTGGCATCGCTATAAATATCGCGCAAAATGCGTCCCATTATCATCTGATGTTTTTCACGATTTAGCATATTGTTTTTGATATTTCTTTAGCCGCTTTATTAACTGCTTGTTGTCGTAAATTTTCACCAGCTCGGCACATTGCTCCCAATCAATCGATTTCAAATTATCAAAATAATATTCCGGGAACAAATAGATCGTATCCAAAAAGGCTCTTTCCGGCATGGCGATACTGCAGTTGTTTTCATTCTTTACGCCGGACGAATTGAAAAGCACGCTATCCTTCAGTTTTCTGAAAGTGAAATTGTATTTGTCTATTTTTTTTGTGACCGGCCAAGGAGCGGCTACAAAAATCGTGTCATAGTGCTGAAAAATAATACCGGCTTCTCGGAGAACTGTCTCAAAACTGATGTAGGAGGGAGTGTAGATGCTCGTGGCCAATTCTTTGACATTATAATTCGCACCCTTAGAAAAAACGCCCCGGGTTAGCCTGTTCAAGATTCCTTGTTTAACATAATAGGCAATTTTAGCTTTTAGGTTGTTTAAGTTGGTTTCCTCCCAAATCAAAGCTAAGTCCTTGTTGGTCAAGACCGTTTTTGGGGATTGATATAATTTTGCGACTAAATTGTCCATATTCTTTAATATATCTGACGGAAGTAGTGTATATTCTTACTTCCATTATACATCATCCACAAATATTAATCAAGCAAATCAAAATAACCCAAAAACCAAACTCACGACGCGTGAAAAAATGAAGCTGAAAATGCCGATATTGAATAAATTATCCAAAAGGATGAGCCCCAAAAGAATCATAGGTCCGCGCGCTTCAAGATTGGCTTTGAAACTGTTATATTTGGGATTGGAAAGAATAGTAAAAAGCACAGCCGAACCGTCCAAAGGCGGAATGGGTATCAAGTTAAAAGTTAATAACACGGCATTTATAATAATAAGAAGGTCAATAAATTGTATTAAAAGATTTCCCGATGTAAGGCCGGTGTACGCGCCTAAAAGCTTCAAAACTAATCCAAATATAATAATAGAAAGAAGATTCGCCAGAGGACCGGAGAGCGCGACCAGCGCATTGCCCCATTTTTTATATTTTAGGTTATAGGGATTGACCGGTACGGGCTTGCCCCAGCCGAAGCCGATTAAAATTAAAGTAAAAAGCCCCAGCCAATCAAGGTGGGCCATGGGGTTTAAGGTCAGCCGGCCGGCGCGCTCGGCCGTATTATCGCCTAAACGATAGGCGGCGTAAGCGTGCAAAAATTCGTGCACCGATAACGCAATCAAAATCGCGCCTATCCAGGCGATAAAATATAATGGATTGTCCGAAAGCAAAGATAATGGCATAAGTTCTATATATTATAGCCGACCTTGACTATTTTATCAATATCTGTTATATTATCTAATAACCTAACAACCTACTTAACCTAATAACCTAACAACCTAATTTATGTCCAGACGTTGCGAATCATGCGGACGCGCAGGCAGAAAATCCGCCTCAAGAAGCCATTCCAATATAAAAACCGTAAAACGCCAGCATGTCAATTTACAGATGAAAACTATTGACGGCGAACGGAAAAAAGTCTGCGCCAACTGCATCAAAACCTCACAGAAAAATCCTTCCGCGCGCAAGGACGCAAGAGCCGCGCGCAAAATTGCGAGGGGCAAAAAATAAAATAAAAAAAGAACTCCGGCCCATGGTCGGAGTTTTATGTTGTTTTAAATATGGCATTTGAGAGAGCAATGGCCAATTTCACGATCGGCGTGTGCCCCAAAACCATATCTTTATAGAATTCCATTTGCACAGCGGAAAAATTCATTCCGGAAAAAGCGTCTCCTAGTACCTTAGTCAAAATCAGCGTAACTTTTCCGGTCGCACCAAATTTCTCCCATTCATTTCCGTTTTCGTCCGGAACATAAATTTTAACAGTTTGGCCAAAACAAGTTTTGTAGGTTTCTTGTAAAGCTTCCGCGAGTTTTCTATCAAACCCGCCGGAGACCGCTTGTCTGTGATCGGTACCAAACCAAATATCATATCTTTCTTGAATTTCTTCCGGCAATTCCGGATGCGAACGGAACCGGTGTAAATCCAACACCGCGCACTTGCCCCAAACCGACAAACATTTGGCAGAAACTTCAATTACCTTTTGTATATACTTTGCAAACATCTCTACGGTTGATCTGTCTTTTCTAATTTTATAAGAAAAGAAAAATGGTTTGACAAGATGAATCCGGAAAAACATGTCCACAGTAAGGCGAGCCAGACGATTTATGCCATCATCGTTCTCCACCTGTCTTACCACTGGCAACTCTTTGTCATAAAGTTGTGTTTCAGATCCGTCGTGATGCGAACTGATAATGACCGGAATGTTACCGAGCTCCAAAACCGCCACATCTTCAAATTTCAGCATCGCTTACCTCTTCTTTCCTTGCGTTTTTGGTTGTGGCATATTCAATCTGCCATTTATATGCGCGACAAGTTTTTGAAACGCGTCGTGCACTTCTTTTTCCGTCCATTTCAAAACACGCGCGACAACTACCTGATGATCATGCAAATATTCCATTGCCGTTTGCGCGTTTTGCGCGTTGCACTCCAAAACAATGAGATTGAAAAGGATCGCCGGAATCAGCAATACCTTGCGTTCCACATTGATATAGATATCAAAGTCGCCGCGCGCCTTTGGCTTATCCAAAGCCGGGCGGGGCCAAATATCACATTGGCGTAGCTGTATCATGTTCACACCTTTTGTCAATGGGCGATTATCATATTCAACCACAAAAAAACAGCTCCGTCAAGGAACTATTTTTTCTTTTATCTTTTCTTCCCCGCTTCAACTACGAATCGAGGCGAGCAACATTTTCAGCGTTTCTTCGCGAGTGATGTTTGTCGTATCAACCACGGTATCAAATTGTTTTTTGTCATAAGGATTAACGCCGTAATATTTCATGTATCTTTTTTTATCCGATTTAATTCTTTCCGACATGGCTTTCATCTCATCTTCTACTGTGGCGCGCTTTTTTTCATCCGGCCGCGGATCTTTCCAAACCCGTTCGGCCGCCTCGCGCAAATCCGCATCCAAAAATATTTTTATTGAGTCGGGAATAAAATGAAACGCGAGCCGGCCCTCAACAATAAAATTGTCATGGCGTAGCCCATATTCTTTTTGATAATCGTCCGCTTCTTTGTCAGTCCAATCCTCGGTCTCGCCGATTTTATTCAATTCTTCAATCGTCATTCCGCGGTCCATAGCCATTTTTCCGCGGATGTCGCCGATGGATAAAAATTCCAAACCAAATTTTTTTGCAAGCTCGCGCCCGACCGAAGTTTTTCCCGACCCGGGCATGCCGGTGATGGTTATTTTCATACTTCTGTTAATTTTTTTAAACAGTCATTTAATTCCTTTGGCAGTTTGCTTTTGTATTCCACAAATTTTCCATCCATATTTTCAAATCCCAAAATATGCGAGTGCAAAAATAATCTGCTTTCAGGCTTGACATTCGAAGCGTCATCAAAATCTTTTTCTT
>CAZFZQ010000046.1:0-6917 GCA_964522845.1 uncultured Gammaproteobacteria bacterium | reverse complement strand
CATAGTTAAGGATAATGCTAATGCGCAGTAGCGCCACTGATAATGCTAATAATTCGCACTATTCGTGGGCCAAAGGCCATTCGCATTATCCAAGATTTACTCCTCATTCGTTTCTTTTTTCATTTTTTTAAGCGCCACGGCAAGCGCCCGGCGCTCCACTTCGGACAGCTTATCCACTTCGCCCATAATTTTATCCATGGGCTTGGCTTTGTCATCGTCCCAGCCTTTTATTTCACGCTCCACTTCCAAAATCAATTCTTGGATCATGGCGGGCTTGGCCACGTTCCTCAAAGTAACGCTGGAACGGTAGCCCTTGATCGCCACCACCACATTGCCGTAGCGAAACATGGTCTGGCGGAAACCTTTTATATTATACGAGACATCATCAATTTTATAATATGGGACTTCGGAAACCGTGCGCTGGAACAAGCCCTTCTGATCAATATCAATCACGCGCTGATTGGAAATTAAGCCACAATTAAAATACCAATCCACCAGGCGATAAAAAGAAAAAATAACGGCAATGAAAATAAGCGCGATAAAACCGGCCACGCCCCATTTGCCTCTGGTAAATAACGGGAACAGCAAAAAAAACGGCAGTAAAAATAACAATGCTCCTATTAAAATAGAGTTGGCAAAAGCAACGGGCGTCTGCCGCACGACTAATAATATTTTTTCGCCTTCTTTTAATTTAATTGCTCGAAACATAGTTGTGGGATTTCACTAATAATCCTTAATCACAATAATATCAATTCAATTCTAAAAATTCAATCCCGATATAATAGTTGACACTATATTTCATTGTGCTTTTATTTTTTGATATAATATTATTTATAACAATTAAATTAAATTTTATCCGCGATAATAATCGCTATTATTGCGGATAACTCAAAAAAGAATCTACATAATATGCGTACAAAAATAGCTCTGGTAGTGTGCTTGTTTGTTTTCGGCCTGTTGTTCGCGGGCGCGGCTATGGCGCAAACAGCTTGTCCCGATGGCTCAACCGTGCCTTCGGGCACAACCTGTCCGACAACAACTATCACTTGTCCTAATGGCACAACCGTGCCATCCGGCTCGACTTGCCCGACAACCGGCGCCGCCTCATGTACCAGCGGGCAGGTTTGGTGCACCAGCAGTTCCGGTTCGAGCGGTTGGTGCCAAATGTCGCCGTGTCCAAGCTCAATGACCTGCACGGCCGCGGGCGGCGACTGTTGTCTCGCCGGTTCAACTTCCGACCCGGATTGCGGCGCAGGGACAACGCCAACATATACTACTTGTCCGAACGGCTCAACCGTGCCCTCTGGCACAACCTGTCCGACAACGACCACCAGCCAAGAAACTACCTGCACCTCGGGAGGCAATAAATGGTGTAAAAATTCCGATGGCGCGACCGGCTGGTGTTCTTATTCTTCATCTCCCTGTCCGGCTTATGATACAGCCAGCTGTACCGCCCAAAGCGGCGAATGGTGTACTTATACCGGCGGAACCGGCGGATGGTGCGCTACAATGGGCGCCACTTGTCCGATAAATGACCAGTCCACCTGCACAGCCAAAGGCCGCAGTTGGTGCCTGCCATCAGGCGGCATGGGCAGTGGCTGGTGCACGATGACGGCCACGGAAAAATGCCCGGCTTATAACGCAACCGATTGTACGGCCCAAAGCGGCGAATGGTGCGCGCCAACTTATAGCGGCGGAACCGGCTGGTGTTCTACACCTCCGGTCACAACCTACACAGGCATGACTGGTTCTTACGGCTGTCCCATCAATGATAAAGCCACCTGCACGGCAAAAGGCCGCAATTGGTGTCTGCCGCAAGGCGGCGGCACGGGCTCATGCGCCATGATAAATGAAAAATGCCCGGCCTATGATGAAGCGTCCTGCAAAGCGCAGGGCAGTGAGTGGTGCGTGGGTACATACGGCGGCGCGGGTTGGTGCGGCACCGGTGTCGGCGGCTGTCCGATTTATGACAAAACAAGTTGTTTTACCAAAGGCCGCAAATGGTGCACGCCCAATTCATCTTCTATATATGGTAGTGCGGGCTCTGGCTGGTGCACAATGACAACAACCGATACCTGCGGGAGTGGCTATACCACCGAGTCCCCTCCCACAACTCCGCCCCCGACGCCCACAACAACGACCTGTCCGGATGGCACAACCGTACCGACAGGAACAACTTGCCCGACGGCTATAATTAAGTGCCCGGACGGAACATTCGTGCCAACCGGGGCTTCCTGTCCAGCCGCCACCAATGACCAAACAAAATGCACAACGGGCGGCGGCAAATGGTGTGCCGGCTCAAACGGAACGACCGGCTGGTGCTCAAATAGCGCCGAATCCTGCCCCATCAATGATAAAACAAGTTGCGTAACAAGCGGATATGAGTGGTGCACATCCCAAACCACCGCCGACTATGCCATGTCCGGTTGGTGTGACACCAGTAAAAAGGGATGTCCGATTTCCGACAAAACTTGTCCCAATGGAATGAGAGTCCCAATGGGTTCAACCTGTCCGGCGCCGCTTGTCATCTGTCCTGATGGAACCAAAATTCCGTCAGGCGCGCCTTGCCCGGAAAGCAACAGCGTTACTTTCTGCGCGCAAAAAGGCGGTATTTGGTGTATGAGCGCGAGCGGAGATAAAGGATACTGTAGTTTAACCGGCAAATGTTTTACCATAACGCCACAACCCATACCGGAAATTCAAACACAAACAACGGAAGGGTTGGATAAATATAGTATTAAAAAAGCCGAGTGGCAAAGAGACAGCGTCGTCAGACAGCTAAAAAACTTGGCGCAAAATTTTAAAAAACTTAATGATGAGGAGTCATTGCAAAAAATCATGGTTCTGATAGACAAAGCGCAAACCGCGCCCATGGAGGCGAATATCTTTGACTACTTGCAGGCCATCCGCGACGAAGCCAATATTTTGGAAGAGATATACGCCACGCTAAAGACACAGAGCGCGGAAGAGATGCCGGAACAATTTGAACGCGATAAACAATTGGAATTGCGCGCCTTGAACCAAATAAAGAAAAATATCCGCTTATTTGAAACACAATTGACGGTTATTAAAAAACGCGCGGACGCTTTGGAAAAACAGGGTGTCAGTGTTCCATCAGAACTTAAGGAAGCCCTGGCTCGCGGAACGGAACTCATAAAAACCATCAGGGCGGCAACTAATTATGATGAAGCGCAAGACGCAGTTCAGGCCCTGCAAGACGCGTCGCAAATCGTCAATGACTACCTTCCGCAATTGGAACAACTCACCCGTCTGCCGCGCATCTTTACTCTCGTTGCCAACGAAATAAAAAAACAAGAGGCAACATTAAAACGGTTGCGCGCTTCGGCTAAGCGGCTGAAAGTTGATATTGAATCCCTGCTCACGGAATTTGAAAACCAAATAGCCGAGACAAAGAACGCCTTGGCCGAGGCCAAAGCGGGAAATTTTGGCGACCAAGAGCCGTTTGATTATATACAAACATCTGTTGTGGATAAATTAAATGAACTCTTGGACAGCGCCAATACCATTCAGGCCATCGCCAACCTGAAACAAACCATCAACACATTGAACGCCCAATTGACACGCTACGAAACAAAAATCAAGTCCCTGGAAAAAAAGAAGCAGGATATGACTGTAGCGCGCGCTATCTTGGACGAAGCCAAGTCCCAGCTGAAAGCACTCAAAGCCATGAGCGCGGTTAAATTAACGGATGACGATGTCTTTGTTATCAAAGACGGCCTGCAAATGATTTATATGGCCAGCGAACAATTGAACGAACTGTTGAAGATGACGCAAATTTCCACGATTGAAAAAGAACTGCAGAGAAAATCAACGGGCGCGGAATCATTTAAATCAATCCCCTTGCCGGATTTGGAAAAATTGAGTTTGAATGCTACGCGGCTGGCCACTTTCTACAAACGGCCGGCCTCCGCTTTAGCTGGCTACGGTACGATAATAACCTCTTTCGCCAAACAGTCGTGGCGAACGCGATTTGCTTGGGATGAGTAAACCAGGATAATGCGGATGGCGATTACGCCCACTAATAATGCGAATAATACAAAAGACCCCACGATTTTTTGCGGGGTCTTTTATTAGTATTATTCGTGGCGCGAAGCGCATTAGTGTAATCCTTGGAGCGCTTCACGCGCGATTTCCCTATCGTCCCACGGAACCATTCCGCCCCTTAGCGCCATTTTTTGCTCGCAGCCCTTTCCGGTAATCAAAATAATATCGCCCGCCCGTGCCAATTCAATCCCCTTTTCTATGGCGCTTTTTCTGTCTTTTATAATAAATAAATTTTCACCGTCTCTCTTTTTTATAATGCCTTTTTTTATGTCGGCAATGATTTTCATTTCACTTTCTTCATAAGGATCGTCATCTGTTAAAATAATGATTTGCGCGTTTTGATCCGCAATTTCTCCCAAAACCGGCCGGCGTGATTTGTCGCGGCCTCCGCCCGTGGATCCAAAAATGTGGATAACTCTTTCGTGCGGAATTTCGCGCACAATTCCATAAAGCGCCTTCATAGACGCGGGTTCGTGCGCATAATCAACAATCACTTGAAACGACTGGCCACAATTTATAAATTCCATACGGCCGGGGACGGAATCGATTTTTTCCACCGCCTTTCGCAAATCGGCGAGCTCAACTCCCAATACTTTGCACGTCGCGAGCGCGCCAACCAAATTATAAACATTAAAACGTCCCAAAAGTTTTGTTTCAAAGGATTCTCCATCAATCGCAAAATTTGAACCGCCATCGCCGACAGAAATATTTTTCGCGGAAATAATTTCTTTCACTTCTTTTCTGTAGGCATCACTCAAAGTAACGCCGATATTGTTAGTATTAAATTTCAAAAAATAATCCGCCTCCGCGTCGTCTAAATTTATGATTGCGGTTTTTGACAGCCCCTTGTTTCTGCCCAGGCGCAACAATCCGAATAATTTCCCCTTGGCCGCGCGATACCGGTCGTAACTGCCATGCGACTCAATATGCTCGGGCGACAAATTGGTAAAAACTGCGAGGTCATAATCAATGCCCGCGTGGCGATATTGGGCAATGCCTTCGGACGACGTTTCTATAACCGCGTATTTGCAGCCGGCGGAAACCATCCGGCGCAAAAGTTTTTGCAAACCAAACCGCCCCGGCATGGTCATTTTTTTATCATTCAGCCATTCATCTTTTCCAATCTTAAAAATAATGGTGGAAGTAAGCCCGACTTTGTACCCGGCTGACTCCAACAGCTTGGCAATCAAATAAGAAGTGGTAGATTTGCCTTTGGTGCCGGTTACTCCCGCGACAATCAACTTTCTTGAAGGGTATCTGTAAATTAAAGCTCCGATTTCCGCCAAAATCCAATGATAAAATTTAACAGTCCATTTCGGAACTACTTTTTTTATTAACTCTTTCATCTTTAAATATTATCAATTTTTGCCTATTTCGGCAACGGCTTTCCTGAATTGTTCTCCGCGGTCAAATTCATTTTTAAATAAACCAAAACTTGCGGCGCCGGGAGAAAGTAAAATAATATCGCCTTTTATGGCCAAAGTTCTCGCCTGTTTAACCGCATCTTTCATGTCAGTAGCAGTAAGCAGTTGGCAGTTGGCAGTTAGCAAACCATTTTTTATCTTTTCGGTTGCTGTTCCGGGAAATAAAATAACGGCTTTGCAATATTTTGGGATTTCTTTCGCCAATTCATCATATTCCAGTTCCTTATCTTTTCCGCCGGCAATTAGAATTATGTTTTTAGCGGATGAGATTCCCGCCTTCGCGGGAATGACAGAACGGACGGGCGCGCCAAATGTCCGCAAGGCCGCAATCACGCCATCGGGCGAAGTAGCGGTTGTGTCATTAATATATTTTACACCATGAATTTCAGCAACCAATTCTTGCCTGTCCGGAAGCCCCGAAAATTTGGCTAAAACTTTTTTTATTCTTGCCACCGGAACTTCAAATATTTTTGCCACGACGATGCCGGCCGCGATATTTTCTAAATTATGCTCTCCCCGCAATGCTATTTTATATTCTGCCGCGTCTTTTTTATAAAAATAAATCGTCTTGCCCCGGCCGTGCCACTTCTTCGTTTCCGCGTTCTCGCCATTAGCAACCAAATAATCCCCTGCCGCCTGGCAGGCAAAAATATTTTTCTTAGCCGCAATATACTCGGCCATATTTTTATAAGTATTTAAATGATCCGGAAAAATATTTGTAATAACGGCCACGTGCGGCGCCAATTTTTTTTCGGCAAAATTTTCCAATAACCAGCTTGATAATTCCAAAACAACAATGTCGCCATTTTTTATTTTATCCACATACGACAAGGGTGAAATTTTTATATTTCCGCCGAGCCACACCCCCCTCTTACCCCCCCTTTGAAAAGGGGGGGATGGGGGGGATTTTTTCAGCAATTTGTAAATCAGCGTCGTGGTCGTGCTTTTTCCGCGCGTACCCGTTACCCCCACAACTTGCGCCGGACAATTTTTCATAAAAATACTGATGTCGGTTTCAACCGGAATATTTTTTTCTCTTGCCAATTGTAAAAATTTTGAATCTTTTGGCACACCGGGATTGCGCATTACCAAATCCGCATTGGCAAAGTCTTTTTCATCATGACGCCCCAAAACAAATTTCGGCAAAAGCTTTTTATTTTTTTTGCAAAAATTTTTAAGTTCCGCGATCTGCGCTTTCAAATCTTTTTCTGTTTTCAAATCCGTAATCAAAACTGCATCGCCCTGTGAAATAAAAAATTTGGCGGCGCTAATGCCGCTTCCCTCCTTATAGCTTCCCAATCCCATTATCACAACTTTCATATATTACGAATTTTATAATAAATTTCAATAAAAATCAACCCTCACTACTAAAACTGTCGTAGCCAAATGATAATTTCATAGTAGAGCCAAATAGAAATTTCATACCCC
>CAZFZQ010000045.1:0-7057 GCA_964522845.1 uncultured Gammaproteobacteria bacterium | reverse complement strand
AGTTTTGGCAAATCCTTTCCCCAAAAAATAGTTTTGCCAAAACTTCGTCCGCATTAGTTCCGCCACCTACCCGATTCATTGAGGGCAGAGTCCCGCAGAAAAATGTTCTCATCCTTTTAAAAGAAAAAATCTGGTGCGCGCAAAATCAAAAAAGCGGAGAACATTTTTCTGCGGGATGCGCGAGCGGAGCGAGCGGTGGCGGGACGGTTCATTCGCTCAGTTTCCGCTCGAAAAAAGTTCGTGCAAAGTGTATAATTACAGCAAATCAAAAAGTCGAGCAAAAGCTCGGCTTTTTGATTTGGTTTTGAGCGGGAGAGGACTCGAACAAAAGGGTGGTAGGGAAAAAGCTTTTTCCCTACATTCTGTGGAGAGTTATTCGAGAACCTGAAGGTTCTCGAAAGCGCAGTCCCGTCTGCGGGACGAGCAGTGAGATTCCTCTCCCGGGCACTCTAATAGACAAAAAGACCGTTCCATGAACATTTGGAACGGCCTTTTTGCTGTAATTAGCAGTTTTCCATCTTTGAGCGTTGGGTTCGAACCTGCGATTTGCAGGAGTTGTCGTTTTATTATAAATCTCTACTTTGCGTACGCAGAATTGGAAGATATCCAGCATATCCGGCTATATTTGCCATATGTCTCCAATGATACCAATCTACTCCAAACAAACGTCTTGCGGAACCTGGCGTGGAACGACCGTACGCGGGATTTTCTAATTGGTGAAAGCGCTTACGATAGTTTGTAAATTTTTGTAATTTTGAGGGCTGATCGTTTGCGTTATGCCGAGCCGTTTGGTTTCTTCTTGACGTTTGCCGAGCTGAGCGACTTGGCGGATTTCGCCGCCCAAGCCCAGCTCGCCGATGGCCGCCAAATTTTTCGGCAGAATTTTATTTTTTAGGGATGAGATGATGGCGAGCGCCACGGCCAAGTCCGCGGCCGGATCCTGGATTTTTATTCCGCCCGCGACATTCAAAATAATATCGCAGTTGGCGCATTTTATATTTGTCCGCTGGTTGATAATTGTCGCGATAATATTCAAGCGGTTTAAATCGAAGCCCGATGATTTGCGCAGGGGATAGCCGAAAGTCGTGGGATTGGTGAGCGCTTGAATTTCCACTAAAAATGGCCGGTTGCCATTTAACACGCAAGTTAAAACCGAGCCGGAGACGTCGCTTTTTTGTTCCAGAAAAGCGGCTGAAGGATTTTTTATTTCTTTCAATCCCAATGAGTCCATTTCAAAAATTCCGATTTCATTGGTGTTGCCGAAACGGTTTTTTACCGCGCGCAAAATCCGATAGTGCGACAATTTTTCGCCTTCAAAATATAAAACCGTGTCTACCATATGCTCCAAGGTTTTTGGGCCGGCGATGTCGCCGTCTTTGGTAATGTGGCCCACGATAATAATTGGAATGCGATTTTTTTTGGCGACCTCAACGAGTTTTGCCGTAGCGGCTTTGATTTGTGCCACACTGCCTTGCGACGAGTCCACTTCTTGCGTGGTGACGGTTTGAATGGAATCAATAATGGCGAGCGCGGGTTTTTTGTCGGCAATGGTGGCGCAGATGACATCAATATCGGTCGCGCCCAGATATTTAATGTTATTTGTTTTTAATCTTAGACGGTCAAAGCGCATTTTTATTTGTTCGGCCGACTCTTCGCCGGAGTTGTAAAGGACGATATTGTTGTCATTGCGAAGAGTCTGCGACGTGGCAATCCCGTTGCTAAATGACGAGATTGCCGCGCCCTCGGAAGGGCTCGCAATGACGGGATGGAGAGATAGTGCCGCCGCCAATTGTAATAACAGTGTGGATTTGCCGATGCCCGGCTCGCCGGAAATTAAAATCAAACTGCCGGGTACAAGCCCGCCGCCCAAAACTCGGTCAACTTCTCCAATACCCGTCGCCGTTCTTTGTACATCGTGTCCTTGGATGGAATTAAAATCCGTCAATTCCGCAACCGGTATGTTCTTTCTTTCTAACTGCTGACTACTAATTACCAACTGCTCTTTCACCGTTCCCCATCCTCCGCATTCCACGCATCGTCCCTGCCATTTGGAACTCTGTGCTCCGCATTTTGAACATTCAAAAATTGTTTGTGATTTCATATATATTAAAAAAGGAGTAATCCTCCTCGTTAAAATTATATTTATGATTTATTTGCCAACAGGGCGTAAATACCAAAATCCCGGTTTGTTTACGTTTGCAGCTTTTTTATTACAATCTGCCAGAGCACCACTGGCTTTGGGATTATTATCACTTGGACCAAGAAATTTGCAAGGATCGGTTATCATTTCAGTTGTCATGGATGTAAAGTACGATCCCGGGTCATTCACACTGAAAGTACCATTGCTATAACCGGTTAATACCATTAAATGTCCTCCGTATTTGCGGGGAGAGATTACGCCGTCTTTTATGCCGACGCAGGGATGGCAATTGATAATTACCGGTTTTCCTTGCGAGACCAATGTTTGTATTTTATTCAAATTACTTACATTCATGGTAGTTAGGGCAACGGGACCCCATTTTGACAGCTTTTCCGCACTTAGACCACCTATACTGCAAGAAGAACTTAGTAGCGACACGGCGCCAGGATCGATATTCTGGCTGGGAAAATAATATTTTAAAACCATGGCCATGCTTGTTAGTCCGCAACCCGCTTTGGCTAGTGTTGGAAGGATCGGGTCCGCAATGGTTATTTGCCCATGGTCCCTTCGTCTGGGGAAAAAGGGGAACGTTGCCCGATCCGGAACCTACGGCTACTCCTGCAAGCGCCTTTAAATCCTCGTCTGTCAAGTCAACCACAAGTGCAACGGGTTTTATGTATTCAATTTGCAACGCCTTGAAGCTCACCAAATCCGGATTGACGGTGTAAAGGACGGTGTAAGAACCCAAAACAAGAAGCAGGCCGATCACGGCGCCGGATATGGTTTCTTTGGCTGAGCTGATGGCCGAAGCGTTGCCGCCGGCGGTCATCCAGCGCAAACCGCCCACCATTATCATCACAATGGCAATAATGCTGACAATGCTGACTGCATATTTGTAAACGCCGGCGATATATTCCGCCAAAAAGGGAATGCCGAGCGCTTGGCCATTTTTTATAATATTGGAGAATTGCACTGTGGGAATATTTATTTGTAATTTTGGGACGATGGGGACGAAGGGGGTCTCTTTGGGTGCTTGGGCTGATGCCGGGGGCGTGTATTGTTGACCGCCGGTACAATCCTCGTTGGCATAATAAGTGCAACTTTTTATTGTTGCGCTAAGATAGTTTTCTATTCCATATTTTGACGGCTCTTTACATATCAAATCAGATATGGTCGTTGCTTTAATGTTTTGAGGAATTACGCAATAAGTTTTTCCCGGTTCACTATTTTTAATACACGCGCAAGAACCCGCGGCCAAAACAAAAGATGGCGTTAGAAGTAGGAACGCGGTGATGATAAATATAAAAATTGAAAGTTTTTTATTCATATACAAGCTTCGGGTACCGGGTCTCAGATGCAAATGCAAAGAACTATAGGAGACCCGGCACCCTTTGCATTTAGCATCGTCTATTTTATTTTCATCTGATGCAATCCATTATTGGCTTGGTCGGTGAAATAGAGATATGACTCATCCGCGGAGACGGAAATTTTACCGATGCTCGCGGCCGTATCAGGCGCGCCGATAAAACTTGTGGCGCCGGTGCGCAGGTTCACAAAATAAATTTGGTCGTCGGTCGCGGTTGCGAGCCGCGCATCAAGCCCCGTGCCGTCGTCCAATGATTTGGGAACGGCGCAATAGGCTTTGTAGCCCGAGATGATAGCGCATTTGTCAACAAAAGTGTCCAAATTTATTTTTACGGCATTGGTGCCGATATTGTCGCCCGAAGCGTCCGCCACCCACAGCGTTGGTTTGTAACCATTAGCCGGGTCGGCCACGCTGTAAATAATCCGGTCGCCTTCTTTTGCCCAGGCGGCAGAAAAATTGTAGCCCTTAACTTTTAGCGATTTAAAATTTTCATTATTTTGGCCGATGAGGTAAACCTCTTGCGTGCCGGCTTCTCCTGTCGGGTCGCCGGTGCGGGAAAATCCAACCACTTGGCTATCGGGCGACATAGCCACTTCCACTTTGTCGGCGTTGTCGCCAAGAGCAGTAATGACTTTTGAATTTGTGCCATTTACGTCAGAAATTATAAGCCAGCGGTTATTGATGTCATCGCCCAAGCTTTTGCTGATAATTTTGTCGCCGGCCGGAGTAAATTCAAAATCCTGCCAATGTTTTGGAAGGGTAACTAATTGTTTGTCGGTGGCAAAATCATAGACAATTTTTGAGCCGTCCGGATATTCCAAAATGGCTTTGCCGCCATCGTCCGACCAGGTTGCTTTTTGGACATTAAAAAATTTTTTATTGGAAAGGGGGACGAGCGCGCCGTTCGCGCCGACTTTGTAAAATAGACCGCTATTGGAATCGTAATACTGAACGCTTATGCCGTCATTCGCGAGTGTGAGCCCCATGGCGCCGGAGAGGGCAATGTCGGAAGTGGAAATTGTTTTTGCGGACGGCAAACCGACTGTTGTGCCCGCGACTTCCGATGGCGTACCCGCAGGCCTTGTCCCGGCCAAGCCCGATCCCGGCAACCCGCCGGCTGATCCGGTGGGCTCTTCGGTTACGGAGATTTCCGCAACCGGAGCGGGAGTGCGGAAAAAAGCAAAATAAATTCCAAAGCCGATGCCGACGACAACGATGACAAATCCCGCGATGATTAAAATTTTACGCATAGTAAATTTTATTAAAGTAAAAAATTTATTTAGCTGGAGGAGCGACTGCTTGCCGGGCAACGCCCTTGACCACGTCGCCCACGCCCGGAATAATGTTTGTTAAGAGTGCCACGCAACCGAGTCCGGAGAGCATCATCAGCAAAAAAACAATGCCGCAGGTAATAAATTTGAACATCTTGCCGTTGTCATCATCTTTGAAAACGGTAAAAAGTTTTGGTATCTTAAACGCCTTCCTGATTTTGTTTGTAAAGAGGAGCCAAATCATAGTTATATTATATCACTTTTTGATGATTTTTGTGAGTTCTGCTGTTTTTTGCTCAAGCAGAGCTTTATTTGACGCTTCAATATTCAACCGTAGCAACGGCTCGGTATTGGAAGCGCGAACGCTAAACCAAAACCAATTTGAACCGTCTTGAAATTCCAAACGCACACCATCTATGTCGGTAAAATTTTTAGCCGCCGGTTTATATTTTTTTAAAATTTCGGCCATGACAGCGTCTTTGTCGCTAACTTCAAAATTGATTTCGCCGGATTGAAAATATTTTTGCAGAGGCGCGATGATTTGCGAAAGAGGTTTTCCTTCGCTCAAAACTTTTAAAAGATAAAGCATCACGAGATCGGAACACTCTGCGCCAAAAAAATCTCTAAAATAATAATGCGCGGACAGTTCGGAGGCGGCAACGGCCTTATATTTTGTCATGTCTTTTTTTATGAAAGCGTGGCCCACGCGGGTCATGCGAGGCTTGCCGCCAAGCTGTTTGATAATTTCTGCTACGATTTTTGATGAACGCAAATCGTAAAGCGCGGTATTTTTTTGTTTTATGAGTTCCGGCAAAATGGCGGCGAAAATAAAATCAGCGCGCACGGAATTTCCGTTTTCATCAACAAATCCGACTCTGTCCGCATCGCCGTCGTACGCAACGCCCAACGCCGCTTTTTCTTTTTTAACAGCGATTTTTAGCGCGGAAAGATTTTCTTCTTTCATTGGATTGGCTTCGTGATTTGGAAAGGACATGTCAATATCAAAGAAAAGTTTTTCTGTTTTGATTTGCGGCAATTTTTTTAGCAATTTTTTCACCGTGATGCCGGCCACGCCATTGCCCGCGTCAATTACAATTTTCATCGGCTTTATTTTTTTTGTATCGACGAGCGATAGGACTTTTTTAACATACGCATCCAGAGTATTGATTTTTTTTATCCTTCCTTTCTTTTTGGAAATTGGAAATTGGAAATTGGAAATTCCAACCAGCGGCAGGAGCTCTGCCGGCTGGATTGGCACCGCTCCTTTTGCCACCAATTTGAACCCGTTATATTTTGCCGGATTGTGGGAAGCGGTAACCATCACGCCCGCATCCGCGTTTTTTGTGGCGGCTACGGAAAAATAAAAAAGCGGCGTGGTGGCGCATCCGGCCAAAATCACATTGGCGCCGGTTGAAACGATTCCTTTTACCAGGGCGTCGCGGAGAGCGGGGGATGATTTGCGCGCGTCTTCCCCGACAATGATATTTTTTGCCTTGGTATATTTTACAAAAGCCGCGCCCACCTCATATGCTGTTTTTTCGTCCAATTCTTGCGGATAAACTCCGCGGATGTCATAGGCCTTAAAGATGCTTTGGTCCATATTTACAAGAAGGTGTTTATGTATTATATTAATATTGTAGCTAAATATTAAATTACACACAAATATGTTGGCAATTTGGATAGCAGTAGGTGCGGCCGCAGTCATAGGATTTTGGCTCGTGGTGCTTTTTAACGGTCTTGTAACCTTAAAAAATCGCGTAGATGAGTCGTGGTCGGATATTGATGTGCAATTAAAGCGCAGATACGACCTAATCCCTAATTTAATGGAAGTTGTAAAGGCCTACGCAAAGCACGAATCAACAGTTTTTGAAAAAGTGAGCCAGGCGAGAAGCGCGGCTATGGGCGCAAAAACGCCGGAAGAACATGCAAAAGCGGAAAATGCCCTAACCGATACTCTAAAATCGTTATTTGCCGTTGCTGAAGCGTATCCCGACCTGAAAGCGTCGCAGAATTTTTTACAGCTGCAAGATGAACTGTCAGACACGGAAAATAAAGTTCAGGCCGCGCGCCGGTTTTATAATGGTAATGTTCGTGATTTTAATATAAAAATTCAGCAATTTCCCGGCAACGTCATCGCCGGAAGTTTGGGTTTTGCAAAGCGTGAATTTTTTGGGATAGAGAATGGCGCGGAGAGAGAAGTGCCGGCAGTGAAATTCTAAAGGGAAGCTAATTACGAATAAAACGCTAATATACGAATTACGAATATTCGTAATTCGTATA
>CAZFZQ010000044.1:0-7098 GCA_964522845.1 uncultured Gammaproteobacteria bacterium | reverse complement strand
TCGGCACGCCCAAATATCGCGCCACGTCATAAAGTTCCAACCCTTTCATTAAATTTTGGATAATTCCAAAATCACCCACATCACCATGCAAAGTCCAGAAGGCCATCCAGTATTCCGACAAATTATCCGTTGACAAAACCACGCCCTTCAACATCCGTGCTACGTGATACGTTCCACAAAGCATGCGCAAACGCGATTTTATATTTCCCGCGGCCACTTTTTCCGACCACTTCCATTCCCCCGCCGGCCCGCCGCCGTATTTATCCAACAAATTTTTTATTTGTTTATTCGTCTCCGCAAAAATAGAACTGTAAAGAAATTCAAACGACGCCGATAAATCAATTCTGATTTCTTTGGCGTTAAATTTTTTTATTGCCTCGCGCCCCAGCCTCTCGGCCTCCGGTTTTGATTTGCAGGGCATAATGAGCCCTACCGAAGTTAATGGGTAATTTGCGGCTTTCGCTAAAATACATGCCCGCTCCGCAAATCCCAGCGTTATAGCGCTATCCAGCCCGCCGGAAGAACCGGCCACAGTATAATGAATTCCGTGTTTGCGGCAATATTCAAAAAGAGCCGCCGCCCCGCGAGCCACAACAATTTTTATTTTTTCATCCGCCAGACGATACATATAATTTATTTTCAATAATATAATTTTCTATCTTTTTTAAAACCAGGCCTTTAATGCTTTCACCCGCGGAAATTTTTTTTCTGATTTTCGAACTTGAGCCCTGACGCCTCACGTAATAAAGTTTATTTTTCGGCGGAAGATCGCAATCATCAAATTGGATGCCTTCGCGTGGCAAAACCGCAAAATTCAATTCATTCCACATCTTAATTCCCCGTTCCCAAATTTTCTGAATTAATGACTCGCCCCGCCCGCCGCCCGCGATTATATCTCCGCCCACGACGTGCCAAATCTCGCCCTCATCTTCATAAAAAGATTGCAGCTCATGCGTGCGCCTGTAAATATTTTTTTCAAGATCCAAACAATCCAGGCGCACTTTGGGCATATTGCCAAAAGCCATCTCAGCCATTTTGATGCGGTGAATTGCGGGTATCGCGCCCACGCCCGGCTTATCCGGACGCGTTCCGCAAGGCACAACAATAACCTCGTCAAAATAACGGCTTAAATTTTTTACGATTTCTATATGGTGTATCCCCGGCGGATTGAAGCTTCCGCCGAAAATGGCAATTTTTTTCATAAGACCTTTTATGGAATAATTTTTCATTACAAAAATTACAAATGATATATTTTTGCCTCTTTTGTTAGTGTATTTTATACACCAACTATCAGGCAAAAAAAAATTAATTATTAACCCGCATCTGTCATCCTGAATGCAATGAAGGATCTCTATTTAAATAATTACGAGATTCTTCGCTCCGCTCAGAATGACACCGCCTCGTTTATAACATTTCAACTATTTTATACTTCTTAGTTTTGAACCTGTAAAGCATGGCCGGACGGTGGGCGCCGCGGGGTTCCCTCTTTCCGGTTGCCTCCACCAATCCCAAACTGATGATCTTTTTATTAAAATTGCGCTTGTCCAATTTTTTCCAAAGTATGGCTTCATACACTTCGCGCAATTCGGTCAAGGTAAATTTGTCCGGCAGAAGCGACCAAACGACATTGGAATATTCTATTTTCCATTCCAAACGCTTTTTTGCGTAAGACGCGATTTCACTGTGGTCATACGCCAAACGTTCCGGCAAATCGGAAAACTTTTGCCATTTTACGCCCGCGTATTTTTCCGTGGTTTTTAGGATTATATTTTCATACGGCACGAGCGCGAGGTAAGCGGTGGAAATGACGCGGCCGAAAGGATCGCGATCCGGCCGGTCAAAAGTGAAAAGCTGTTCCAAATAAACATCGTGGACGCCGGTCTGTTTTTCCAAAACGCGCAGAGCGGCATGCAATAATGATTCGTGGTCGCCGGTGAGTCCGCCGGGCAGTGCCCATTTTCCGGAAAACGGTTTCTTTTTCATCTGAATCAGTAAAATATAAAGTTCTTTTCCGATAACCGTAAAAATGCAGTTATCCACAGCAATTTTTATATTTTGTTTTGCCGGATGAACCGATGCCTTTTTAGCTTTATTTTGCGCCATAGAGCCGTGCTTTTTATTTCTTTACTTAGTGTATTATATACACATAGTAACATATCCCCAAAAACCTGTCAAGAGATAAAAAAGCGAGGAAAAATTTCCTCGCGGTTGTTTCTAAAACGGCCTCATTCTTTCGAATCCAACCTGTCAATCTCCAATAATTCGCTCTTCGTCGTCTACCGGAATAAATTTTTTTTCTCTTCTTAAAAAACAGCCGACTCGATGCACTTCTTGGGGAGTTTCAACAGGATATGTATTAAGCTGGAGAATCGGCGTTTCAAAGCCCGAAACTCTTTTAAAAATTAAACCCTGCATAACTCTTCTGCGGCACGCATGTGATTCTTCCTCATCCAACTCTCCAAATCTTCTGCGCCGTACCAACGTTTCAATCAATTCTATGCGCTTTTTTAACAGATACCCGGCCATTCGATGTAAGCCAAATGACGAAGTGATTAAGGTTTCGAGCGTCAAAGGATCAATGGCAAATCCGTTAACGTCATTTCCGCAACTCACCTCTCCGATCTTCCAACGCAAATCACGTCTAAATTCTTCCCGCTCTTCTTCATTCATTTTCCTTATTCTTTCCAATTCTTTTTCATAAGTTTCGTGCGGGGACGCGCTGAAGATAGCCGGACACGTTTTCAGAGTGTCATCAAATTCGGCTTTTAAAAGTTCAGCTGGCAACAATTTGATCCGCAGTGCTTCAGCCACGATCATATGATTATACTCCGGAGTTCCCAGCGCAGTTTCGTCATTTGTGTGCGTTCGATACGCGTTTTGAAGCTGTGCCGGCAACATAGCCTGGCCCTCTGTTCTATCCGCGCCAAGCCAATCACAGAGAGGCCTATCTTCTATTGCTAAATTTCTTACAAGTTCAATGAGCTTTGGATCAAGATAATCGGAAGCATAAACCGAAACTTCGCCAGGCGATCCGGCAAATAGATTTTTAGCTCGATAGTCCGGAATAACAACAACGGGAAGAGCCGGCGAAAGATTCTCGCGAACTATTCTGATAATTTCTTCATGTTGATCCAAATGCTCTTCTTGTTTAACAATCACTAAAATCAGGCGGCCGCAAAAAAAATATTTTTTAATCCGCAGAATGTCATTTTCAAATTGACGACTAAATCGATATAAAAAAACCTCACAGCCGCAATTTTTCTCTAAAAAATATCTAAGCGCATCCCGATCCGGATTATCGTTTACTTCGCGGAGATAGACATCATCTTCAATATAGGCGATAACAGGCTTTGTCATTTCCGCCTCCTTATTTGTAAGTACTACTTAAATAACTATTCCATTTTGCCATTCTTGTCAAGTCGTTTTGTTGAGAACCGAGGAGTGTTACCGACGTATCTCATCTTATGCAGATTAAAAAAATCCCCGACATATTTGTCAGGGACGATCCTTCATTATTATTTATTCCCAAGGCCTTCCGATGCCAAGAGCGCAATCAACAATCAGGTGATCATTGGGATATTTGGCCAAAAGCATTCCGCGCAAATCAGGAGCCTTTGCATCCGAACCATCTTTGATTGCGGTTTTGCGGTGCGTAAAGGCGTCAATAAAATCGCACACAGAAACAATCGCCGAAATTTCCAAAACTTTCTTCACGGTTTCCAATCCCCAATCTTCGGGAAAATCATGGATCGTCAAGCCATATCCTTTTTTGTACAGGGCGTGGTGCAGTCCGGCGCAGAGCGCGGTGAAATAATGAAACTGCGCAAGAGCTTTGAAACCCGCGGACGCGTGTTCCTTCACTTTGGCATATTCTTCCGCGCTGATGTTATGGCCATCAAACAAATCCGCCGGAAGAATAATTTTCCCAACATCATGAAGCAGGCCGGCAAAAAATGCCGCTTTGTTATCCATCTGCATTCGCATAGCCACCGCTTCAGACAAAAGCGCGACGCGCTCAATATGGCCCTTCACCTGCTCGTGGTTTACAGCGCTTAACGCCAAAAAAAGTTTCGCCGTGTGCCCCAATCCTCCTTTTGGAGTATATACATCAATCTTTGAAAGAACAATCGCAGAGACGTCCATTTTATCCGGCATCGTTTCTCTCCTTCAAATAAAGATAACATTATTTTTTGCATTTTGTCAACCAAGAAAATAAAATCCCCGACTCATGGGTCGGGGTTGTTGATTCTATCTCGCGTTTTGCGCGGCATTGAAAAGCTTTTCGCCAAGTTCCAACGGCTCGCAGAAATCCGGGCGAAAATTCAACCATTCTTCGGGAATCGCATCCAGGCCGCAATTGGCGCCAACGAGCGCTCCAACCATAGAGGCCGTTGAGTCCGTATCTCCGCCCGCGTTCACCGCTTCCAGAACGGCGGCGCGGAAATCCGTGGGATGGCGCAGGAATGTGGCAATGGCGAACATTACCGATTCGGGTGCATAACAGCTGGTGCCAATATGCTGGCGGAACCAGTCTGCGTCAACAACACTCACGTTGTCAGCGATCATATTCAAACGCTGATAAATCAATCTACAATCAAATCGGCGATCATTGTTGTGCAGGAAATGCAGAACTTTTGGAATCGCGTCACGCTTTTCTGCATCACTATCTATCGGATGGCGCAAAATTTCTCCAAGCAACAGTGCTAAGACGCAAGCGGAAAAAAAAGCCAAAGGATTCGGATGTGTTTGAAGTCCCACCGCTTTCACTTGCTGATAAAGTATCGTATCGTTATAATACCAACCCCGGCTTTTTACAACCTCCCACAAAACAAGCGGCGAGATTTTGATGGCAACGCCATTTCCCGCGCCCTTGTCTCCCAAAACAGGCGAAAGCGGCTCAGCCGGCGAACGCCCCGCTTCTCCCAAAGTCAAAAAATACGTTTCCATCTGAGTCATGGCGCGGCGCGTTGTTCCGCCCCAGCCAAGCTCACTCCTCAATTCTCTTATTTGCGCCGCAGCCATATCATACAGGTCAAAACCTTTTCGCCGGATAAGCGAACGGGCCAAAGCGCGCGTCAGCGCCCAATCGTCAGTGGAAGAACCAAGCGGCAACTTCAAATCCGTGCGGCGCTTCTTCGGTTCACAAAAACCGGTTACTCCTTTGCCATCGGTTTCAGCCATAATTTCTTCATGAGTTTTGAGTTCCCACGGCATTCCCATGGCATCGCCGATTTTAACACCGGCCGAACATGCTTTTACGCGCGACAAAAGCGGGATATTCATTTTTCTCTCCTTGATGTAATGTTCCGATCCAACTCTATCATTTTTTTCTTTGCATGTCAAGAATGAAATTGATACAATAATAATGTATGGATTTATTAGATAAGATTATAAAATATAACGAGGGCGGAAGTTATCTTCCCTCCTCTTTGGTTGCGGCGGAAGAAGAAGGCGAACTGAAAGTTGATGTTTACCAAAAAGACAATAATATCATTGTTAAATCCACCATCGCCGGCGCCAAACCCGAGGATATTGAAGTCGGCGTGGATAATGACATTTTAACCATCCGCGGAAAACGCCATCATGATGAAGAAATAAACGACCGCGACTACCTTCATCGCGAGTGTTATTGGGGCGCTTTTTCCCGTTCCATAATCTTGCCGCACGAAATACAAAAAGGCCGCATCAAAGCTATCATCAAACGCGGCGTACTTACCATCATTCTCCCCAAGGCGGAAAAGAAAAAAGAAATAAAGGTGAAAGAGGTGGAGGAATAAAAGAAAATTTATTGCGTTTAATTTTGCCGTTTCCGCAGGCCGAGCGGGCACGGTGTCCTGTAATCAGGACGAGCGAGGCCGAGGATTTGAGAGAGACCGTCGGCTGGGACGGACGAACGACGGCAAAATGAAGCGCAATAAATTATTACAACCATGAAAAAGCATTGGAAAAAATACCGCAAACATATTTGGACATATATCATTCTTGCATCGGCGGTGGTAGCGGCGACAATCGCGCTTCTTAACTACCGTTCCGCGCAAGCGGGTTTTATTTATCCCAATGTTTATATCGGCGACATCAATTTCGGGGGAAAAACGCCGGACGAAGCGAAAAATCTTTTGAATAAAAAAATCCAGGCGATTTTGGAAAACGGAGTAACTGTAAAAATCAATGATAAAAATACAAAATTCGGGCTTTATGAATACGGGGCGGATCCCGATCTTTCCCGCGACTTATTAAAATTTGATGTCGCCGGCACGGTAGCGGAACTTTATGCCGCGGGCCGCGAAGACAATCTTTTTTCAAATTTAAAAAACAGCATCCTTTCCATGACCGGACGAGTTCTAATGTCGTCAAGTGTTGAGCTGTTAGACAAAGACCTCCTTTCATACTTAAAAGAAAAATTAAAATCATACGAGGTGCCGGCTAAAAATGCCGCCATTTCTTTTGTCGGAGACGAAATAAAAATAATCAATGACGAGACAGGCGTCCGCGCCGATTATTCCAGAATCAAAAAAGAATTAAAACTGCAATTAGAGCATTTGCAAACCCCCTATCTTGATGCCGAGCTGGTGGCGGACGAACCGATGATAAAAAAATATGAAGTTGAAGACAGATTGCCGGACATAAAAAATACTCTCGCCCGCGCGCCTTTCACCATAAAATATAATGACTCGGCCTGGACTATTGACCGTGAAGCGTTAAAAAAATATCTGGATTTTGAAAAAAATGACGGCGTAGCCGCGGTTGCCGTTTCCGCGGAAAAAGTAGCGCCATTATTTAAAAAAATCAGCGAGGCCATAGATATTCCGGCGCAGAATGCCCGCTTTGAAATAAAAAATGGCAAGGTGACGGAATTCCAAACCAGCCGATTGGGGATGACGTTGGACGCCGAAGCAACCAGAGAAACATTAAACAGTATTTTGCAAAACGGTTATCCGGCCATAAACGCCATTGTGCGGAACGCTTCGCCGGAAATTACCACGAGCGACGCCAACAAGCTTGGCATCGGCACGCTCTTGGGCGTGGGCACTTCCACCTTTGCGGGCAGTCCGCCGAATAGAATCCATAATATCAATACCGGCGCGAGAAAAATCAATG
>CAZFZQ010000043.1:0-7251 GCA_964522845.1 uncultured Gammaproteobacteria bacterium | reverse complement strand
GCACTTAAGCGACGGCCATTGCGAACTGCGGCGCGAAGGCGTTAGCCAATGCGCTTTTAGCTCTGCTCAATAAGTTTACACTTATTATTTTCCGATTTGATTAAAGAAGTTCGGTCTCCTTGCCTGCATACATTGCTTATATTTCCATCGATACCTGGCATCCCCAAGATCTATATTTTCAACGTTCTCTTGATTTCGCGCTCCAAATCGCGCTTTTTTATTTTTTCTTTCTTCTCAAACTGGCGCTTGCCTTTGCCCACACCAATCTGAATCTTAACCTTGCTCCCCTTAATATACACCAAAAGAGGCACGATTGTCAAGCCCCTCTCCTCTTTTTTTCCTGTTAAATAACGGATTTCTTTGTTTTTAAGCAAAAGCTGGCGCGATCGCTCGGGATCATACTCCTCTATTTTACCCGCCGGCTTATATAAACCGATATAAGCGTTGGTTAAAAAAGGCGCGCCGTTGTGAAAGGTAACGTAGGCGCCTTTTAAGCCGATATTGCCATTTTTTACGGCCTTAACTTCATATCCGCGCAAAACAATCCCGGCCTCAAATTTTTCCAGGATTTCATAGTCAAAATAAGCCTTTTTATTTTCCGCCAGATATTTGTCCATACCCCGTATATTAACCTCTGGTGCCAAACGCTCTCAAAGCATTAAGAACTTTAGCAATTGAAATTATTTATACTTTTAAAATACTTACAAATACTCTATTGACGCGTTTGGCGCATTTGTGCCGCCGTCTTTGACCGCAGGAAACCGCAAACATTTTGAGAGGCGGCACTTCCAGAGGTTGTTATACGGGGCATATGGACAGGATAACAAAAAAGACGGCTTAAATCAACCGTCTTATGGCTTGGGATTGTTTTTTGTCACCTGAATGCCAAGCGCCCTTATCCAATCGTTTTGGGGAATCCTATTGTCTTTTCCAAAAAGAACAATTTTTGCGATTCTCGCCCAAGTATATTGATTGGGCAAAGCGCAAGTAGCCAGCTCCAACAGTTCTCCTCTATAGATTCTGTCAACCAATTTCAGAAAAACGGCGTGGGCTTTTGCCATTTTATCCGGATTAAACCATTTATTCCGGAAATAAAAATCGGCAACGAGTTCAAGCAGTTTCTCCGCGTCACAAGGAAAGCTGTGCGGCACGATACACCTCTTTTGTTTCTTGGGCATGGCGCGCCCAGTTGTAGCGTGAAAGAACATTTTTTCCTTCTTCTAATATTTTACCGCGCGCTTCAGTGTTTTGCAAAGCATTTTTTATCACGCGGGCAATGTCAACAGTATCGTTCGGATTAAAATAAAACGCCGCCGGTCCAAGGATTTCATGAAAAACCGGGATGTCGGAAACCGCGGACGGCAAACCAAACGACAGCGCCTCCAGCGGCGGCAAACCGAATCCTTCCATCAAAGATGGAAAAACATAAAGCGAGGCGTGTTTGTATAAAGTGGCGAGTTCTTGATCGGAAGCGTAGCCGTAGAAGTTCACTGCTAACTGCTTACTACTAACTGCCAACTGCAAGCGTTCACTAAAATAATCCCGCTTGCCAACAAATACCAATTGCAATCCCCCACCCTCCTCCCCCTTAGTAAGGGGGAGGATTGAGGAGGGGGATATTTTTTCAAATGCTTCAATCAAACGCTCCAAATTTTTATGCGGGTAGCAATTGCCTATATATAATAGGTAGGGAGACGTGATATTTTTTGTTTTTAAATATTCCGCGCCCAAATCGGTTTGCGGAAGATTGGACAGGCCCTCGCTTACCACGCGGATTTTATCCGGATTGATTTTGAATCTTTTAATTATGTCATTCCGCACAAAATAACTCGGCGTTATTATTTTTTTTGCCCGCCTTATTGCTCGCCGCAAAATCAAATTATAAAAAAAATATTTCAAATAAAAAATAATGGGATTTTTGGTGGAGGCGGCGGAGGTGGGATAATGGCGTAAAATCAAATCATGAATTGTCGCGACATACGGCGTGCGGCAAAAAAACGGCACATTAAAATGCGGAAAATGCGCTAAATCGGCGCGCTCCGCGCGAACCATGCGTCCCATTTTTAATTGTTCTTTCAAAGAATACCATTTGATATCCGCCAGCTTTTTTTGAAAATTATTATTTTTCGGCCGGTACAAATCAAAATTTTTTGACGCTAAAAAAATCACGTATTGATTTTCCGTATCAATTTTTTCAAGATTTTCTATTAGTTCTTTTACATACCGCCCGATTCCCGTTTCCGTACCGAAAAACCGGGCGTCAATAACAATCTTCATAATACTGAATCTATTACTTTTCCAAACTCGTCAGCTGTTTTTTGCCAGCTAAACTTTTTTACGTTTTCCCATCCCCTATTCACCAAATCCTCGCGCAGGGCGGCGTCGGATAAAACCATTTCAATCGCCCGCGCGATTTCATTGGTGTCGTACGGATTTATCAAAATCGCGGAATCATTCAACACTTCGCTCATTGAAGAAGTTAAAGACGCCACGACCGGCACGCCCAGCGTTTGCGCCTCAAGCGGAGGGAAACCAAACCCCTCGTAAAACGACGGATAAACAAACAACTGCGACTCGGCAATCAATTTTGCCTTGTCGGACTCCGCCACATAGCCCTGCAATTTTATTTTGTCTTTTTTGGGGCTCTTGGCAATCCGATTTTTTACAATTCGCTTATACTTTCCTCCGCCCGCGATCCACAATTCCAAATCCGTCTCAACTTTTTCATACGCCTCAATCAAGCCGATGATATTTTTCCGCGGTTCAAGGTTGGCCAGATATAAAATATAATTTCCTTTTCTGTTGGTAAGTTCAGCGGAGTCAACGCTCACGCCGGGATAAACCACGCGGATTTTTTCTTCGCGGATGCCGCAAACATTTATCAAGTCTTGTTTGGTGTTTTCCGATACCGCGATAATCAAATCCGCTTCCGCGTACATATTCTTCGGGTTTATTAACCAATGCCACAGCCGGTCCTGCCAATTGAAAAATTTCGGGTTGATGAGAAACGACAGATCGTGCGCCACAATTATTTTTTTTGCGCCCGCGTCACGCCAAAAATTTATATTCGGCAAAATAAACAAATCAGCTTTTTTTCCTAATCTTTTTTCCACCATTTTATCAATCCTCGGCCGGCCGAGCGCCAAAAGCGAAAGATTGAAAAATTTGTTGGGAATTCGCCAGAATAATTTCAAAAAACGGCTTTGAAAATTTTCCAAACGCGAAAGAGAATTGCAAAAAAGATAAAAATTTTTCCCTTCGGCGGGCAAATATTTTATCAGCTCCGCGGTATATTTGGGAATACCGCCGGAACCAAGCAATGCGCGGGCATCAATGACGATGTTCATACAACATATTGTTTATTTTTTCCTTGAACACCTTTGTATCAAACTTCTTCGCGTGCTCGCGTATCGCTTCCGAATTATATTTTTCAGGGACGAAACGGATGATTTCACCCACGATATCTTCCCACGCTTGTTCTTCAATAAACTCGCCTGTCATGCCGGGTATCACGGTCTCTAATGCGCCTCCTTTGGGATACGCGATGACCGGCCGGCCCGAGGCCATGGCTTCCACCGCCGTAATGCCGAAATCCTCTTCCTGCGGATGAATAAATGCCAGGCACTTGGAAAAAAGTTCGCGTTTCTCCGCCTCGCCAACGCTGCCTAAAAATTTTATATTCGGCTTGGCGATTTTTTTCAAATATTCTTCCGCCGGCCCTTCGCCAAAAACATAAAGTTTGATGCCCAGCTTGGAAAAAGCGCGCACCACCACATCGTAGCGTTTGTAGTTTACCAGCCGGCCGCCCACCAGATAAAAATTTTCGGGTTTCCCAATATAAAAATTATCCGTATCAACCGGCGGATAAATCACTTGCGAGGCGCGATGATAATATTTTTTAATGCGCCCGGCCACGGCCTCCGAGTTGGCTAAAAAGTAATCCACGCGGTCGGCGGCAAGCCGGTCCCAAACGCGCAGGCGCGAAAGAAGCGGCGGCAAAAACCACTTGGCAAAAACCGGCGCCCGAAGTTCATTCACGTAAGAATGGCTGTCACTCCAAAGATAGCGCGTTGGCGTGTGGCAATAAGAAAAATGCGCGGTCCCGGGCTTGGTTAAAATACCTTTGGAAAAAGCGGAGGTGGACGAAAGCACAACATCAAACTCCGACAAATCATAACTCTCGGTGGCAAGCGGCATCAGCGGCAAATACCATTGGTAGCGGCGGCGCACCAGCGGCATTTTTTGCAAAAAAGAAGTAATAATTTTTTTACCAGAAAACATTTTGCCCATTTTTTCTTCGTCGTAAAACAAACAAAAAATCGGCGCCTCCGGATACATTTCCGAAAACACTTTGAGTACTCGCTCTGCTCCGCCTTTTTGTGATAGATAGTCATGGACTAATGCAATTTTCATATTAATATGCGCCCTTCTTTGATAAGACAACAAACGGTGTTTTTAATAAAATATACAAATCCATTCCCAGCGACCAATTTTCTATGTAATAATTATCCAAGCCGACTTCTTCTTCAAAATTCAAATCCGCGCGGCCGGAAATTTGCGCGAGCCCCGTGATGCCGGGCTTGACGGACAAAACTTTTTTGTGGTGCCCCTGATACTTGGCAACCTCTTCGGGCAAATGCGGACGCGGGCCCACCAAACTCATGTCGCCGCGCAACACCAAAAAAAATTCCGGCAATTCATCCAAACTCCAGCGGCGGATAAAATTTCCCACCGCGGTCACGCGCGGATCGTTCGGGATTTTTACCATTGGCGTTCCTTCGCGCGCGTTTAAGTCCGCCAATTCGTTATACCGCATATCGTGCGTCTTGTGGCGCATGGATCGGAATTTGAAATAATTAAAAAATTTTCCGCTCTCGCCCACGCGCTTTACCGGCGAATCATCATCCAGCCGCGACCAAAAAACGGGCCCTGGATTTTTTTTGTCGGATTTTACCGCCAAGGCAACTACCGCCATCACGGGTGAAAAAACCACCAGCAAAACGGACGCGCCAACGATATCAAAAATTCTTTTATAAACTCTGGCCCAGCCGTCCAAGCGCGTGCGCCGCACTTCAACTAACGGCACGCCGGCAATGGTAGCGAGCGACAAATTTTTGAACACGGAAGAAAAAACATCGGCCGCGTATTTAAACCGCAAACTGTTTTCTTCGGCAAAATGCAAAATTTCGTTATATAAAGATTTGTCCAATTCCCCGGCGCAAATCAATTCTTCCACACCCCCTGCCACGCGCATTTCTTTTAGTTTATTTTTTGTTTCTTCATCAAAAGCGGAAAAAGTTGCCGTTACCTTGCGCCCGAGCACGCGATTTTTTTCGTACTCCACGGACAAAATTTCCGCGACTTTTCCCGCGCCCAAAATTACAACTTTGGTCGCGCCATATCCTCTTTTTTTAAATTGATACTGAATAAAATTTATGAGCGCGCGCCCGAGCAGTACAAAAACAATAGAAAAAATCCACGCCGCCAAAACCACAAAACGCGAAGCAAAAAATTCGCGGTTGAAAAAGATGAGCGCGATAACAAACATAATGCCCGTGGAACACGCGAGAATTATTTTCGGAATATCGTCAAAAAAACGCCGCTCTTCCATTTTATACAATCCCGCGATAGCAAAAATCAAAAGCCACGCTATGGGTATGGTTAGAGTTAAAAGCAGATACCAATTATATGGGATGGTGGAGACGGCCGGACGGATTTCCAAAAAGCCGGACGAAAACCGCAAAAAGTATGCCGCGAAGCCTGCAGCCACGAGCATCACATAATCAACCGGAACGAGAATTGTGGTAAAAAATAGGCGCAATTTCATATAACAACCGTATCATTTTTAAGCTAAATTTTCAAGCCGGGGGTCTTGACAAAATGCTTAAAATGTGCTATAGTACCTAGTATTCAGGTAAGCAGGATGATCGCTTCGCGCACCAAAACCAGCGTGGAGAGGAAAGTCCGAACACCCCCGTTTTTAACGGGAAAAAGGGCAGTCGCTAACGGCGACCAATATAAGAGTAGAAATTTAGCCTCTCGCGAGATAAATTTTTACAGCGAAAATAGGGAAAGTACCACAGAGACAATACTAGTTTCCGAGCAATCGGGAATGAAAGGTGAAAAGTAAGGTGGTGCGGATAAAACCGCTACATCTTTCTGCGGCTGGCGACAGCCGCACGTGGCAAACCCTGCCCGGCGCAAGGCCAAGAATGGTAGGCCGCTCGAGGCGCCAAGCAATTGGCGTCCCAGATAGATGATCATCACTCCGGTTCGTCGGAGAACAGAATTCGGCTTATTGCTTGCCTGAATAAAAAAAATCCGCCCTCGGGCGGATTTTTTATTTGACTAACCGCGGTTTTAAAAGTAGGCTTTGTATATCATCCAAAAAAGAGGGCAAAATGTTTGAATGGCTATTCGCGCCCGTCCTCAAGTTCTTCGGTTCTTTGGGCCAACCGGAAGAAGATGAAAGGATGGAAACCATCCTGCGGCCATATGTCGGAAAAAAATTATGGCTCGCAGTGTCTCCCGACCGGAGCAAAGTTCTTTTTTCAGCACCCACTCCAGGAAAATTGGAAGAAAAAGCAAGCGCAATAGGCGTTCAAGATTTCATTTCTTTGAGAGCGCCAAGAAAACTAAGGAGGTTGTAAAAAAATACCGTCCCCAAGGGAACGGTTTTTTGTTAGAAAAAGTTAAAGTAAAGGTCTCTGCCGACATAATAAATCCTGCCGGCATTATCTTGGAATTCAATCTTCATGCTCAAAGATCTAAGATTAAAGAAATTTGGTACGACCACGTGATCATTGGACGGGACAACGAAAGATATCTTCGTTGGCATTAGGCTATTGATTTTTTCGCTTCTGACAAAACCGCTGCACTCAATCAAAAGCACCTGAACCTCCCCGCTGGCCGCGACCACAATCATTGACTGGTCAGCTTCGGCGCTTCCCAAATTGAGATTCGCGCCATTGTGCCTCAGAGTGAGGTTGAAGACAATACGTTGCGGTTTTACCCTCTTTTTCAGTTTTTTCAAAATCGTGAGTTTCCCATCCGCGGAAAATGCCCGGTGCGCGGGAAAAGATACCGCAAGAACTATCGCCAAGAAAAAAAATCGTCTGGCCATGGTGTCCCCTTTCGTTAATGGACCACTCCCATTTTACCACAAAAATCCTATTCTGTCAAGATTCAAAAATCCGCTGTCGTAGCCAAATGATAATTTCATAGTAGAGCCAAATAGAAATTTCATACCCC
>CAZFZQ010000042.1:0-7416 GCA_964522845.1 uncultured Gammaproteobacteria bacterium | reverse complement strand
CTTTCTTCCAGCGTTAGAATTTCGTTTTTCAAAAGTTCCTGCCGTCCCAGCCAGCCCGCGATTTCGCTGGACTCTTCCAGCCCCAAAATCGTTCCGCCTTTGATATTGTCTTTGGCGCGCGCGAGTTCTTTGGCAGTCACGCCTTTCTTTTTCAAGTCATCAAGTTCCGCCAAAATCGTTTTGATAGCCAAAGATAAATTTCCTTTATTCAATCCCGCGCGAATCACGACCGCGCCCGTGTCGGCGTACGGCGAATTTTCCGCGCGCACGAAATACGCCAGGCCCTTGCGCTCGCGGACTTTTATAAAAAGCCGGGATGACATTGTTCCGCCCAGGATATTGCACAAAAGATTTAACGCCGGCATCATCGGGTCTTTGTATTTTAATCCGGGAAAGGCCAGCGCCAGCTGAAATTGCCCCGTGTCTTTGTATTCTAATTTTATTTTCTGTGAAAATTTGCCGGGAAACTTTGGAAAATCCGTCATCGCGTCTGCGGATTTCGCAATACCAAAATACCGCTCGGCCATCGCCTGCGGATCTGCGCCATTCATATTTCCTGCCATAATCACGACCGTATTTTTTGGAATGTATTGCTTAGAATGATATTCCATTATTTCTTTGCGCCCGATTTTTCCCATCGATGCCTCGTCGCCCGCGATAGACCAGCCCAATGGCGACCCGCCAAAAATTTCCATCTCAATCATATCCTCAATATGCATCATGGGGTTGTCGCGGTACATGTGGATTTCTTCTATTATTACATTGCGCTCGCGGTTCAATTCTTTTTCGTCAAATTTGGAATTGTTCAGCATGTCGGACAAAATCTCCATGGCTTTTTCTTTTTTCTCGGCGTTGATTTTTACATAATAGCCGGTGTAGTCCTTGCCCGTGAAAGCGTTGTATTCCGCGCCGTAGCCGTCCAATTCTTTGGAAATCGAAAGCGTATTCGGCCGTTTTTTCGTGCCTTTGAACATCAAATGCTCAATGTAATGCGAAATGCCATTGATGTCTTTGGTTTCGTATCTTGACCCAACCTTAAAAAGCACAAGAATCGTGAACGTCTGCGTGTCTTTCATCGGCGCGACAATTAGGCGAGCACCGTTTTTTAAAATGTGTTTTTGAAATTGCATGAAATTAAAACTATTCCTTCAAAAGTTTTGGCGAAGATTTTAATTTTTTGGGTTCTTCGGAGTCTACATCAATAACCCTACCCCTGGGTTCTATTATTTTTGGCTGTTCTTGATCAATTAAATCCCGCAACTCCTCTATTGTCAGCACCCTCATACCTTGTGCTTCCACTTCTTCCAAAACTTCTTTAGCAGTCATTGGTTTCGTGGGCTGAATAAAAGCTAAATCCTCCTTCTTTATTTTTTTGTGAGATTTTACTATTTTTGTATCTACTTTAGCCATTGCTGAACTTTTTGACTCGGGCATTTTTTCTTTTGACATATTTTTCAAAGTTAATATTAAAATTTTTCTTTCAAATACTCTTTCAATTTCTCAATTTTCACCCTCTCCTGCTTCATCGTGTCTCTATCGCGAACTGTCACCCCACTTCGCCCGTCCTCCGCACAAGACTATGGAGCAGCACGGCAAGGCTTCCCACTTCGCTCAAAGAGCTTCGCGGGACAAGTCGCGGGGCAGGCGCAATAGGGCGTGCCGATTTTATCCTGACAGCGGAAATACCCCAATTCATTGAATAATATCAGACAACACCGATGGAGCGAGAAATTCTTGAATCATAGACATTGAAATGTCTCCTGTGATAGACAGATGTTTCCCTCCGCGGCTCCAATCAACACCGATACAAGACGCCTTAAAACCATTCTGTTTTGGGGCAAAAAGCAAATCGCAACTCGGGTCTCCTTGGTAATCGGCGAGTAAATAATTTTTCATCATTTTTACCGCTCTTGACCACGCTATATCATCGCGAAACATTTCATTGCCTTCGATCATAGCATTGTTGTTTACAAGATCAAAAACCATAAATGTTCGTTCCGGTTCGCTATTGTTGATACCGGCAAATCTTTCGGTCGATGTAAAAGCAAGTGAAATTAATCTCGGGGTGGCAAGCAGTACCTCGGTTTCAATATTTAAGATATTTGTCTCCCCATTGTCTTCCGCCGCCGTAGTCGCGGCGGATATAAAATCACTTTTAAGCGATTCAATGTGTTGTGTTATTGCTTTATTGATTTCGCTATACAAGCTATAGCTATTGCCAATAATTATTCTTGGTAAATTTATGCGCATAGCCATTTTTGGTTTAGATTCTGTAACGATTATTTCTTGCCATCTTATAATTGGCTGAGCAAGAATGGCCGCGTCGTCAATCGCAATCTCACCATTATCCTGCTTAAACCAATAAAATAAACCTCCTAAAATAACTATTACCATTATAACCGCCGCAATAATAAAAAATTTTTTAGACATAGGCGTCAATCAATAACTTTTAGTACGCCAACATTTTTGAAATCACCCTTACGCGCTTTAATAAGCGCGTTGTATATTCCCATCCATCTCGTGGTCTCTATAATTGTCATGCATCCGGCCGATCTCGCGCCCACATGCAAATACCTTGCATTTTCAAAATCTATCGGAAACCATACTTTTTGTTTAATTGCTTCGGTATAAGCATTATTGCTTCCGTGGGGATAATCCGGAATTCCAATATTATATATTCCCTTCTTCCAAGGAGCTTCGGGATAATCTATCGCCTTATACTTCTTTCCATTAAGCGTAAAAACTTTTCCAAAAATTGAATATGTAGCGCTAATCATCGATTCATGTTTAACATCAGATATCAGATATGAGTAATTGTCATTTTTTAACGGTATTGATAATAATTTATCAAGATATGTTCCTTCAGACGGAAGAAAATATTCACGACCGTTTTTAATAGATTTTGGATACACCCTAATATACGCCGGCAATGAGACCCATTCACCCTGATCGGTTTGCGCTATAAGCCAACCATCTTCTGTATCCGGCGTATACCGTTCGATTTCGCCTACATGCGCCTCCAAAGTCGCCTCAAAAATCGCTGTTCTTTTTCCCCAAAATAATCTGCTCAATATAGAACGATTTTCTTTTACCTGGACTTCAAAAACAAATTGTTGTACTTTAGCGACGGCAGTGTTAACTTTTACACCGCCCTTCGTACTGCCGATATCATTAAACAGCATATCCTTTTCAATGATGGTAATCTGAATATCGGCTTGAAATGATCCTTGGTTGGTCTCAAATATCCCAATTTCTTTATTATTTATTTCCGCTGTCGTGCCGGCCTTGATTCTCTTATCAACGCGCAAAAGTTTTCCAAGTACTTCAATTTCTACACGGATGTCATCGCCAATAGAGTCGCCGCTGTATTTTATTTTCGAGAGTTTTAATTGGATAGATTTCAACATAAAAAAACTATTCTAATCGCTTTTTATTTTCCGGATTTTTCAAAAAATTTTTCTTGGACACTACGGAACGGCCGAGGCGCGCTTCCAATTTTTTCCTTGCCCCGCCGGCAATATTCTTTTCATCAGTTGGTGTACAATCAACAAATTCAACTTCCGGCATAAGTTCGTTAATCATTTGTTCAAAAAGTGATTTTTTTATTTGCGGCCGCATAAGTGACGTTTTATTTCGCGAATTCTATCTTGAGGCTGCGATTTAATGCTGTGGCGATTTTTTGAAGCATTTCAGTGGTCAAATTTTGTTCTCCCGCCTCTATCCGGGCCACGTTGCTCTGCTTTGTTCCGATTTTTTTAGCTAATTCCGCCTGGGAAATACCCTCTTTTTTACGCAATTGCAAAATCGTATAAGCAATCTCTAACTGCTTGCCATATTCATCATAATATTTTTTGAATTTTGGATCTTTTAGTTCTTCTTGCAAATCTTTCGCAAAACTCATGCCTTCTGTATTATATTTTTTCTTTGTATTCTTCATAGGATTTTTTATTAATTATAACTTGGTTGTAATTGACTTCCGCTTTTTCGATTTCCGTCTCAGGTGTTTTGACGGTTTTCTTCAAAAATGCATGCAATAAAATTATATTTTTGCCTACAAAAGTAAAATAAAAAATTCTATGTCTGTTCTTGGCAAAATCTACCCGCAACTCTCTGATTTTTCCTCTAATGTGCCTCGAATACGGCTCATCCAAATAACCATTGCTTTGTCTTAAATATTCTATGTATTTACGAATTTTTGCTCTTTCTTTTCTATGCAGATTCTTAATATACGTTTTCACGGGAACCTCGTCCGTATCAAACTTTTTAAAGTATACTACTTTATATTCACTTTCATTATATATCATATATGATATGCTGTCAAGAGGTCAATTTTTCTTTTAAATACTCTTTCAACTCCCCAATCTTCACCCTCTCCTGTTTCATATCATCTCTATCTCTAACAGTCACTTTCCTGTCTTCCAGTGAATCAAAATCAACTGTAACGCAATAAGGCGTGCCGATTTCGTCCTGCCGGCGGTAGCGTTTGCCGATTGATTGCGTTTCGTCGTAATCCGTAACAATGTCGGACATCCTCAATTCTCTATAAATTTCTTGGGCAAGGGCGGCGAGCGGCTCTTTTTTAGACAACGGCAAAACCGCGACTTTATACGAAGCCAGCCGTTTGTCCAATTTTAATACCATCTCCACATCTTTTGTGCTTTCGGTAGTTGTGGTGCGGCCGCCGGCTATCTCTGTGTAAGCATCTGCCAAAAATGCCAACGTAGCGCGGTCGGCGCCGGCTGATGTTTCAATAATAAACGGATAAAATTTCTTTCCGGTTTTATGATCAACTTCTGACAAATCCTGCCCCGAAAATTTGCTGTGGCGCGACAAATCCCAGTCGCCGCGATTATGAATGCCTTCAATTTCGTGCCAGCCGAAAGGGAATTTATACTCAATATCCTCCGCCTCCCGGGCATAGTGGGCCAGCTCATCTTTCGCGTGCGAACGGAAACGCAAATTTTTCTTATTGATCCCCAAATTAAGATACCAGTTCATCCGTTCCGTTTTCCAATATTTGAAATATTTTGGCGCGTCATCAGGATGCACAAAATACTGCTGTTCCATTTGTTCAAATTCCCTCAAACGATAGGTGAAGTGACCGGGCGTGATTTCGTTGCGGAACGCTTTGCCAACCTGCCCGATGCCAAAAGGAAGCGACGCGCGCATTGATGTTTTTACATTAGCGTAATTTACATAAATCCCCTGCGTTGTTTCGCCGCGCAAATAAGTGAGGGACGATTCATCCTGTACCGGCCCCAAATGCGTTTCCACCAGCAAATTAAATTTCTTTGCCTCTGTCAATTCTCCGCCGCAATCCGGACATTTTTTAATACCTTCTTCAGCCAGATGATCGGCGCGAAAACGATGGTGGCATTTTTTGCATTCTTGCAAGGGATCTGTAAAACCTGCCGCGGTGTGCCCGGAAGCTTCCCAGACCTTTCTCTGCATCAAAATACTGCTGTCCACTTCAAAAATATGCTCGTGGCGCCGGAACATTTCTTGCCGCCACTGCTCTTTGATATTCATTTTTAATTCAACGCCCGTCGGCCCGTAATCATAAATACCAGCCATCCCGCCATAAATCTCCGAACCGGGGAAAATAAAACCGCGTCGTTTACATAATGAAATTATTTTTTCCATTGTTACTTCCATATTTAAATATATAAATTAAAATACTGGATTCCCGCCCGCTTCGCCAAAGCTTCGGCGAGGCGAGCCTTCGCGGGAATGACAAGTGGAATTATACGGTCATTATTTCTTTCTCCTTTTCCGCAGCGATTTCGCGGACAACAGCGTTCAAGTCGGAAACTTTTTTATCCAAGTCTTCTTGCAATTTAAATCTTTCGTCTTCTGCGATTTCGTTGATTTTTTCCGCCTCCAAAATGTCGTCTTTGATAGTTTCACGCAGATGGCGCATGCGGATTTTTGCTTCTTCGGCTTTTTCACCAACAACTTTGGTCAGGGCTTTACGAGATTCTTCAGTCAGTGCCGGAATGGTGATACGCAAAAAATTGCCTTCGTTTGTAGGATTTAATCCTTTGCCGGAATCGCGGATGGCTTTTTCCACTTCTTTTACCAGCGACTTGTCCCACGGGTCAACCACAATCGTGCGCGAGTCAGGTACATTAATGGAAGCTACGCCTTTTAGCGCCATTTTACTGCCATATGCGTCAACTAAAATACCGTCCACCATGGCGGCGTTGGCGCGTCCGGTGCGAAGTCCGGCCAGCTCCCCTTTCAAAAAATCAAAAACTTTATCAAACTCCCCCTTGTACATGTTTAAATCCATAATTAGCTTTTTAGCTTTTTAGCAATTTTAGCTTATTAGGCAATTACCTAATAAGCTAAGAAGCTAACAGGCTACTTTCTGTTATTCGAATTTCCTCGTTCCTAAATATAATAATGAAGGGTTCTTGGGGTCAACCAAAAGCGCGGTGCCGGCGCGGCTCGTGGGCAATTTTTTCGTGGACCAATTTTTTCCACCGTCAAACGAAGAATAAAAAGTGCTGGCCGTGGAATAATAAATTTCTTGCGCTTTGTTAGGATTGACGGCAAAGGAATAAATATGAACGGAACCGGGCGGCGTCAAGAGATCAATTTTCCGCCAGCTCTCGCCCAAATCCTCAGAAACAATGATGCCGTATATAGATGTAAGGTACATTGTTTTGGCGTCTTTGTCCACATCAAAATCATATATCTCGTTTGTGCCGGAAAATTTGTCCATCTTGGGCCTCAAGTCCGTCCAATTCACGCCCGCATCCCGGCTTTTCCATAAGCCATCATTCTGCATAGCCACAAAAATCATTTTGGAATTTGTCGGATGAATCAAGATTTTATTGATTTTGTTATTGAAGCGGTGAATGGTGCTCCAGGTGGCGCCGCCATCAGTGCTTTTGATGAGATCCCCCTTGGAAAGCCCGCCATAGACGATGTTGCTGTTGGCCGGATCGACGGCAACGGCGCTGACAGAAACGTCGCCGCGCGTATCAAAATATTGGCTTTTCCAGCTCCGGGCGCAATCAATACTTTTCCAAACTTTATTTTGCATGGCCGTATAAAGCGTACATTTATACTTGAAATCAATGGCCACGGAATTAATTGAGCCCATGCCCAGCCCGTCAACATATTTCCATGACTGCGCGCCATCCCAAGTATAAAATAGTCCGCTGCCGGCCGAAGCCATATAGATTGCTTTGTTATCTTGCGGGTCAAATACAAGGTCTAATATGCTAATCCCGTTAATATTTCCCACGCCCTGTGGCGTGGGCGCCAAATTAGATTGCGCAAAGTCTGTTCCATTATTAATGCTCTTCCAAACGCCGCCGTCATTGCCTTGCGCCGCGGGCGCGCCGATGGTGATGCAGCCGGCTCCGGCAAAAAGAAGAATCGCGGCGGCCGCGAACACAAGATGGA
>CAZFZQ010000041.1:4601-7441 GCA_964522845.1 uncultured Gammaproteobacteria bacterium | reverse complement strand
ACAGGAAAAATGGCTTCAATAAGTTATAGCACATTTTATAAAACTTTTCAAGCAACCAGAGAAAGGCGGCGAGACCAAAGATGCCCAGCTCCGACCAGAAATTAAAAATGATATTGTGCGGCATTGGATAAACATCCATCCAATCGCGCGAGGTATGATAAGGCAAAATTTTAATTGGGTAGCCGGCGATGCCCGCGCCCAAAAGCCAATTATCTTTTAACATGGCAAAAGATTCTTTCCAAATTTGTATCCGCACTGTGCCGGACCAATTGCCGAAAAATAATTTTTCAACAAAGATATTTTTCGGAAACATTAAAATATAAAAACATAAAAATATAAAAATAACGGAGAGCGAAATCAGAGCCGCTTTTTTATTTTGCAAAAAACAAAAAATAGTTATTCCCGCGATAACCGCCACAATCGCGCCGGTTGATTGAGCGATGACTATTGCTACGAAAGAAATAATAATGGTAGCTATGTAAAATATTTTTTTTATCCAACCCCCACCTACCTCCCCCTTGGAAAGGGGGAGAGGGGATAGAAATTGTCCGAGCATTAAAATAATTATTGGCGCGAGATATAGTCCTAACATGTTCGGTTGCGGAAAAATAGAAGCGGTGCGCGCGGGATTTTCCAAAAAAGGATTTGGCAAGCCGAAAAATTTTTGGCCGATGGAAATTATTGATAAATAAAAAGCGGAAATGGAAAGGCCGAAAATTATTTTTTCAAAATCCTTCTTATCTTTTGCAACCGCTAAAATCATCAAAAAAATCATTCCCGGTTCCAAAAAAAATGCGCGCCATTTTCCAAATGCTGAAAATAAATTCGGCCCGCCTAGACTCGCGCTAGTCGAGGCTGATGAAACAAAAATAGAAATTATGGAGGCGATGAAAAAAAGAAAGAGGGGATATTTTATTATTTTTAGGCGAGTTTTTAGAAGGTTGAGATTGCCGCGTCGCTCCACTCCTCGCAATGACAGAAACCAGCCGAGAAACGCGCTCCAAATTATGAATTCTAAAATCGTAGACGGCAATCCGAAGATTGTGAAACGCAAATTATATGCCGGCAGGAGCGCCGCGGCGGAAAATAAAGCTAAAATCGGCCGTTTTGCGGCGATAATAAAAAAAATTATAAATGTTGCAACCGCCAAGATAATCATGCCTTTACTCTGATAATTTTTTTAACTTCCTCCATGGTTATGCCGCGGAAAAGAATAATGAAAAAAACATAAACCGCGGCCGCCGCGCTCATGGAAATTACCACTGACATGTCTTTTACGAAATATAACAAGACGGCCATGGGCAGGGCGGCAGCCAAAGCTTTTGCCGAGATTTTTAAAAATTTTGGAAACAGTTTTGTTTCGCGCCAGACAATAAAAGCGCCGATTGCGACAATAAAAGTTTCGGAAAAAACCGTGACCCACGCCGCGCCGATATATGAATAGCGCGGAATGAAAATAAAATATCCGATGAGCGAAATAACCGCGTCCGCCAAATATCCCCAGATGACCATTTTTTGTTTATCCAAGGCGATGATGGTGAAGGAAAAAAGCGAACCCGCGAAAAGCGCGGCCGCGCCGATAGACAATATCATCAAAATTTTTCCCGACGCCGCAAATTCGCTTCCGCCCATCACGGTCATCACTTTGCCGCTTATAAAATATGTTCCCACGAGCATTGGCACAATAAACATTACCAAAAGATTGAATGTTTTTTGAAAAATATGGGCGAAGCGCGCGGTTTCTTTTTTCGCCCAGGCTACGGCCAAGAGCGGCAAAATCAATCCCATAAACAGCATGGCAAACATAGTCAAGGCGTCAATCAATTTGTATGGCGCGCCGTAAAGTCCCACATCCTCTTGGCTTTTGTAGAGCGACAAAATAATTATATCCGCTTTGAGATAAATAAGATTTAAAATAATGGAAAGGCCGATGGGCCATGCGCGCGAAAGAATGGCTTTCCAAATCGCCCAGTCAAACGCCGGCCGGATCACGACAAATTTTCGCGAATAAAAATAAATGATGAGGAGCGATACGAGGTTGCTCGCGGCAAGCACCCAGAGAATGGGCAAAAATCCTTGTTTGAAATAAACCAGCGCCGCCACGGCTGCCACATAAAAAAGCCGTGAAATAAAATCCGCAGCCGCAGGAATGTGCATGGCCATGTGTTTTTGAAAAATTCCCGTGATGGTTTGGAGCAGAAGCTGAAAAAAGAAAGTTATGGTGGTAATGGCGATACCAAGCTTGATAATGCCCGGATATGGGAAAAATAAGGCTAAGAGCGGCGCGGCACCCAAAAAAATCGCGGCCGAAACCGTGCGCAAGGTCATTAGGTTGCTCATAATCTTGTCCGTGCCGTCATCGCGCTCGGAAACCATTTGCACGGCGATGGTGGTTAGCCCAAAATCAATCAAAATGGCGATGAATTGCAAAAAGGCGACCACGGTTGTGTAATAGCCAAATCCCTCGCGCCCCAAATAGCGCGTAATAAATGAGATGGCGACCACGGCCAATATGCCCGCGCCTCCCCGGCCGATAACCTGAACAAGGGTGTTGTGAGCGATTTTACGAGTTAGGGACATATGGAAGCTAATTACGAATCCGATCCGAATATACGAATTACGAATGAAAACCGATACAAAGCTACATTATTATATATTATATGTGAAATCGGGAAGGAGTCAAAGGGGAACTTAAAAAATGAGACCATTGAAAAACTCGTTTTTCTGTCATTGCGAGGAGGGACGACGAAGCAATCTCGTCCAAAGGGAGATGGGAGGGATTTTTTATGGTTTTTTCGCTAATTTTAGCTAAATCATAGCAAATAGCTCTTGACAAAACC
>CAZFZQ010000041.1:2354-4501 GCA_964522845.1 uncultured Gammaproteobacteria bacterium | reverse complement strand
TTCACCTTGAAGAAGCACGCGCCCAATGCCGGGCCATGCTACCAGCAGTTCCTGTATCTTCAGGACTGGAACTTCACGGATGAGCCCACCAAGGATGCGATCGTCTTCTGGGTCCCGCGCCTCGTGCCTGAGTCCACGAGCAAGACCGCATCGGAGCAGATGGCGCTTCTCGCCGATCTGCGTCGAGAGTTTGGTCTGCCGAAGACGCACCTCGTGTCCTTCGGAAGCACCGCTCTCCTCGCCGGTCTCATTTTTGCCCATTACAAGGCGACGGGCGAGCGAGTTCCGCTGGACCGCTACTGGATCCGCACGGACATCTGCCGCTCGGACGGCCGTCGGCTCGATCTCGGCTGCTTCGACGAGTTTGGCTTGGACTGCGGCGACTGGCGTTGGCATGTCGGCAGGTACCCGATCATCGGCGTCTTCGCCGTGGGGGTGGAGCTCGGTTCATAGGAATCTTGGCGCTAAACGGCGCTGGGTTTCTTGGTCCCTTGGCTCTCCCGTATTTTACCCGTGTGCGGTTTTCCGCGCACGGGTCTTTTTTTATTTTTTTATGTGAACGATCCCAAGCGACGGCATATTCATAAAGCGTCCGTCCGCGACCGGCTTTTGCACCATGCGGTTTATAGCATTTTGTATCCGTTTTTTGATAGAAAGTTTATCAGTGATTCTTTTTCTTGCCGTTTAGGCAAAGGAACGCATAAAGCAATTAACCGTTTTTCCCGCCTTCGCGGGAATGACAAAAAAGAGAGAGATTGCCACGTCGGCGCATACGCCTCCTCCCCACTCCGCTGAAGCTTCGCGGGACAAGCGCAATGACAGCAGGGCTGGGCTTCCTTTGGGCAATTTGACGCCCCAGCTTTTTGCCAATGTTTATATGAACGAATTTGATCAATGGGTAAAACATCGATTGCGGGTGAAACAGTATGTCAGATATGCAGACGATTTTATTTTTCTTTCAGAGGAAAGAAATTATTTAGGATTGCTTGTTCTGGTAATAGGAGATTTTTTAGAGAACCGGTTAAAATTATCTTTGCATCCGGATAAAGTATTTATAAAGACCACTGCTTCCGGAGTTGATTTTTTGGGATGGATTGATTTTGGCGACCATAGGATCTTGAGGAAGGTGACGGCAAAAAGAATGTTCCAAAAAGTCAGTGAGCATCCTGCGGAAGAAACTATGCAATCATATTTAGGGTTGTTGGGACATGGAAATGCAGGGAATGCTCGTGAAGAATTATTAACGCAATATTGGTTATTATGCTAATTTGGACATAGTACAAATTTGACAAGCTCTTCAAAAAATGATATAATACTGTTAGAAAGTGGAAAAAATCATCCATTTTCCCCCACGTCGCATAAAGCTATGCGGGGCAAGCCAAAAATCAAAATAAAATGTCTTTTCGTGAGAAAAACTATCCACTAATAGGTAGCGATATGGTTTTTAGAATGTGGAAACAGAAAAAGGAGGCGGCTACCTTCAAAGGCACCTTGCTCGGCATTGTTGTGTCTTTTTTTATTATTTTTTTAATAGCTTTTATTCTAAATTTAGTGCCGAATTTGGCGCGAGCCGCCACTGTAAAAACTATAGGGAGTTTCGCTTCCTATAGTAAAACTGACTACAAAGCGCAGGTTTTTATCACTTCCACGCCAAAACCGACCTCTGGGATTATGCAAAAATACTCAAGTACTATTATAATGGTATAGAGGTGAGCTGGGTGTATTAAATAATTTTTTATGACTATACATAATTTTATCAAAAAAAGACCTTACTTAATTTGGTCCTCTTCCAATTATAAATTGCTTTCCGAAGAAGCGATTGTAGAGGCCGTATTAAATTATGGAAATTGGGTTGATGTCCAAGGAATGATTAGAATACTTGGCATAAAAAAAACAGCTCTGATTTTCAAAAAAAAATCCAAACAGCGAAGAAATAATTATAGGCCGGATATAAAAAATTATTTTAAGCTTTATTTTAAAAAATATGCATAAAGAGATTTTAACAGCAAAACAAACCGGGCTTTTGCCGGTAATAAAAACATTTTCAAAGGACTTCGGGTTGGTTGGCGGAACCGCGATTGCTCTTTACATCGGGCACAGGCAATCCATTGACTTTGATTTATTTTCTTTGAAAATGTTTGATTATT
>CAZFZQ010000041.1:0-2254 GCA_964522845.1 uncultured Gammaproteobacteria bacterium | reverse complement strand
TTGATTATTCTGAAAAAGTAATTTTTATGAAAGGATTTGAGATAGAAGACAGTATAATTACAAGAGAGTTAAAAAAGATTAGCGTTGCCTGACTTTATGGTTTCTTTCCCGATTTCATTGTTTTTGATTCCTTACGCGATTATCGCGGTGATAGTTGGATTTTTGGGTTTTATCAGTTTGAGGAATCTGGCGCGGTACCGCGCCGAGGATGTTGTTTCTTTTGCCGCGACTTTTATTTTTATCGCCGGCCTGGCGGTCATTGTTTTTTTATCATATCAATATCTTTCGCCCATCAATTGGAAAGAATTGGTGGAAATGAATATTTTTAAAAAAGGATTTTAATTTATGTCCCCGATTCGCATCAAAAATTTAATCAAGCAAAAGGACTACGAAAAAATTGTGAAGGTCGTGCGGCGCGACAGGATTATTTTTGTCGGGTCAATGGCTTTTTATACGATTTTATTTTTGGCGCCCGTGATTTTGTATTATTTTTTTCAAAATTACGCGGCTTTGATTTTGGATAATTATATTTGGCGGCCGGTTTTTTTCTTGGGCGCCTCAATTTATTATCTTTCTTCTTGGCTGTTTTTGTTTGGCGCTTTTTTGGACTATTATTTGGATTTCTGGGTGGTGACCAATGACCGGCTTTTGAATATTGAGCAGGAGGGGACTTTCAGCCGGACGATTTCCGAATTGGATTTATACAAAATTCAGGATTCCACTTCGGAGGTGCACGGCATCTTGCCTTCGCTTTTCGGCTATGGAAATATTCATATTCAAACCGCGGGCGAGGTCAAGCGGTTTGAATTAAAACAAATTCCAGAACCCCACGAGACGCGCAAGATGATTATGGATATGGCTGAGGAGGATAGAAAATATCACAATCAATTAAATAATAATTAAATAAATCGCGCATTATGTGTAAAATTATATTAATCCTATTTTCAGATGTTTGTACGCGGCTTCGGTGGCCAAGCGGCCGCGGGGAGTGCGGTTCAAGAGACCCAATTGCAAAAGATACGGTTCGTGCACTTCTTCAATAGTTGCCACCTCTTCGCGCGTGGAGGCGGCTAAAGTTTCCACGCCCACCGGTCCGCCGTTGAATTTATAAATAATGGTTTTTAAAATTTCACGGTCAACATTGTCCAGCCCCAGGCAATCAATTTCCAGATGGTCAAAAGCCGCGTCCGTCACTTCGGGCGTAATATGGCCGTCGTTTTTTACTTCCGCAAAATCGCGCACGCGTTTTAGCAGGCGGTTGGCCACGCGCGGGGTAAAGCGGCTCCGTTCTGCCAGGGCATCGGCGGCGGTATCATCCAACGCGACATTTAATAGTTGGGCGCTGCGGTTCACGATTTTTTTGATGTCCGGTTTTTCATAAAATTTTAAATGATAAGTCATGCCGAAACGGTCGCGGAGCGGCGCGGATAAAAGTGACAGCCGGGTGGTGGCGCCGATCATAGTGAATTTCGGCAGATCCAGGCGCAGGGTTTTTGCCGACGGCCCTTTGCCGATGATGATGTCCAGGGCGTATTCTTCCATGGCGGAATATAAAACTTCTTCGATGGTTTTGTTAAGGCGGTGGATTTCGTCGATAAAAAGCACCCCGCCGGGTTCAATATTAGTAAGAATGGCCGCCAGGTCGCCCACGCGCTCCAAGGTCGGACCGGAGGCAATACGGATGCCGCTGCCGATTTCGTTGGCCACAATGTGCGCCAGAGTGGTTTTACCAAGCCCTGGATTGCCGTAAAAAAGGACATGCTCCGGCGGTTCGTTGCGCCGTTTGGCCGCTTCCAAAAAAATGGATAAATGTTCTTTGGTTTTTTCTTGGCCGATAAAATCAGCCAATTTTTTTGGCCGGAGCGACAAATCAAACGATGTTTCGTCGTTTTGCAGCTCGGGAGCGGTTATTTTTTCGTTATTTTCTATCATATTGTCTATTTTTAGCTTATCGCGAAGGGTGCTTTTGGTCAAACTAAAAAACCCCGAAGAAATCGGGGTTCTAAATTTGCCGCCGGTCGGAATCTCACTGCTCTCCGCCCTGGGCGGATGCGCTTTCGAGACCCTTCGGGTTCTCGAATAACTCTCCTCAGTATGTAGGGAAAAAGCTTTTTCCCTACCACCCTTTTGTTCGAGTCCTCTTTTTGGCAAATTTAAAACCCCGCGATACGGGGTTCTTAATTTGCCGCCAGTCGGACTCGAACCGACACGTCCTTACGGACAAGAGATTTTAAGTCTCTCGTGTATACCAATT
>CAZFZQ010000040.1:0-7490 GCA_964522845.1 uncultured Gammaproteobacteria bacterium | reverse complement strand
TTTTATATGACTCAACCGATTAAGCTATGGTAACAAATTAGATGACTAAATTCGACCGTCTTGACAATGAGGGCAACTTTTGATAATCTGAACGTAAGGAGGTACGCATGGACAATCCCATTGGAAAAAAAGTGACAAAAAGCCATCACGCATTTGTCGTATCAGCCGTCATATCTTTCGCGGCCGCGGTTGCGCTTGCAGTTGTTGGTTTGCGAAAATGTCCAATTTGGGTTTCTTATTCATTACTCTATACTGCTATAATTGCAGCTGCCGCAGCCTTCTTGTTTTTTTGCCTGTTCTTTTTCTATCACTGGCAATACAAAAATAAAAATAAATAACCAACACCGTGCTCGCGGTGTTTTTTTCTTATCAAAAGAGCCCCGGAATTCCGGGGCTCTTTTTTTAACAATTCTTATTCTTTATTCGGTTTGAATCCCGTGCCGGCCGGAATCAGGCGGCCGATGATGACGTTTTCTTTCAACCCGTGCAGAGGATCGATCTTACCGGTAACCGCGGCATTGATGAGCACGCGCGCGGTTTCTTGAAACGACGCGGCCGAGAGAAAACTTTGTGTTGAAAGCGACACGCGGGTAATGCCCAAGAAAAGATTTTCAAACACCGCTTCTTTTCCTTTGGTTTTTTTCACGCGCTCGTTTTCATCCAATACCTCGGCCAGTTCCACGATTTCGCCCGGCAATAAATTGGTATCGCCGGAGTCCGTGATGCTCACGCGGGAAAACATTTGGCGGATGATAATTTCTATATGCTTGTCGTTCAATTTCTGTCCTTGAGAAATATAAATGTTTTTAACTTCTTTCAAGAGATAGTGTTCCACAGCCGCGCGGCCTTTATATTGAAAAAGCAAATGCAAATCAAGATGGCCTTCAGTCAGAGCATCGCCGATTTCCACAAAATCATTATCCCGCACCAGCAATTGATAGTTGGAAGGAATGGCATACTCCATGGATTTATTTACCTGGCGAATCAGCATCATGGTTTGGCCGTCGATGGAAACAGTGCCTTCGTTTTTAGCGCGGATTTCATCACCGCTGTTTTTCACGAACAGCACATCATTCGCGCCCACCGTGTCCCCGGCTTTTACCTTCACCACATCATTTTTTCCGACTTTATATTCAAACGATTCGTTATCCAAATAATTTATTTTCACAACCTTTTGGCTGTTGCGCAAAATGGCGGCTTTTCTGCCTTCTTTTACCATCATCTCGCGGGGCGCTTCGTTGGAAATGCTGACCTGTCCGGCAACTTCGGCCAAAAAGGCGCGGCGTTTTGGCGGACGGGCTTCAAACAATTCTTCAACGCGCGGCAAACCTTGAGTGATATCTTTTCCCGCCACGCCGCCGGTGTGAAAGGTTCTCATGGTGAGCTGGGTGCCAGGTTCGCCGATGGATTGCGCGGCCATAATGCCGACCGCGGTTCCTAATTTTATTTCTTTATTATACGCGAGGTCGGTGCCATAACACTTGGCGCAAATTCCGCGGCGCATTTTGCATTTTATCACGCTCCGCAAATGAATTTCATCAATTTTCAATTCCGCGATAAGACGCTCGGTCGGTTCATCAACCGCCCGCCCCGCGGCCATAATCACGCGGCCGGTCTTGGGATTTTTCAAATCCGACAAAAGCACGCGGCCGAAAGCGCGGCGACTCAAAGACTCGCCGAGTATTTCGCTGTCAGCTTTGGTCAAAATCACGCCTTCGGTATCGCCACAATCATCTTCGCGCACCACCACGTCTTGCGCCACATCAACCAAACGGCGGGTAAGATAACCGGCGTTAGCGGTACGAAGCGCGGTATCAGCCAAACCTTTTCTGGAACCATGTGTGGAAATAAAATATTCCAAAACCGAAAGTCCTTCTTTGAAATTTTTCTTAACGGGCAATTCCATAATTTCACCGGCCGGGTTGGCGAGCAAACCTTTCATACCCATCATCTGCGTCAGCTGTCCCCATGAACCGCGGGCGCCGGCGTTAATCATTGTTGACACCGATCCATGAGGATCAAGCTGTTGTTTGGACAGCGTCGCCACATCTTCTTTGATCTTGGTCCACACTTCAATAATTTTGCTATGGCGCTCGTTTTGCGTGAGCAACCCTTCCGCGTATTGGGATTCCACTTCATCAACTTCCGCGTTTCCTTTATCAACCAATTCTTTTTTGCCTTGGAGTTCGGGCAAATCCGCCATGCCCCATGAATAGCCGGACTTAGTTATAAATGTAAAGCCCAGATCCTTAATGTCATCCAAAAGCACGGCTGTATCTTCAATACCAAAATTTTCCAAAGAAAATTTTATAATTTCATCCAATTTTTTCTTGTCCATGACCGCGTTTTGATACGGCATTTTCTTGGGAAATAAATCATTCACAATCAACCGGCCCACATTGGTTTCCACCATTTCTTTTTTCTTTCCCGTTCCAATCATTACCTTGATTTTGGTTTGAAGTTTCATGATGCCCAGATTCATGGCTAGTTTCGCTTCCGTCGGATTGCCAAAAACCTTAGTTTCGTGGGCAGGCTCTTCCATCACGGTCATAAAATAACAGCCCCACGCGATGTCTTTTTCCGGACGGGCGATGGGTTCGCCGGTTGAAGGCCGCAAAAGATTTTTTGAAGCCAGCATCAGTTCGCGCGCTTCTTTTTTCGCATTTTCCGTGAGCGGTACGTGCACAGCCATTTGGTCACCGTCAAAGTCCGCGTTAAAAGCCGTGCAAACCAAAGGATGCAATTGAATGGCCTTGCCTTCTATTAATAATGGTTGGAATGCCTGAATGCCCAAGCGGTGCAAAGTCGGGGCGCGATTCAAAAGCACGTGAGAATTTTTCGTGATTTCTTCCAAAATATCCCAGATCTGGCTGTCGCCGGTCGCGATAAATCTGTTCGCGCTTCTGATGTTGTGCACCACTTCGCGCCGGATTAGCTGGCTGATGACAAACGGCTTGAAAAGTTCCAGCGCCATTCGCTTCGGAATGCCGCATTGATGGATTTTCAATTTCGGACCAACCACGATAACCGAGCGGCCGGAGTAGTCAATGCGCTTGCCCAGCAAGTTTTGGCGGAAACGGCCTTGTTTGCCTTTCAAAATATCGGCAATGGATTTCAGCTGGCGTTTCTTGCCCGTGGCCGCGACCACGGTTTTGGTGTGGCGCGCGGAATTGTCAATCAAAGAATCAACCGCTTCCTGCAACATTCTTTTTTCATTGCGGCAGATAACTTCGGGCGCGTTTAATTCATACAAACGCTTCAAACGGTTGTTTCTATTAATAACGCGACGGTACAAATCATTCAAATCAGAGGTGGCAAAACGGCCGCCGTCCAAGGCAACCATGGGGCGCAAATCCGGAGGAATGACCGGAATCACGGTAAGCACCATCCATTCCGGCTTGATGCCGTTCGCGCGGAGCGAGCGCATAATTTTGATGCGGCGCATATAGCGGATTTTTTTTCCGCCTTGCGCTTCTCCCAATTCCGCTTCAATAAATTTTATTTGCTGGTCCAAACTGGTTTCTTTAAGCAAAGAATAAATAGCTTCCGCGCCGATTGAGGCTGTAAAAATATGCCCATAACGCATGGCCAATTCCTGATATTCATTTTCGGAAATCACGGCCATTTTTTGGATGCCTTTTATTTCCGCAATCGTCAAATCAAAATCCTCTTCCAAAGTGGAAACCGAGGACTCCATGGTCTTTTGCATTTTTTCCAAATTATCCGCGAGCGACGCCTGTTTCTTTCCATTGCCTAGGGCGCTCTTCGCGATTTGCTCCATTTCTTTTTTATAACCCGATTCCAGCTGATGCTTCTTTTGTTTGAATTCTTCTTTCACCTGTTCCAAGGTGAGATTTTTCATGTTCTGATCAACCGCGGTAATAATGAAGCCCGCGAAATAAATAACTTTTTCCAAATTTTGGATTGACACATCCAAGACCAAGCTAATCTTGGACGGAACGCCGCGCAAAAACCAAATATGAGAAACCGGCGAAGCGAGATCAATGTGCCCCATTCTTTCGCGGCGGACGAGCGCGGTCGTCACTTCCACTCCGCACTTGTCGCAAACGATTCCTTTATAGCGGATTTTTTTATACTTTCCGCAATAGCATTCCCAATCTTTTGAGGGCCCAAAAATTTCTTCGGCAAAGAGCCCGGATTTTTCCGGTTTTTGCGTGCGGTAATTGATGGTCTCGGGTTTTGTCACTTCGCCGTAAGACCAGCCCTTGATAACTTCGGGCGAGGCCAATTTCAATTTCATGGCTTCAAAGTCGCGTATTTTTCCCAGGGGTTTGTTGTCGGTTAGTCGTTTTTCCATATTGATAGTTGAATAAATAATTTATTAATTATTCCATCTTCGGAGGGTTTTCTATTCTTTCTTCTTTCGCTCCGACCAAATCAACATCCAGGCACAAACCTCGGAGTTCCCGCAAAAGCACGTGGAATGATTCCGGAATATTCAACATTTTTATTTCTTCGCCCTTTATGATGGATTCATACGCTTTTGACCGGCCCGGCACATCGTCGGATTTGATGGTCAAAATTTCTTGCAAAGTATGCGCCGCGCCGTATGCTTCGAGCGCCCATACTTCCATTTCACCAAAACGCTGGCCGCCGAATTGCGCCTTGCCGCCCAGCGGCTGTTGCGTAATCAAAGAGTACGGGCCGATTGACCGCTGGTGAATTTTGTCTTCAACCATGTGGTTTAGTTTCAAAAGATATTTGTAGCCGACCGTGGTCTTATTATCAAACGGAATTCCGTTCCTGCCATCATAAAGCTGAACTTTTCCGTCTTCCGGGAAACCGGCTTTTATCAATTCTTCTTTTATGGTTTCTTCGGACACGCCGTCAAAAACCGGCGAAGCCAATTTGTATCCCAAAACATTGGCCGCCAAGCCCAAATGAGTTTCCAAAATCTGTCCCAAATTCATGCGGGAGACAACGCCCAATGGCGAAAGCACGATATCAACCGGCGTGCCGTCTCCCAAGAAAGGCATATCTTCCAAGGGTAAAATTTTTGAGATAACGCCTTTGTTGCCGTGGCGGCCGGACATTTTGTCGCCGACTTGAATTTTACGCAAATCCGCCACCGCGACTTGAATTGATTTAATAACGCCAGGCGGCAATTTGTCGCCGGCTTCGCGGGAAAATATTTTTATATCAACAACTTTTCCATGCTCGCCGTGTTGCAATGACAATGAAGTGTCGCGCACGTCGCGCGCTTTTTCTCCAAAGATGGCGCGAAGCAGTTTTTCTTCGGCTGATAATTCCGTCTCCCCTTTGGGCGTGATTTTGCCCACCAAAATATCGCCGGATACAACCTCGGCGCCGATGCGCACAATGCCTTCCGCGTCCAAATTTTTCAGCAAATCTTCCGAAACATTGGGAATGTCATTCGTCACCTGTTCGGGGCCAAGCTTGGTGTCGCGCACGTCAATCGTGTGATTTTCAATATGAATGGAAGAAAATTTATCACTCTGCACCAAGCGGTCGGATAAAATAATCGCGTCTTCAAAGTTGTAACCATCCCAGGCCAAAAACGCGACCAAAGCATTCTGTCCCAGCGCCAATTCTCCGCCCTGGGTTGAAGGGCCGTCAGCCATGCAATCGCCTTTTTTCACTTTCTGCCCCTTTTTCACAATCGGCCTCTGGTTCATGCAGGTTGAATGGTTGGAGCGGGCGAATTTATTAAATTCATAAGTGCGCAAATTGCCTTTGTCTTCCAGTACCTGGATGCGGCGGGAATCAACGGCCGCCACAGTTCCGTCTTCTTGCGATATAATAATGTGGCCGGAGTCCTGCGCCGCTCTGGCTTCCGCGCCCGTGCCCACGATCGGAGAATCGGGATTCACGCATGGCACGGCTTGCCTCTGCATGTTCGTGCCCATCAAAGCGCGGTTGCCGTCGTCATGTTCCACAAAAGGAATGAGAGAGGTGGAAACAGAAATAATTTGGCGCGAAGAAACATCCATATAATCAATTTCATTAGTATGCACAACTTCCGGTTCGCCGAATTTTCTCACCTCGGCTCTGTCCACCATGAAAAATCCGTTTTCATCAATCGGAGTCGTGGCCGGCGTAGTGGTAATTTTTTCTTCCGCGAAAGCGTTTAAATAATCAATTTTATTTGTGGCGCGACCGCGGATAACACCGTTTTTGTCAGCGACTTTTTCCACCACGCGATACGGGGTCTCAATAAATCCATATTCGTTGATGCGCGCGTAGCTCGCCAAGTGGCCGACCAAACCGATGTTCGGACCTTCCGGCGTATGAATCGGACAGATGCGGCCGTAATGCGTTTGGTGCACGTCGCGGACTTCAAAGCCGGCGCGTTCGCGCGACAAACCGCCGGGACCCATGACGGACAAACGGCGTTTGTGTTCCAACTCGGCCAAAGGATTGGTCTGGTCCATAAATTGCGAAAGCTGGGATGACATAAAAAATTCGCGCACCGCGGAAATCACGGGCCTGGCGTTCACCAATTTTCCCGCGGCAATGGTTTCAATTTCCGAAGTGGACATTCTGTCTTTCACAATGCGTTCCATTCTGGCCAAGCCCACGCGAAAACGATTTTGCACCAATTCGCCGATCGCGCGCACGCGGCGGTTTCCCAAGTGGTCAATATCATCCGCATCGTCTTGCATAATTGATAAACGGATAATTTCGCGGACAATCGCGACCAAATCTTCTTTGGTTAAAGTTCTGTTTTCTTCTTTTGACACCACGGCTTTGGAGGTGTCATTGCCGAATTTTAAATTAAATTTGTAACGGCCCACTTCGCCCAAATCATATCTGTCAAAATTGAAAAACATGGCGTCAATAAGCGACTTGGCGTTGTCCGCGGTCGCGAGATCGCCGGGGCGGATTCTTTTATAAATTTCTTTGTATCCGTCTTCCTGATTTGCGGCCGCGTCGCGCGCCAAAGTTGCTTCAATAAATTTTATGGACGGATGAGTATCAATATCTTTGAAAGGCGCCATAATTTCTTCATTCGTAGACAGGCCAAAAACGCGCAATAACGTTGTCACCGCGACTTTTCTCTTGCGGTCAATTTTTACCCAAAGGGCGTTGTTGGCGTCAGTTTCAAATTCCAGCCACGCGCCGCGATTCGGAATAATTTTCGCGCCATAATATTTTCTCCCGCGGACAAATTCTGAAGTAAAAAAAGCCCCGGCCGAACGGATCAGCTGGGACACAACGACTCTTTCAATTCCATTGATAACAAAAGTTCCGCGATCCGTCATCAAAGGCAAATCGCCCAAATAAATTTCTTGTTCGCTGGTTTTGTTGCTACGTTTATTTTCCAAGCGGACTTTGACGCGGAGCGGCGCTTCAAAATTGATGTTCTTCAACATGGCGGTCTTTTCATCAACCTTGGGTTCGTCAATGTAATAATCTTCAAAATAAAGTTCCAAATCGCGGCCGATAAAATCGCGGATTGGAGAAATTTCGTGAAACAATTCTTTAATGCCGGTTTTCAAAAACCAGTT
>CAZFZQ010000039.1:0-7869 GCA_964522845.1 uncultured Gammaproteobacteria bacterium | reverse complement strand
GCCGCCCGCGATGCCCAATTCTTTTTCAATGGATTTCATCTGCTCGCGCAAATACATTTCGCGTTCCATTTTGCCAATTTCTTTTCCGGTTTCGGATTGAATTTTTTTGGCCATGCGCAAAACTTTTATCTGCCGGCCCAGCGCTTCATTTAACAAGCTTAATTTCACGAGCGCGCTGTCGGCTTCAAGAATGGCCTGCTTTTCCGCGGCCTTGAAATCAATATTTACGGCGATGATATTGCACAACTGCCACGGGTCAGTGAGGTTCGTCACGATGAGCAAAATATTAAACGGCACCGAGGCGCCGAGATTTACACATTCTTTAAATTGATTGACCGCGGAATACATCAGGGCTTCCACTTTTTCCGTGCGCTCTTCGGATGACTTAGGCATTTGTTCCAAACGCACGCGGAAATACGGCTCGTCGGAAATTACCCCCGCGATGCGCACGCGATCCATAGTTTGAATTAAAATCCGCGCCGTGCCATCCGGCTCTTTCATTGTTTCCATAACTTTCGCCGCCACGCCCACGCGATAAACATCGTCAAATTTAGCCGTATCCACTTTTCCTTTTTTTAAAGCGGAAAAAACCAGCGCTTGCCCTTCTTTCATGGCCGCATCCAGCGCTTTCACCGACCGCGCGTCGCCAAGCGAGAGCGGAACGGTCAGCTCCGGAAAAAGCACGGCGTCGGCAATCACAATCAAAGGCATTTCGCTTTTCACCGCCTGCCGTTTCGGCTCATCGTTTCGCTGTTTTTTAAAATTAGTTAAGTCTTTTAACATAAAAAATTTGAACTTTTAATTCTTATAAATTAATCATATCATTTTTTATAAAAACAAAAAAGAAGAAGCGTTGCGCTTCTTCTGGAAATCCCCCGGCATTGCGCCGAGGATAGAATGTGTTGCGTGCCGGTTCTGTGTTATTCCCTACTTTCTGGTGCCGGGGAGCGACCGCATCACCACCTCGCGCAACCAGCTCGGCGCCGCGGGATTAGTCTCGATGAGAAGGGTGCCGCCCGGCTCTCCGCCAAGCGCCTCGATCGCCCATCCGAGCGCAGTCTTGAGCTCGTCCTCACCCGAGACACTGATACGGAAATAGCTTCCCCATATTCTCTCCCAAAGCTGGGAGAAACGGAGGCGCGAGAGTACCCCCTTGTCCGTCGTATTCATGCAAACACGAAACTTTCCTCCGCCTTCGAGCTCGTGATACCCCACGCACCCGAGATGCGTACGCACCATAAGCACGCGCGCTTTTCCGTATCCGTCAATCATGGTCCATTTCTGGTTGTTCTCCATCATCCTCTCCTTCGGTTGAACTACGGTTCTGACGGAATCATCTCCGCCAGTATTACATTGCGTCACATTAGCACATTTTCGCTATTTTGTCAAGAACAAAAAAATCAACCGGGTTACAGTTAATTTTTTTATTTCTATGTTATTTTATTTCTCCACCAAAAACATAATCAATCCCACGATCCCGTCTTTTTAGGCGATACTGACTTTTTCATTCTTACAATCCAGATTCAACATACACCCAAATTTCTTTAAAAATTTTATGCCCATAAGCGGTTGAGTATTTAATATGAGAACATCAACGGGGCCGTGTTTTTCTCCGACAAATGCGCTAATAGTTGATACCTGGGCATTCTCAGTTCTACCATTTGCTAGCCTAACGGTCATTACCCCCTTAGTTTCCAGATTTAACTCTTTAGCAATACTTTCACTAACTTGCAAAAAACCGCTAAAGCCGGTATCTATGATAAAAAAACGCTCCTGAACAGCATCTCCAGAAGCAATCACTATCTGTATATAAGCGGCATCACCAATAAATTTTCCCTCGATCATAAATTAGCGGGTATTCAATAACAATGACTGTGCAAGCGTTTCGGCAGTATCAAATCCTATTTTCACGACATAAAAAATATTTCCCGGATGTGCAGCCCTTGCTTTGTCCAATGCCTCTACGCTGCTTGCACCCAAATAAATATCTTCACTTTTTGTATCAATAGCCAAAAACCGGCCAATATCCTTTGGTTCATAATTATTTTTCATTCCATCATATATTCGTCTTCCGTCTTCCGCAATTTTATTTATATCTTGCTGTTCCATATTTTTATTATATATCGTGTAAAAAAATTGTTCAACTGAATGTATAAGTCAAATGCATATTGCACTTTATCCAACCTGCAAATATGGCAAGCTAATGGGTGGCGTATGTTATAAAAACCTTGGCGCAGGCAGAGCGGGCATGGTGTCCGATTCTTATCGGACGAGCGACGCCGAGCCGGAGCCTGCCTGCCGGCAGGCAGGCGCAAATTTCCCGCTGGGAAATTTGATAGCGTGTTTTTATAATATATGCCGCCCATGAGCATAACAATATGTATCTCTATCTTATGCACTGTATATTTTTTATTTCTCCACCAAAAACAAAATCAGCCCTACGACCGCGGTGACGGCGGAAATGATCCAAAAACGCGCTTCTATTGCAATTGCTTTATAAGAGTTTCCAAATAAATCCGCTCTTCTCCCATCGGCACTTTTGGCAATACAACTTCCATAATCGCCTTTTTGGCCGGAGTAATTCCTTTTTTCTTTTCATCTTCTTCAACCTCAACTTCGGACAGCTCAAAAGCGCTTTCCACAGATTCGCGCAAACTAAAAACAAATTTTATCGGCTGATCCAGCTTCCCTTCGTGATAAGCGCGATATGCTTGGCGGATTGCATTCGCGGTAGCGACAATTTCTTTAATATTTTCAATCGCCGCTTGTCTCGTTGGCGTAATCAAATCTTTTGCCTTGGAACTGATTTTTTTATTTATTAACGCATCCCAAAGCAATTGAAATTCTTCTTGGCTCAAATTTTTTAATTCCGGCACATATTGGCGCACAATTAACGCCTCATCCGATCTGTAAAATAATTGGTTTATTTTCTTTTCAGCAACGGGCGGAGGCAACATTCCTGCCTGTTCTATATTCGCCCGCGCTTCTTCCAAGGCCCTATCCGCTTCGTCCTGCGCTATCTGTTCCGCGGTCTTTTTTTCAAACGGCGGATAATCAACTTCCATAATTCTGGCGCGCGATTTTATGGTTTCGGCCAAGGGCTTCACGCCCATATAATGCTGGGGATTTTGCAATCCCATAAGCACCACTCCCTCGGCCGCTTTGACGGCCTTCCGGTCTTCGCCCAAAAAGAGCGCCCGGTCATGGTCAAAAAGAGAATTCAACATTTTCGCCACTTCCGGCTTAAGCGTATTTATTTCATCAAATTCTAAAATCGCGCCCGGCGTTTCCAGCGCCTCATAAACCGTGGACTTGATGCGGTAAGTGCCTTTTTTCGGATTATATTCCAAGAGATATTTTAAGTCTTGCTCATCCTTGCCCGAAGAACAGGTAAATCTGAAAAGCGGCCGGCGGGTCAGGGCGGCAAAATGGTCGGCGATTTTATTTTTTCCCGTGCCGGCATCGCCCTCCAAAATCGTAATGCCTTGTCCGCGTTCAAGCTGGCGGTTTACAAGTTTGGTAACTTTTTCCATAGTTTGGACCACGTGCGGCGTTTCTATAAATTCCGGATCCAGCTCCAAGGTTTCTTTGGCCGCATCCGAAACCATGCCGTTTAAATGCCTCAGGGAACGCAAAACCCATTCCGATTCCGGATGTTCCGTCTTTAAGCGCCTAAGATATTCTGCCGCCGCTCCCTTGGCATCTTTATTATCGCTTGCCAAATCTTTAACTCTTTTTAAATAAACCGCGTATTCTTTTTTTAAAAATTTGTATTCCTGAAAAGGCAAAAATCTTTCGCGGTCGTCAAAACGCGTTTCTCCCTCCGCTTCCTGCCCGGGAACGATTTCCACGCCGTCATTTCTCTTGAATTTTATTTCCGCCATAGTCTGACCCTGCTCGCGGAATTGTTCTCCGGCAAGATCCCATTTCAAATTCTCATCCTCGCCCCGGAAAATCGGCGTGGCAATTTTTCCGATTTGCACGGTCTCCGCGCCTTTGGTAATTTTATTTTTTGATTTTTCTTTTTTATCCAAAATTTCAAAAACCTCTTCGCTTTTTAGGTTTATGTCCATGCTGTTCAATATCCGTGCCGCCGCCCCGGGCGATTTTCCCATGGCCAAAAGCAAGGCGTTTTTTTCTTTTTCCAATTGCGCGATTGTTTCCAAATCTTCATACAAGGCCTTTTCACTTTTTGATTCAAGAGAATTTTTTTCCATATTAATTTTATAAAATTTAAACTATGCCAATTTTTTTCTTAAAGCAACCAAAAGTTCCAAAGATTTTTTAAAATCATTTTCCGCGAAAGCGGCCGCGGCCTCTTTCGCCCCCGTTACAAGCTCCAACTCTTTTTCCGGCTCCGTGGCAATTTCCGCGATAAATTTTCCTTTTTCCGCTTCCCCGGGATTAGTGTCCTCAATAATCCTCACCCGATAACTTTGTCCCAATTTCGGAGGGAGGACGGAAGTTCTCACCACAATCATCTTTCGGCCCGGGGCGCTTGATTTGAAAATCGGAATCCCGTCCTTGCCCCGCTCTTCCTTTGAAAAAACCACATTTTCCACAAAACGGTCTTCTGTTTCGGGCTGTTCTAATGTTTGCCCAAGCGCCAATAATTGATCCGCCACTTCTTTTTTCATATATTGTGTAAATTTAGATAATTATTTGATTATTTATTAAAGCTATTTTATCCATTTGTGTAATTTTAGCCAAAATTGTTATAATAGGGCTTGACCCAGTAAGACCAACTTTGGAAATTAAATCTTTTTTAAAGTTTAAATTTGAATGAAAGTTATCTAATTTTTATAAACCTAAATTTTAATTTTAGCTAAATTTAGAGAAAAAACAGCCAAAGTTGTCTTACTGGGCTTGACAAAGATTCAATTATGTGCTATACTACCTGTATACAAGATGTATAACGGAAATGGAGGGTAGGAACATGGAACCTTGAAGCAGCTCTTTTCAGGACGCCTCGGATCATATGATCCGGGCTCTTCAGGGGTTAAATTAAATGTCCTCCCTGGAAAGGGAGCCGCCGCTTGCGCTTGTTATGCGGGCTAGCCATGCCCGCGGGACAAGTACCCCCTGACGCGTCCGGCTTCGCTTTCGGGCGAAGAAAGAGAGAATTTCAAAAATTTTTTACTATTTTGGAGGGTTACCTACGACGGTTAGCCATGCTGTCGAAGGTCAAACCGCGCAAAACATCGCGCGCAAACACCCGAGCGGAAGGTGCGAGAGGCCGGCTACCCATGCCGTCCAAACTCGTCCGCGATCGGCCGTCCACATAACATTAGGACGCGTCGACCACCCCATCCCCCTCTTTGAGGGGGATTTCTTATCCTTAAAATTATCTTACCACAAACCCTATCTCCGCTCAAATTTTTCAATCTGCCTTTGCAAAATTTTTAACAAAGCGCGAGGCAATTTGTCCACATCGCTTACGGCTAATCCGTCTTGCTTATAATATTTTTTTATTGTCTCTTCCATATCCGATCCGATGCCAATGCCAATTAAAGGCAATTTTTTAGACCAAATTTGTACGATTTTTTCCAGCTCCCATTCCGGACCCCTGTGTTCCTCGCTGGGATTGGGCAGGCCGTCGGAAAAAACAATCAAAGCGCCAGAAGCGTCATGCAACTGAAGCCATTTTGCAAGCGACCGGGCCGTCCTGTCCACCGCGTAACCGTCATCATTGCCGTCCGAGCCAGCTGAGCTGACACTCCAGATCAATCCGACTAAATCCATTTTTTTTCTTCCCGCATATTCTTCATCAAACCGTTTCAGTTCATAAAAATTACGATTAAAAGCCGAGATGGAAAAAGGCACTCCTTTTTTAGCAAGCGCTTCCGCCATAAGCACCGCCGCCTTAATTGCATTTACTATTTTTTCGCCGCCATAATTACCCATACTGCCGCTCACATCAATTAAGAGCGAAAAGGCCGCCTCCATTACTTCGGGCACATCTTTTTGTTCAAACATTTTTCCGGTTTTAGCCGGGATTTCGCGGGCCAGCTCCCTCTGGCTTAACCGCTTTCCCCTAGTCTTTCCGCCGCTCCACTCCCCTTCTGTTTTTGGCGGAAAAACTTCATCCAATTTTTCCGAAAGAAGATCAATATATTTTTTAACCGGATTAAAATAATAATTATAGCCCCCTCTTTCTGACTTATTCAAGCCGGTATTTCTTTGTCTTAACTCTTCCAATTGTTTGCGCGCCTGATCCATCTCCTTTCGCCGCTCCACTTCAATAGCTATTTTTCTTTTCTTTTCTTCGTCTGCTTCCTTAGCTTCGCTTTCTTTAGCGTGAACGATTGTTTGTTCCGACGGAGCGGGTATTTCAATCTCCATCTTTCCGTCTTCACCTTCTTTTATTTTAATGGTCTTGGGCGCCATAATTTCCGCGGTCTCTTTTTCTTGTTTCCGCAAATCTTTCAATATTTCGGCAATGGCGGCTTGTTTTTCTTCTTCTGTCATTTCACCCCACTTCTTACCCGCGGCTTGGGTTTGTTTTTGCGCTTCTTCTTCGGAATATTTTTTAATCAAATCTTTAAAAACCGGCCAGCCCTTTTTCCAAAAAAACTCGCGAAAAGCGACCGCGCCCTTTTCTTCCCCCAAATATTCGTCCAAAGCTTCCTGAGATTTTTCATAAGCTTCCAGCACGCGCGGGTCGGAAATTTTGGCTTTTAATTCTTCAAAACTGAAATCCGGAATAAATGCTTCCGCCCCCCTTGCCCAGCAAATCAGCCCATATTGAATAGGTAATGGCCGGTTTTCCAAATCCGCAAGCAGGGCATTTTCTTTATCCTCTTTCAGATAAACTCCCAAATAATATCGAGCCGCTTTTGAATCCTTAGCCTCGCAAAGATTGGAACGATTATCCTCCCAAGCATTCCAAATGTAAAAAACATCTTGCGGGCCATACCCTTCCTTTTGCGCCTTGTCTTGGGCCTCCATCATAGATCGATAATCGGTGTGCTTAATGTGACCCAACTCGTGCCGCAAAACTCCGAAAGTATACTCCTCGCTTTTATCCAAAAGCTCCTGTTCCGGATAAGAAATTAGTTCCGGTTTCAAAAGTTCATCATCAAAATCTTCCAAGCTTTTTTCCGGATGTTTGGCGCGTTCTTCGGCGAATTTTTCTGAAAGGCCGGCGCGCCAGTTAGGCGCTTCGCCCGGCGGCGGAATATCCGGCACAAACTTCAACCCAAAGTTATTGGAAATAACCTTGGCGGCAAGATGCAGACGCTCGCGAAGCATTCGGGCCTCGCCTTCCGTGCGTTTGGGCTTATTCTCTTTTTTCGGTTTTTCTTTTGCCTCGCTTGATTCAAAATGAGGAGATAATTTTTCTTTCATATTTATATTTTACTTCTCCACCAAAAACAAAATCAGCCCTACGACCGCGGTGACGGCGGAGATGATCCAAAAACGCATCACAATTTTCGGTTCGGACCAGCCCAGAGCTTCAAAATGATGATGGATGGGCGCGGAGAGAAAGACTTTTTTCTTGCGGATTTTTTTGGAAAGAATTTGAATGATGGCTGAAGCGGATTCCAGCACAAAAACAAAGCCGATGATGGGCAGAAGTATGACCGTGTTGGTAAGCATGGCCACAATGCCGAGCGTCACGCCCAGAGACATCGCGCCCGTGTCGCCCATAAAAAACCGCGCCGGATTGATATTGAACCACAAAAACGCCAAAAGCGCGCCCACAATCACGGCGCAAAAAGCGGCCAAGTCGGTTTTTCCCTGCAAAAAAGCGATGGCCGCGTAAGCCGCAAAAGCGGACAAAAGCGTTCCGCCGGCCAGGCCATCTAACCCATCGGTTTCATTCACGGAAAAACTGGTCGCTACAATCACGAAAATAAAAAGCGGGAT
>CAZFZQ010000038.1:0-8213 GCA_964522845.1 uncultured Gammaproteobacteria bacterium | reverse complement strand
CCAAATATAATTCTACGGCTTCTTTGAGATTTTTTTTCGCTTCATCAATATTTTTCCCTTGGCTGGCAACGCCTAATTCAGCACATTGCGCGACGTACCATTTCCCTTCTTTATTGATGATGGAAGTTAATGTATGGGTCATGTAAAAATTATAGCATTAGTTATTCTTTTTGATAAGTTCCAGAGTTTTTCTGTTTTCGATGCGCGTGTGGAGATAGTCGGCGAAACCGGGTTCGCGGATTTGTTTTTGCATTTCCGGATTATCTTTGTAAGCGTTCATCAATTTTTCCATTTCTTCCGCCGTTTCTTTGTCCGTCGCCTCAATATTTTCAGCCTTGCCGATGGTGCGGATCGCAAGCGCGATCTTGATGCGCTTCACGGCTTCGGGCGCAAACTCCAAAAGCAAATCAGATTCTTTTTTATTGACGCTTTTCAAATAATCATCAAATTGCATTCCTTCATGTTTCACATTGTGTTCCAACTCGTGCACCATTTTGTGCGATTCTTCATTGATAAGAACTTCAGGGATTTCGCCGAACTTGGAATCGCCAACGATTTTATTCAAAATCATAGCTTCCCATTTTTCATCATCTTTCATCACGGTTTCGGCTTCCATGTTTTTGCGGATCAAGGCCTTTAGGTCAGCGAGAGATTTTTGCCCCAATTTTTTGGCAAACTCTTCATCAATTTCCGGCGGAGTAATCTCGTAGACATCTTTTACTTTTATTTTGAAATCAACTTTTGCTCCGGCTAAATGTTTTTGATAATGACTCTCGGGGAAATCCAAAGAGAAAGTTTTTTCATCGCCTTTTTTTAAACCCGCGAGATGGTCGTTAAATCCCGGAATGTAGTGTTGTTCGGCGAGATAAACAGCCATATCTTTTGTCATGCCGCCGTCAATTGCCACGCCGTCTTTTAACATTTCCATATCCACCAAAACTTTGTCTTTGGCAGTTGCGGTTTTGTCGGTCGGCGCCTCTTTGCTCTGCATTTTGGAAAGATCGCGCAGAGCTTTTTCAATCTGTTCGTCGGCTACGGCCGAGGTTTCTTTTTTCAATCCCAAATTTTTGTATTCGCCAAGCTTTACTTCCGGCAGAGTGGCGACTGTGGCTTTAAATTCAAAAGGATTGCCCGGAGCTATTTTTGTAACTTCAATTTTTGGCTGGGAAATAGTTTGCAGATTATTGTCTTTTATGGCTTGAAAATAATTTTTTCTGACAATGACATCGGCAGCTTCTTCCAAAATGGCTTGTTCGCCAAAGCGCGATTTTACAATATCATAAGGCGCGTGCCCCGGACGGAAGCCTTCAATTTTTGAGTGCTCGGACATGTGTTCGGCCGCCTTTTGCATGTATGGCTTAACTTCTTCCGTGGAGAGAGTGATGGTGATTTCAATCTGGCTTTTAGGCAGGTTTTTGACAACGCATTTCATAAATGGGAAGCTAATTACGAATCGAATACGAATATACGAATTACGAATATTCGCGCGATTTAGTTAAGATTAAAGTTATAAGAAGTGTAGCAGAAAAAAATAGGAATGTCAAGGGGACTTTAGGCGACCGGACTCCGAAGACAAAATACGAAGAACTATAGGGAGTCCGGTCGCGGAATGAAAAAGCAGCCTGGGGCTGCGATGGTTTTTAGCGATAAAAGGAACAAAATATGACAAAAATTATAAAACAAATGATAAAGGCAAGGCCACCAGCTTGGGTATTTTCTCCAATTAGTTCATCTCGTTTTTGTCCAACGCGGTAAACTTCGCCCTGTCTGATATAGTACTTATCGGGTTTGGATGGGTGGTCGGCAAATTCAATATTTACTGGCGGTTCGAGCGGCGTTCGTGCTGGCGGAGCCGGGGGTGCGGGCGGTGCCGGGTTTTGCAAAGCGGCAATCTGCCGTTCCAAACTGTTTTTTTCTTGCTCCAACTTTCTTTTTTCCTGCTCTGCGGATTCCGCGCGGGCGATGGCCGCCTCAAGATCGTTTTTGAAAGGGCTCATATTTTCCTCCACGGTGATAATGGCACACTATCATAATTTTTGAAAATTGTCAATAGATAAGGATAATGCGGATGGCGACTACGCCCACTAATAATGCGAATTATATAAAAAGACCTCGCAATTTTTTGTGAGGCCTTTTTATTAGTATTATTCGTGGCGCTACTGCGCATTCGCATTATCCCAGTTATTATCTTACTAAAAATGGAATTATTAGTAACGCGATGATGTTTAAGATTTTTATCATGGGGTTGATGGCCGGGCCGGCGGTGTCTTTATATGGGTCGCCCACCGTGTCGCCGGTGACCGCTGCTTGGTGCGCGAACGATCCCTTTCCGCCGAAGTGGCCGGATTCAATATATTTTTTCGCGTTGTCCCACGCGCCGCCGCCTGATGTCATGGAGATGGCGATAAAAATTCCCGTGACGATCGAACCGATTAAAAGTCCGCCCAATGCCACCGGGCCGATAAGAAGCCCAACCAAAATCGGCGCGAGAACGGTAATCACGACCGGCAAAATCATATTGCGGATAGCGGCGGAAGTGACAATGTCAACGCACTTTGCATAATCCGGTTTGTTTTCGCCTTCCATAATTCCTTTGATTTCGCGGAATTGCCGGCGTACTTCTTCCACTACCGCGCCTGCGGTTTTTCCAACCGATTCCATGGCGAAAGCGCTAAACATATATGGCAAAAATCCGCCGATGAAAAGTCCCACAATCACGCGCGGATCGCTCAAACTGAAAGTAAAATCACGTCCCAATTTTGCCAGTTCTTGAGTGTAAGAAGCAAAGAGAACGAGTGCCGCCAGCCCGGCTGAACCAATGGCATAACCTTTGGTTACGGCCTTGGTGGTGTTGCCCACCGCGTCTAACGGATCGGTCACGTCGCGGACTTCTTTTGGCAATTCTGCCATTTCCGCGATACCGCCGGCGTTGTCCGTGATTGGTCCGTAAGCGTCAATGGTAACAATAATCCCGGTCAAAGATAGCATGCTCATGGCGGCGACGGCCACGCCATAAAGTCCGGCCAAATAATGCGCGGCCAAAATCGCGGAGGCGATAACAAGAATGGGCCAGCCGGTTGATTTCATGCCCATGGCAAGTCCGGCGATGACGTTGGTTCCGTGTCCGGTTTCCGAGGCCTTGGCGATTTGCTGGACCGGTTTGTATTTTGTTGAAGTGTAATATTCCGTGATGATGACCATGGCCGCCGTGACCGCGAGGCCGACGAGCGCGCAAAGATAAAGATTTAAAGAATTTTCCAAATCGCCCAAAAGCCATTTAGTGATGGGATAGATAAGTATGGCTGATAAAATTTCCGCGGCAATCAAACCTTTATACAAAGCGTTCATGATATTTTTGCTTTTTCCCAATTTGATGAAAAGCGTGCCCACGATGGAAGCGACAATGGCGGCGGCGCCGATAGCCAAAGGATAAATCACCACATTGGTCGCGCCGTTGAAGGCCAAAGATCCCAATAACATTGATGCTACGGCTGTGACCGCGTAGGTTTCAAAAAGGTCGGCGGCCATGCCCGCGCAATCGCCCACATTATCGCCAACGTTGTCGGCAATGACAGCCGGATTTCTCGGATCGTCTTCCGGAATGCCTTTTTCAACTTTTCCCACGAGATCCGCGCCCACGTCAGCGGCTTTGGTAAAAATTCCGCCGCCAAGACGGGCGAAAACGGAAATTAAACTTCCGCCAAATCCCAAACCGATTAAATAATCCAAAAACATTCCATTTTTTGTTAAAGCATAAAGCCCGGCCACGCCCAAAAGTCCAAGGCCGACAACCATAAGGCCGGTAACGGATCCGCCTTTTACCGCCACATCAAGCGCTTCTTTCAAGCCTTTTTTCGCGGCTTCGGTCGTGCGCACGTTGGCGCGGACGGAAATATTCATTCCCACAAAACCGGCAATAGATGATAAAACTGCACCAACTACAAAGCCCGCGGCAATTCTCCAATTTAAGGCAAAGCCCAAAATGAAGAAAATAACCGCGCCAATCACGGCGATGGTTTTGTACTGTCTGTTAAGATAGGCGGTAGCGCCTTCTTGGATGGCACGGGCTATGCCGATCATTTTGCCTTCGCCGGCCGGAAATTTTAAAATTTTGGCGGCCAAATATCCGCCGTAAGCGATAGCGGCAACTGCGGCCGCGAGGAAGAGATACAATGACATAATAAAAAGTTAATTATAGCTACCATATATAATAGACCGCTTTTATGTAATTTGTCAACGAATTGTTTGATTTTTTGATTATTTTTTGCTATCCTACCTATTATATATATGCCCAGTAAGACCAACTTTGACCCTTATTATGCTTTCGGCATAATGGGAGAAATCAATCTTGGTTTCATTGGGCGAAAACAGCATAATAATAGGAAAACTTTGGATATTGGATAAAAAAGTAAAATGGATATTTTCAAAGTTGTCTTACTGGGTATGGCGTTTAAGTTTAAGAGGTATCTGGTAAAATTTGCCTTGTTGACGCTAAAAGGCGCCCGGATCGTAAAAGACGGGCTTGTTTTTATGCTTAAATTTTTGGATAAGCCGCTCGTTGCCGTGGGCAAAGTAATCTACGGCGTGCTTTTTTCCATTTACAAAGTTTATTTTTTTGTGAGGAGGGCGGCGGGTAAAATTTTCCCTTTCAAAGATATTTTTGGAATTGTTACCAATAAATACATAATCCACGCGGCCATTATTTTGATTGCCGCGGCCACGGTCTCGCAAAATATTTACGCGCACGCAAGTTCTTTGGGCGATTATGGAAAAAATAGCATTCTTTTTAAATTGACCAAACCCACGGATGAAGAACAGACTGTCCAGGGCCTGCCCATTAATTCTGATATTGAAGCGGCCGCTGAAAGTGGTTCCTCGGGTGTTAATGCTATAGATATGGCTCAAATTGAACCGTATAGTTCTATTGGTTTTATCGGGGGCGATTATACAACAGGCATCGGCACCGCGAATACGCGGACGGGTATTGAATATTATGTTGTGCAAAAAGGCGACGTTTCGGGTTCAATCGCCCAAGAATTTGGCATCAGTTTGGAAACGCTTTTATGGGCCAACAATTTGTCTTCGCGATCTTTAATCAGGCCCGGCGATCGGCTGACAATATTGCCGACCTCCGGCGTGGCGCATACGGTTAAAAAAGGCGATACGCTTGCCGGCATCGTTTCAAAATATAAGGCGAACGCGGATAAAATTATAGAATTTAATCGTTTAAGCGGCGATGCTTTGAGTGTGGGCCAAGTGATTGTCGTGCCGGATGGAAAAATTATTTATGTTCCGCCGCCCGCGCCCACATACGCGTCGGGCTATACCGCGTCGCGCAGTTATGAATCATCAGGCGCTTTGCTTTGGCCGGTTCCGGCGCGCCGCATTACGCAATATTTCAGCTGGCGGCACCCCGGTCTTGATATTGGTTTGCCAACCGGTTCAGAAGTTGTAGCCGCCGAGGCGGGTATGGTTATTTATGCCGGTTGGGGCACGGGCTATGGCTGGGAGGTTTTGATTGATCATGGCAATGGTATTAAAACGCGTTACGCGCACAACAGCCGATTGTTTGTCAGAAAAGGCGATGAGGTTTTGCGCGGCCAGCATATCGCATCATCCGGCAATACCGGCTGGTCCACCGGCCCGCATGTGCATTTTGAAGTTTATGACGGCAATGTGCGGAGAAACCCGTTGCTTTACATCAAATAATCAGATTTAAAAAACTCCTGAGAAATCAGGAGTTTTGCTATTTATTGAATGAACGGCGCGAGATAATCAAACAGGTCGCGCAGGGGCCAAGGCCCGCAGTAAGCATATTTTCCATATTGGTTGTCAAAAGCCACGGGCGCGCAAGAATCGCAATTTTTGGCTTGGAAAAAATTAACGCCAACCGTATTATTTCCATGGATATAAATATATCCATCGGGTTTTTCCGGGCACGTTGTGAAATGTATGCCGTCGGTTTCAAATGTGAATGATCCGGAAAGATAGGAGCTGGAAGAGCCGGAAGCGATGATCCGATTTTCTCTTTTGATATATCTTGCCGTAATTATGGAGTAGTCAGACAGATGCCCGCTGTCGGTGATTTTTTCATATTTCACAACAGTGAAATCCGTATCTTCGCCCGTGATTTCCCAGATTGCTTGGAGCCGCCGCGAAAGAAAATAATTTGTCAGAGATATGTTCTTGATATTTACAATGATGCAATTGCCACTGACACTTACCGAAAAAAATATTTTGGAATTCGCGTCTTCGTATTTGCATTCCAGCCAGCTCGCGCCATTTTCCCAATTGTCCGGGCACTTGGTGGCAAAAAACTTTTTATAATCAAAACTATTGTAATTGATATTCGCCCAAATCCATTCCAAAGGGATATTACCGTAACCAAACGCGTAAGAGGGCGATGCCGAGATTGCGTCTTTCACTTCTTTTTTGAAGTCAGGTTTTGGGCTGTCGGTTTTTCCGCCGATGGGAGGATGATGTTCCGGAGTTTCAAGTTCGTGTGGGGAACAGGCGGGGGAAAGTAGCAGGCAGTAAGCAGTAAGTAGTAAGGCAGAAAATTTCATTTCAGCTCCTTTGTCAATGGACTGCTCCATTCTTCGCGCCGGAAAATTATGGCTTGCCATTCGAAGCGCTGATGAAAACAGGATCAAATTTTTATTTGAAGCCCATTCTTCGCTAAAGCTACGAAGGGCATTCTTCGCTGGCGCGAAGAATGGAGGCCACGATGGGACTTGCACCCATGGATAGCGGTTTTGCAGACCGCAGCGTTAGCTACTTCGCCACGTGGCCGAATACAAATTTAGTGTAGCATAAAAATAAAACAAAATCAAGGGTTGAAGTTAGAAGCTTTTGAAGGTAAACTAATTATAGTATGAATAAACTAATTATCATAGACGGAAACGCGCTTTTGCATCGCGCTTATCACGCGATTGCTCCCTTAACCGACCCTAAAGGCCGGCAGGTTAATGCTGTTTTTGGATTTGCGCGCGTGTTTTTGAAAGCCATGAAGGACATGGCGCCGGATTATGTTGCTGTGGCATGGGATAGGCGCGAGCCCACCTTCCGGCATGAGGCCTATGCTGAGTACAAAGCTCAGCGCGAGAAAAAACCGCAGGATTTGTATGACCAAATTGATATGATTAAGGATTTTTTGACCGCTTATGGCGTCCCCTCTTACGACGCCAAGGGATATGAAGCGGACGATGTTATTGCTACCATCGCGGAGGCAGCCAAGACGGACAAAGTTATTATTTTGACCGGCGATAAAGATACATTCCAGATTGTTGATGAAAAAATAAACGTTTTAACTTTTAAAAAAGGCGTTTCCGAGACAATGCTCTTCACGCCGGAAGAAATTAAAAAAGAATATGGTCTTTTGCCGGAGCAGATGATTGAACTGAAAGCGCTGGCCGGCGATCCGTCGGATAATATCAAGGGCGTTCGCGGCATTGGAAAAATCGGCGCGGAAAAATTATTAAAAAAATACGGGAGCGTTGACGGGATTTATGAAAATTTGGAAAATTTGGAAGCGACGGAAAAAGTAAAAGCGGTTTTGCGCACCGGACGCGATGACGCGTACAAAAGCCGCAGCCTGGTGGTGCTTCGCAAAGACGCGCCCGTAAAATTTTCTTTGGAAGAAATGAAGTATGGCATTCACGACACGGAAAAGGTAAATAAGTTTTTTGTTGATTATGGATTTAAGAGTTTGCTGGAAAAAGAAGCAGTAAGCAGTAAGCAGTTAGCAGTTAGCGGGGGGAGAGAGATAAATACAATGAATGAGGCGAAAAAAATGTTGGGGCGAATTAAAGATGAGTTGGTTTTTTACATCATAGAAGCCCAGGAAAGTTTGTTTGGCAAAGAAATTAAAGAAATTTTTATTGCTTCTTCCGGCGAGATGGCAAAAATTGTTTTTGGCGCGAAATTGAAAGCACCAGAATTTTTTAATGAAGCGAAATCCGTTTTTGCCAATGAAAAAATAAAAAAAGCGAGCCACGATATCAAAAATCAGATGCATATTTTGGAGCGATTTGATGTTGAAGTTCGTGGCGAAATGTTTGACGTGATGATCGCGGCCTATGTTTTAAATCCGGGCACGCGCGGTTATGATTTGGAACGCCTGACCATGGAATATTTGAAAAAAGCTCCAGCCTCGACTAGCTCCCGCTCCGAATCGTCGGAGACGAGGCGAGCGAGTCTAGGCGGGCCTTCGG
>CAZFZQ010000037.1:5808-8379 GCA_964522845.1 uncultured Gammaproteobacteria bacterium | reverse complement strand
AATCCCGACATCCCGGGCGAAAATACAATTTTATATCTCACACGGATACTTAAACAAGCAATGAACACCCCACTTCGCCCAGAGGGCTTCGCGGGGCAGGCTAAATTGACTCGGCTCGCGCGCGGGCTTCCGATGGGCAGCGAGCTGGAATACGCCGATCCCATCACGCTGTCGTCAGCACTGGAAGGAAGACAAGTGTTGTAAGGATAATGCCAATGGCTTCGCCCACGAATAATGCTAATATAAAAAAAGACCTCGAAAAAAATCAGCGAGGTCCTTTTATTATTCGTATTATTGGTGGCGCTGAAGGCGCATTCGCATTATCCAAATTAAGCGGTAATTTTGACAATTTCCAGTTCGGTAAAATGCTGTCTATGCCCTCTCGTTCTTGTGTACCTTGACTTGGCTTTGAATTTCACGACGCGGATTTTGTCATGCCGGCCGTGTTTCAAAATTTTTGCTTCCACCGAAGCGCCTTCCACAAGCGGCGCGCCGATTTTTTCACCGACCAAAAGCACCTCGTCCAATTTGATGGTTGTGCCTTCCGCTGCCTCAAGTTTTTCAACTTTCAAACGCGAACCTTCTTTTACAATATATTGTTTTCCTCCGGTCTTTATAACTGCAAGCATAAAATTAGGTAATTAGCTTATAGATTATTAGGTTATTAGGTATAATAGCAAAACACCGCCCAGATGTCAAGTTTTGGTTTGCCCTATCGGGATTGTCTTCTGTGTGATAAAAAAACCGGCGTCATTTCAATATGCGCCGGCCAAGTCTCATCTATTTTTGACCCTTACTTAGGTCGACATTCATAACAATTGAATTGATCAAACAATTAATCACCAGGGCAATAAAATCATTGCCCCATGATCTTTGCGCCATGTTAATATATCTGACGACCAGGTCTGATTTGCCAGAGAAGGTCAGGCACTGAACAATCCTCGCCAATGCAAAGGCGATGTCCACCTTCTCTTCGGCGAGATCAAACTGAAGGCGAGCATAAACCACTGCCTCGTCCCATTTCTTGCTGTCAATGAGCGGACGCATCTTGTTCACAGAAAGCGAAGTCCAGAATACGCGCGACCGAGTTGCCGTAAGTTCGTTCATCAAAAAGATCTGCATTGCGGGCATAGGAGGATTCAATTCCAATGGCCCCAAAACTAGCGGTGGCAACACTTCCGGTAAAAGCTCCTTGAATTTCGAACCGAGTATTACAAATGTCGCGCGCGGCAAAAATTTTACCGGTTCTGCGAGGGAAAAAACTCCTCCTGCCTCAATCAAGGTTGAAAGGTCGTCGTCGTCAATAATGTCCCCTTCCGGCGCTCCTGATTCAGAATAGCAATGCACCATCAAATAGGTATCGTCAGATATTTTCAACACAGCTCGCGCTGGGTCGAAAGCTTCATCCGTGATATCCCCCACCCCTCCGACAACCATGCAATTGTTAGTGTCAATAGCATCCATTTTCTTCCTCCTTGTTGTTCCCTTTAACCGAATATTACAATAAAACGCTTTAAATGTCAAGTTTAACCGCATCTCCCACTTTAAACCCGTATTTTTCCGCCAAACCCGCGCCAATTTCCAGCACATATTTAGCCGGCGCTTCCGGGCGGTATCGTTCTAAGTAATGAGTGGTTGGAATCGGTGCTTTTTCTTTAATATCTACAATCTTGCCCTGATTTATCCATATAATATCAATGGAAAATTGCATATCCTTCATCCAAAATTGATAATAGTCCTCTTTGGGAAAAACAAACAGCATCCCGCGATTTTCCGCAAGCGGCTTATGCCCGCCAAGCCCCTTTTCCAGCTCCCAAGCCTCCTTCACGACTTCCGCCCTAAAAACCTTATGATTTATTTCCACAACGCCGTTTTTTGTATAAAAATTTATACCCCGCAAAATCAGCGCGGTCGCCACCATGGTAATCAGCACGCCCAAAACAAACTTGCTTTTGTCTTTCATATTAATGTTTATCCAACGCTTCGTTCACCATCTTATCCGCTTCTTTATTTTTTTCGCGCGGCACGTGAGAGACAAAAAATTTACTGAAACCGGCGCGCAGGTTGTGAACTTTCAGATAAAGCGGCGCCAACCCCGCGTCGCGTACGCGATATTCGCCTTTCAATTGTTTTACAATCAGTTCGCTATCCATAAAAAGTTGAATTTCCGTTGCGCCCATTTCTTTGGCCGATTGAAGCGCCGAAATCAAGGCCTTATATTCCGCTTGATTATTTGTCGCCACGCCAATATGCTCGCCGTATGCTTTTACGGTTTTTCCGCCATCTTTTATTACCACTCCAATCCCCGCCGGCCCGGGATTGCCGCGAGCACCGCCATCGGTAAAAATAATTAGTTTCATAGCGATTAGCTATTAGCGTTTAGCGTTTAGTTTAAAAATTATTACCGCAAGCATTTTTTGTATTTCTTCCAACAACAATTCCGCCTTTTTTAAATCTATATTTTTATACAGATCTCTAGAAATAATCATTTGCGTTTCTAACTCCGCGGCGGAGCCATCCGCAATAGATAAAAATCTTACATATTCCCCAAGGCCCCTTCTTTTATATCCT
>CAZFZQ010000037.1:0-5778 GCA_964522845.1 uncultured Gammaproteobacteria bacterium | reverse complement strand
ATGGAAACCGCCGCGCGTCGCATCTGGCTAACTAACCCGTATAATTCTGATTTTGAAAAATTTTCTGTTATAAAATAAATTTCCTTCACCAACTCAATTGATTTTTGCCAAACTATCAATTGTTTATATGATTCAATATACATATATTAAAACCTAACCGCTAATCGCTATGCGCTAAACGCTCCAAGTCCTTAATTTTTAATTGCGGCTCGCGGCGGCCGTTCCATTCGTTGACGCCCAATTCATAAACCGCATTTATTTTGTCGCCAAATTTTAGCGCCTCGCACCAATGTGCCAGATAAAACCCTATCATTTTATATTGTATCCCATTTTCGCCCGAAACCATAAGCCGCAAATGTTTTGTACCGTTGCCCACCACTTGTGTTCCGCGCACAGTCAGGTTTTGCGAAAGGAAAAGCGGTTCCGGATTGGCATCGCCGAAAGGCGCCAACTTGCCGATTTCTTCCGCGAGCTTCAAATCAATTTTATCTATTGGCAATTCCACATCAATTTTAATCGCCTGTTCCAATTCTTTGTCTTGCAAATCTGTCTTTGCCAAGGCAATCATTTTTTCTTGAAAAACTTTCAGGTCATCACGATTTTTTAACGACAGCCCCGCGGCCATGGGATGCCCTCCATAATGCGAAAAAATATCTTCCAATTTTTGCAGCGCGGAAATTATGCTAAATCCTTCCACGCTCCGCGCCGAACCTTTCACCTCGCCGCCAATCTCCGTCATCAAAATAACCGGCCGGTTAAACGTATCTTTAATTTTACTCGCCGCGAGCCCCAAAAGCCCCAGCGGCCACTTGTCATTAAACGCAAAAAGGCAATAATCTTTTTCTTTGCTCGCTTCCACAATTTGAAATTTTGCTTCATCAACAATTTTATTGGTTTCGCGCTGGCGGTCGCTATTGGTTTTATTCAAATTTTCCGCAAGCCGCCCCGCCTCTTCCTCATCCTCGCAAATCAAAAGTTCGAACGCGGCGTTGGCGTGATCCATCCGTCCGGCGGCGTTAATCCGCGGCGCGATTTGAAATCCAATATTGTGCGCGTCCAAGTTGCCAAATTCCAATCCCGCGGTTTCTATCAATTTTCGCAAACCCAAGCGCCGAGTTTTATTCAAAACTTTCAGCCCGAAATTTACCAAAATCCGATTTTCACCAGTAAGCGGCATCATATCCGCCACCGTAGTAATGGCCGCTAAATCCAACAGCCACTTTTCCACCCCCTCCTTACTGTAGGGCTTCGCAACCCCTACACTGTAGGGGTTGCGAAGCCCTACAGTTTTTAGGAGGCCTTGGGCCAGCTTAAAAGCCACGCCGCCGCCGGAAAGCCCTTTGAAAGGATAATCTCCTATCTGCGGATGAATGATGGCGCAGGCGTCTGCTGTGAGCTCCGGGGGCAAGGTGTGGTGGTCGGTTATTATGGCCTCTAAGCCCAAATTCTTGGCATAGGCAATCTCTTCATTATTACTAATGCCTAAGTCGCAGGTAATAAAAAGCGTAACGCCTTGGGCCTTCATATAATCAACAGCGGCAGTATTAAGGCCGTAACCCTCTTTTTCCCGGTGCGGGATATAAATTTTTGGAGTGATGCCGCATGCTTTTAAAACCGTATACAAAATTACAGCTCCGGGCACGCCGTCAGCATCATAATCCGCGAAAATAAAAACCGTTTCTTTTTTTTCTATCGCCTGAAAAATCCGCGCGCAGGCTTTTTTCATGTCCGGAAATAAAAACGGATCGTGTAGTTTTGCGTAATCGGGATTTAAAAAATCTTCCGCCATCTCGCGGCTCCTGATTTTACGATTCCAAAAAAGCTGGAGCAAAATTTCAGAATAACCCCGTTCTTCGCCAAGGCTACGAACGGCAGGCCAACCTTCACCGAAACCATTTTCGTATTTATCGGCAATCAACCAATTAGATTTCATAATTATCAAAAACCCGGCGCCACAGTCCAAATAATCATGGACAATATTACAAAAACACTGACAATAATCCAAAAAATTTTTATCACCCGTCTTTTTTTCATATATAAGTATTCTATCAAACAGGTATTAAATAACCAAGCTGTTCGCTTGGTTATTTGCCGTGCTGGCACGATCCGCAATGCGAATCAGGATAAAGCCTTCCTCCGATGTCTTCAAAGTTATCCGGAAACGTGGTCGGAGGAATTTCTTTGTCCAGTACTTTTTGCAGGATGTCCATGCTTTCGCCCAACCTGGCAAGCAAAGTCTCTTTGTCCGTGTGAAGCATGGCGGCAAAAGCATTGATGATCGTTGTCGGATTAACAGCCACAATGGCATTACTAATGTGCAATCTTCTATGCTCATCTCTCTGGAGAGGACATTGGATGCTGATGCCGTATTTTCCCATGAAACGCTTGCTTACATTCTGCATAAGCTTCAGCACCTGGCCGATCACCATGGATTCGATGTTCTCGACTTTGGATTTTTCGTTGCGCAAATCCATGGAAAGTTCCATGATTTCTTTTTGCCGGTCCCGCCAAGCTTCTTCCGCCCGCAAAGCGCGCGATTTCCATTCAGCCAGATCTTTTCTCAACTGCCCTACTTCCATATATTCCCGGAACCAGGCTCCCAATCCCATAAATATTCTCCTGTCAAGGTGCCAACTTAAAACTATCATAAAAAAATTCCGGCGTCAACCGAAATTTTTTATTCTCTCTTCAATACCGCGGTAAAGGCCTCTTGCGGAATGTCCACCTTGCCCATTCCTTGCGCCATCATTTTCTTTTTTCCTTCTTTTTGTTTGCGGAGCAATTTCATCTTGCGGGTCACATCGCCGCCGGACATTTTGGCCATGACATCTTTTTTCATAGCCGGAATACGCGCTGAGGCAATAATTTTTCCGCCCGCGTTTTTACCAACTTTTTGATAATTCAAAACCGCTTGGATTTTCACTTCAAACATTTGGCGGGGCAAAATATCTTTTAATTTATCCACAATCCTGCGGCCGTCGCCATAAGCCCAATCGCGATAAACCAAAGTGGATAACGCTTCCACTAAATCATTGGCCACGATTATATCCAAACGTTCAACATCCGCCAAGCGGTAATCCGCAAGTTCGTAATTTAATGATGCATAGCCGGATGACGCGCTTTTTAATTTATCATAAAAATCCGTGACCACGGTCGCGAGCGGCATTTCGTAATGCAAAATCACGCGCGTGCCATAACCTTCGTCGCCGATATACTCCGTGTTTTTATAAATTCCGCGCTTGGCCGTGACAAGCGTCATAATATTGCCGATATAATCCTTGGGCGAAACGATATCAATCTTAACCCACGGCTCCAAAATTTTTTCAATAGATGAGGGATTTGGCAACTCCTGTGGACTTTTGATTAATATTTTCTTGCCCCGCGAAGCTTCATGCGAAGTGGGGTCGCCACCCTTTAAATAAACTTCATACGCCACGGACGGTGCGGTGACAATAACTTCCAGCCCGAATTCGCGCCTTATTCTTTCCAAAGTTATTTCCAAATGGAGAAGTCCGAGGAAACCGGCGCGCAAGCCAAAACCCAGCGCTTCAGAGTGTTCTGGTTCAAAAAGCAAAGATGAATCATTTAATTTCAATTTATCCATGGCATCGCGGAGCATAGTAAATTCGCTGCCGTCTTTTGGAAAAATGCCGGCAAAAACCATAGGACGCACTTCTTTATAGCCAGAGAGGGCTTCAGGGCGTTTGCCTTTTTCCGCGATGGTATCGCCAACTTTAAGATGTGAAATATTTTTCAAACCCGTAACAATGTAGCCGATTTCCCCGCTTTTCAAAATTTCACTTTTTACCAAGCGAGGTTTGAAATATCCCACTTCCAGCGCCTCGCCTTCCGCGCCGGTCGCGAGCATTTCGGTTTTTATTCCCGCTTTTATCGAGCCGTCCATCACTCTGATGTAAGCCACGACCCCGCGATAGTCGTCATACTGCGAATCAAAAATCAAGGCGCGAAGCGTTTTCTCTTCCGCAATTTTTGGCGGGGGCACGCGCTTTATAATTTCGGCAATCAATTCGGAAACGCCGGCGCCGGTTTTACCGGACACGGACAAAATTTCTTCTTTTTTACAGCCCACAATATTTATAATTTCCGCTTTAGTTTTTTCCACATCCGCGGCCGGCAAATCAATTTTGTTGACCACGGGAATTATCGTAAGCCCCTGTTCCAATGCTAAATATAAATTGGCAATGGTCTGCGCTTGCACACCCTGCGTAGCGTCAACCAGCAATACCGCTCCTTCACACGCCGCGAGCGACCGCGAAACCTCGTAAGTAAAATCCACATGACCGGGAGTGTCAATAAGATTTAGGATGTAGGAATTAGCTTGTAGCTTGTAGTCCATGCGGACGGGCTGGAGCTTGATAGTGATTCCTCTTTCGCGTTCCAAGTCCATTTGGTCCAGCAGTTGCTCTTTCATATCGCGCTTAGCCACAGTTCCGGTCAATTCCAAAAGCCGGTCCGCCAGCGTGGATTTTCCGTGATCAATGTGCGCTATGATGCAAAAATTTCGGATATTGTTCATACGCACTACTTTCTGATTTTTTTTAACGAATCCTGATTGAATGTTTTATCAAAACCGAATTTGTAATTAAAGACATCGCTTTTGACCGATCCCAGAGTCATGCGGTGAAGTTCGCAAAAAACATATTTCATGGCGATGTTGAAACGCCCGTCTTTGGCAAACCGCCTGATAGAAACCGGAATTTTTCTTGATTTCAGCACGCCAAATTTTCCGTGCTTTACCGCTTGCTCGGCATAATCATGATCTTCGGCCAATTTTACTTCTTTATCAAAACCACCTATGCGCTCGTGGATTTCGCGCCGCACCATAATACAAAAACCCGGCGTGTGCGGCATCATGGCTCCCAAAAATTTTACATAAACATTGAAAAAATCATGGAACGCGTGGTCTATTTTTTTTGTGGAAATCGGAAGCGGCAAACAAGTGGCGATGCCCAAGTGCCGGCGCTCAAATTCCATTATCGCAGCCCATAAAAAAGAAGCGTCGGGCAAAACCACGTCCGCGTCCAAAAATAAAATTATATCGCCCTTGGCGTGTTCCGCGCCGTTGTTCCGGCCGACTGCCACCGGACCGCCAAGAACCACTTTCGCGCCATAAAACTCCGCGATTTCGCGCGTCTTATCTTTTGACTTGGCGTCCGCCACAATCACCTCTTTATTCCTGTATGTCTGCCTCTTAATTGAACGGAGCAGTTTAGGCAGGAAATTTTCTTCATTATAAGTCGGAATTACAATAGAAACCATTGGTTCCATAGTAGCTTTATGGTAGCACAAAATCCGGCTTTTGGCAAGGAAATGACTGTAGGGGTTGCGAAGCCCTACAGTCATAAAAAAGCCCGCAAAATAATGCGGGACTTCGCTCAGTCGAAATGAAACGCGCGACGTTCGTTGAGCTGGCTTTCCATATCTTGATTCAAGGAATAAACCTCCATAACCCATGAAAATTCAGCTTCGGAGCATTCCAAAGTCTTTTTGCGCACATCTTCGCCAGGCTTAACATATACAGGATAATCTTCATGGTCAAAAGTGTCACAAACAACAATCATGTGCGTCGCGCCTTGCGTCTTGCCATCAATGAACCAGCGCCGGATATCTTCTCTGGATGCGGCCATTGCAACCTCCTTCCTATTTTTATTATTAAACCTATTATCACAAAACCAATAAACTGTCAATAAATAAAAAAATCCACAGTAATCTAAACTGAATGCACCACCCAAATGGCAAAATATGGCTAAAACCATT
>CAZFZQ010000036.1:0-8820 GCA_964522845.1 uncultured Gammaproteobacteria bacterium | reverse complement strand
CCCGAGGCTTATCGCAGGCTACTACGTCCTTCATCGGCTTTCTATGTCAAGGCATCCACCATACACTCTTAAATGCTCTTTTCCCTATATTTGATTTTATATTGGGATCATATTCAGTTGTCAAAGTCCTTTGCTACTCGAATATCTCGAATCGCATACGGATGGCACGAATTTTTTATTCGCATCATTCGTATAAAATTCGCATTATTCGCATCGCACTAATTAAAACAGACCGCCTTCAAGCGGTCCTAAAAATTGCTCTATAAAATAAAGCTAAGGACTGCCTGATTTTTTACGAAAATAATTTTGTAAAAAAATAAACATTGTCTTGCTTAATTTTATAGAGGATCCCCGCAATGCGGGATTCGTATAAAGTAACGTGATTAGTATTTTATACTATATTGTTTTTCCTGTCAAATGCCGTTTTTAAGTTCAAACATCTGACTTATCCACAGTACTTCGCTCGTCGGGTTACCAACGAGCTACGCACTGCAAGCACCACTACGATAGCACATTTTGAGCATTCTGTCAAGGGCATAAGATTGCGTAAAATTACACAATAAAAACTGCTTCAAAAATTTAATTGACAACCTATGCTCCCGTGGTAAGCTTCTTTATAGAAGAAAGATTGTCTTTCTTCGGCTGCAGCTCGTTGACAAAGGAATTAGCCATGACAAAAAATGTTCCATATCCGACTCGTTTAGTTTATACCGCCGGTCCGATTACCGGACTGTCTGTTGGCGAAAGTACTGATTGGCGAAACTATGTAGCCTCTAAATTGCCCCCCAACATACAGGCCGTTTCTCCTCTGCGCGGAGCGTCGCTGGATGCAGTAAAAAACACCATAACCATTCTCACGCCCAGTCTATAACCCGACAGCTAACCAAAGGAGAGTGTCCCATGAAAACGCCCGCAACAAAACCGACGCGTGATTTGTATTGGTCAAAAGACAACGAAAAAAATAAAAAAAGGTTGGAACAGTTGTACCCTTCCGCAACGCGAGAAGAGTTGGAAAAAGCATTTCCCGAAAAAAATTTACAGGCCATCAGGAAGTCCGCCAATACTTTCGGAATTACCAGAATACCGCAAGACGGCTGGAACGACGAGCTGGATGCGCTGATTAAAAAGGGGTTTGAAGAAAGCCAAGATCCAAAATACGATTCCAGGACCAAAAGAACATGTAAATACCATTTACTGAACGCCATCAACAAAATCTGCGCCAAAAAAAATCTTCGCCCCAAAAAGTGGAACACCATTCTGAAGCATGCCCATGAGCTCGGACTAAACTGGGGCGCGCGTGAAAACGCGGCCGAAACTGCAAATGAAAACGGCGAGAAACCAAAAAATCCTTGGGAACCGGACGCACTCGCGGCCTTTTTAGCCAAGAAGCGCACGGCTAAAGAACTGGAAAAACATTTTGGAATGCCATTAAAAGAAATTGAAAAAAAACTGCTTGTTGCGGCTGATAAATACGAACTAAATTCCTATAGAAATTCCAGCGGCCAACACATCTTTTACTGTCGCGAAAAAACAAAATCCCGCGGCGAAGTGCAAGCGCGCGTTTGGCAGGCGTTCCGTCCGGCGGAAGAAAATGATTTGAATGAAGGCGGCAGTTTGTTGATTAAATTCCCCGACAATTTGGATTGGCGCCAAATTCGCATTTTTGCTCTGGCTGAAGCGTATGTCGGCTCGCCGTTGCATGAAGCAAAAAGATTCAACGGCTATCTTGGCTTGGGAAAACACGAGTATCACCACCTCATCATAAATGGCAGCATCTTTGCTTTGCCCTCAACAAGCGAGGCGGACGCGCTGATTGACGCCAAAATGACGGAGTGGGAAAAAGAAAACGACGATTCTGACGAAGATGACGAAGGCGGAGCAAAGAAAAAGCCGCCCCGCATCAACAAAAAAGACGCAAAAATACAATTGCTGCTTGAACTTCAAAATCAAGTGGAAACAAAGTTGCGTCCTATCGCCCATAAAATTCTGTGGGCGCATCAGGGTTGCACCGAAGAACGCATAGAACGCCTGCTTGGTTTTGATCCTTTGGAAAATGTTTGCGGGATTCTCGGCATCCCCTACTTCAAACGGCCGGTTATTGCCGTTATTGCCTGGATGCGGCGCACCTTTTCCTTTTATGCGATTCACGGCACAACCACGGCCAAGAAGCGCGGCTCAATGCTGAACGCCATCTGCAACCTCCTGGATCAATTTGAAATGATAAACTTTATCATTATGAGCCACCAGATGTCGGGAATGGAAAACGTCGTACCGCGCCGCGTCCGCGACCGCGTTAATATGAGAATCGTAGACAAAAACCAACATCTTGTCATCACTCCGAGTTTCCGCAGCTACGAAGGTTCAGTGGAAGAACGCAAAGGCCAGCCTCTGCCGGCCCGCGGTTCCTGCGCCATGATTTTGTTCCCTGATGGAAATTGCGGATTTTCCGATTAAATTTACAGACCTGCAAAAAGCGGGTCTTTTTTTTTAAAAAAATATATGGTAGGGTAAAATCAGCACCTCAGCACCTTGACCCAATGATAAGGAGACATAAGCCAATGGCAACCGCGGACATGAAAAAACTGGCTGAGTTTTTAAGCATCGGCAGAACTGGCGCGGAAATCGCCAAACAATTTTCTCTTTCCAAAGAGGCGGTGGAAAACCTGCTGACAAAACAGTTTAACGGTTATGAATTGTTGCATTCAAAAAATGAAAATGGGGAAATAATCTTCAGGTTGGCAAGTAAAAAAGCGCCCCTGATTGTTGCGCCAAAAATTTGGAAGTATGATATAGCCAAGGACCGCAGCGGCCGGATGCAACCCTATATATTGGTTGTCATTCCCGACGATACTCCGGGCAACCAAATTAAAATTTATCCGCTTGGCGATATCCATTATGGCGCGAAAGGGCACGATAGCGAGGCCTTCAAAGCGTATGTCAAACTGATAGCCGATAAAAAACACGCGTTTTTTGTTCTTATTGGCGACGTTATTGAAAACGCCCTGGCATCGTCTGTTGGCGGATCAATCTATGAACAAGTAATGCCCCCCTCCCAACAGATAGAAGAGGTGCGGGAAATATTTCGTCCCATTGCGCACAAATGTTTGACGGCGATTCCCGGCAACCATGAAGGCCGGACTCCAAAAATTGCCAACATTGATCCGCTAAAGCTCGGAATCTGCGATCCGCTCGATATCCCCTATTTTGACGAGCCGGCATATTTGGATATCTTTTGGCGCGGCAACGTCTACACCTTCTTCATGCAACACGGCGCAAGCGGGGCGCAAACCAAGGGCGGAAAATTGAATGCCGCTTCTCGGCCATTGTCCACCAATGAGCATACGATGTTCACGATTATGGGCCATGTGCACGACCCGACTTCCGGAAAAAATGTTAAGCGCTGCATTGAACTCATCCATAACGAAGCGGGCGAAATCATTAACATAAACATCGTCAAACGCATTGAGTATGTGGTCATCTGCCCCGCGACCTATCGCCATCTTGGCACCTATGGCGCTCGTGCCGGATATAATCCGACCGCGCAAAACATGGAAATCGCCTGCGTTCTTTTGGACGACGGCAAATACTATCTTGAAAGAAAAGAACTGCCAAAATAACCGCAAAGCCCCTCAAAAAAAGGGGCTTTTTTATATTTATAAAAAATCATTAAAAAAATTAAGCAGTTCTTGCCAGGAGCTTGCCCTGTCATACTGCGCATCCGGAAAAATATTAAATTGGTCAAACAAAAATTTATTTTCCACGCTTGCGAGTTTGTCCAAAACGGAAATCTTATCATCTATGTAATGCGTGATGCCCAATTTTCGCGCTTCCACATCTTTTTCTTCATCAGTGGCCACAAAAAAAGTATTGTCATTGTTGAATATCTCCGGAAATAAATTTAATTTTTTCAAAAGTTTTAAAGCCAGCAATCCATCGCTTCTTCTGGATATTAAAAAAAACGGCAGACCGCTGGCCTTCACGCGGGCTAATCCTTCGGCCGCGCCTGGCATCAAAGAAGCGCGCAAAGAAATTTCCAGATCATTATATATGGAGTGGCTTACTTTTTTTAAAATATCCGGCGGCACAACCCGGTTGAATATTATCGAAGCCGTCTGCTCCGGTTTTAGAATTATATTAAACTGCGCCGAGAGCGAACATTTGAGGAAACTATGGTCAATAATCACCCCGTCTAAATCAAACCCGATGATTTGTTTTTTATCCACAGGCATATCATTTGCCGTTATTTTAAATGCTTGCTAACATATAAAAAGTATCACAGTTCTTTGACGATTTCAACCGGCAAAGGAGAAGCCGATGTCTCAAGAAAAAGAAAAAGTTTTTTCTGAACAAACTAAACTGCTTTTGAATTATCTGGGGCATCCAAACCGATATGGCGAAACCTCTCTTCCGAGACCTTTTTTCATAGAATTCGCCGGCTCGCCTTCTTCGGGAAAAACCACTATCATCGTCGAGCTTGATAAATTTTTGCGCCGTCACGGACTGCGCGTTTTTTGCCCGCAAGAAGGAGCAGAGGCGGTGCGGCACATTGAACGCTCCACGCCTGTCTACAATATCCGCACCGGAACATACGCCCTGAATCTTCTTCTGGACTTAAGCCACGGGCACGCTTATGACGTGGTTATCTTTGACCGAGGCATCTTTGATGTCTATTGCTGGATGATTTTTCATAAAGAAAGAGGGCAGTTGACCGAGGAAGCGTGCAAGCTGGCTCAATCATTTTTCCTATCCGATCTCTGGACGGACTCTATGGATGCCGCGTTCTTTATGGTTTGCGATGCCAAAGAAGCCATGGAGCGCGAAATGCGCCTGTCTCTTACCGACAAAGAAGCCTTTGCCAGCAACCCAAAAACTATTGCCACTCTCGTGAACCGATACCGAGAGGCCTTCAAAGTTCTTTCTCCGAAATATAAGCAACTTGAGCTGATTGATACGACCAGTTTGCAAGAATACGAAATGGTGGAACAGATGATCAATAAAATTCTGGATATTCTGGTCAAAAAAATAAGCGGTTAACGAACCGCTTTTTTATTTTATCTATGTTTGTTTCGAAACCAGCTGACATCAAGCCCCAACGCCGCCGGTGAAAATTTTTATTATATTGCATCCAAAAACATTTGGGGACAACCATTATACAAATTTAATCCCGATGTGGGCGATAAGCGAATTGGTTGTTTTGTCATATTTTTTTTGCTGCTCTTATTATTTTATCCAATAAATCCGCGAAAGACAAACCAATCGCCTTAGCGGCTTGCGGATACAAACTTGTTTCCGTCATTCCCGGGATAGTGTTGGTTTCCAAAATAAAAATATCGTCCCCGCGAATAATCATATCAGTCCGCGACATTCCGGCGCAACCCAAAACTTTATGCGCCAAAAGAGCATTGTCTTGAATTTTTTTAATAATTTCCGCGGACAAACGCGGCGGCGTAATTTCCTCCGTGGCGCCGGTTGTGTACTTTGCCTCGTAATCAAAAAACTCGGCCGTCTTCGGAATGATCTGCGTCGGTGGCAAAGCCAACAGCGCGCCATTTCCTTCATCTAAGATCGCGCACGTAACTTCCGTGCCGGAAATATATTCTTGCACCATAATATTTTTGTCATAATCAAAAGCGAACTTTATCGCTCTATCCAAATCATCAATTTTTTTAACAATACTAATGCCAACACTCGAACCGCAAGTTTGAGGTTTTATCACCAACGGCGCCGGCGTTTTTCCTCCCTCTTGGTACTCCAAGGGGGAGGTTAGGTGGGGGATTTTTTTAATAATTTCTTTTCTGCCTGTTTCCCAATCATTTTTTGAAAAAGAAAAACATTTCGGCACTTGCAAACCATGAAAAGAAAAAAGTTCTGCGGATTTTCCCTTATCCATTGCTAGAGCGGAAGCAAGCACGCCCGAACCGGTATACGGAATTCCTGCCAATTCCAAAAATCCCTGAATCGTGCCATCCTCGCCAAACTTTCCGTGCATGGCAACAAAAACGACATCAATATTTTTTAAATTAATATCAGAAAAAATAATCCCGGCTTTAGGCAAAATTAAACATTCCACATTATATTTATTTCTATCCAACGCGGCAGCGATGACCTTTCCGGTATTTAAAGACACTTCGTGCTCCGGTGATGGTCCTCCGGACAAAACCAAAACGTTCAATTTTTTGTTTTCCATATATAACCATAGTACTTTATTTCTATATTTTTTCAAATAAAAAAACGGGAATAAAATCCTGTTTTTTTATTTGCCCAGGGAGGGATTCGAACCCTCATGAGTTGCCTCACCAGTTCCTAAAACTGGCGCGTATACCAACTTCGCCACCTGGGCATGGTAAAAATATAGCACAAAAATTCACTTTTGTCAATGATAATTAAGTTTGTTAAGATGTTTTGAAGGAAGTACGCTGGTCATTGCGAGCCCTTCCGAGGGCGTGGCAATCCCGTATTCATGAGATTGCTTCGTCGCGGACTCCTCGCAATGACACAAAAGATATGTTTATAATTTTCTATATTTTATTTTTACTCACGCCCTTGCCCGTTTCCGCCGATACGGGGCATATTATTATTTCCGAAATCCAAACCTATGGCCAGACCGCAACAGACGAATTTGTCCGGCTGTATAATCCAACCGGCGCGGCTATTGATATTTCCGGCTGGAAACTCGCGAAAAAAACTTCGTCCGGCAGTGAATCAAACCTTGTTTCATCTTTTGTGAGCGGAACAATTATTCCGCCGAACTCCGGATTTTTAATCGCGCACCAAACCGGATATCTGGGAAACGAATCGCCAAACGCGCGCTATTCCGGCGCGTCATATTCTTTCGCCGACAACAACACAATAATTTTAAAAGACGCTTCCGGAAATATTATAGATAAAGTCGGCTTCGGCACAGCCGTAGATTTTGAAACCGCGCCAGCCGTAAATCCCGAAAACGGCGCAAGCATTAAAAGAAATAATTTTATTGATACGGATAATAATAAAAATGATTTTGGCGTTGATGTCAGCAATACGGAAATCCCCCCCAATCCCCCTTTGCCAAAGGGGGAGGATATTGTTTTGGCCAATTATGGCGATATAGTTTTCAACGAAGTAGTGTCGAACCCCAGCGACGGAAAAGAATGGCTTGAGCTTTATAACACAACCGCAAACGCCATCTCGCTGGCCGGCTGGAAAATTTCCGACGGCTCATCTGTTATTTACGAACCAACCGGAGAAATCGCATCTAATGGATTTTTTACAATTGAAACAAACAACCGCCTGAATAATCCCGGCGATGCGATTTATCTTTCCGATGCCGGCGGCAAATCCATTTCCCAACTCATCTATGGCGACTGGGCAAACGCCGTTGTTTCAGCACCGGAAAAAGGGCAGTCTATCGTCCGCGACGCAAGTGGAAATTATCAAATTTCCACCACGCCGACAAAAAACGCCGCAAACCTCTTTACAAAATCCCCAGCGACCGCTGATGATTCTGTAAATAGTGTCTCGGCTACCGGCACACCGATTCAAAATCCTGACGATATAAAAAACTACATTTCCATTATAGAACTTTTACCCAATCCCGCGGATAGCGATACGGAAAACGAATACATAAAGATCCGCAACGCCGCCGATTCTGACATTGATATGAACGGACTTTATTTGGACGATGCCGAAGGCGGCAGCCGGCCGTGGAAAATTACCGCGGGCACCATCGTGAAAGCGGGCGGCGACCTGACTTTTTTCCGCAGCAAAACCGGCCTGGCATTAAACAACGACGCGGACACCGCGCGAATTTTGGACAAAAACAAAAATGAGCTCGCCACGGTTGAATATGAAAACGCGCCAGCCGGAGAAATTTATATTTTTCAAAATAAAAAATGGCAGTGGATCGGTGTGAAAACGGAACAACAGACAAGCGCGGCGGCGGGCAATCAAACTTCCGCAAAATCAAATTCCGTTACCGGCGTCGTTCTCATCCCGCCAAATATTTTCAGCACGCAAACAATGTATGTGGACGGGCTTCAATTATATATGTATAGCAAGGACTGGCCGGAATTAAAGATTGGCGATAAAATTTCCGTCTACGGAACACCGAGTACGTATTACAGCGAACCGCGGCTAAAACTGAAAAATCAATCGAGCATTAAAATTATTTCCCGCGGAAATACAATAGATCCCGCGCCGGCCGACGGCATTTCCGAAGACGATTTAGGCCGACTTATAATAATAGAAGGCGAGGTTCTGCAAATCGCCAATACGAAAATCATACTCGGCGCAAACGGCGAGGAAATTCCGGTCTACGACAAAACCAAACAAAAACTTTTTTCAAATTTAAAAGAAAAAGACCGTGTTCAAATCGCGGGTATAGTAAGCCAATACAAAGATGAATTTCGCCTGCTCCCCCGCGGCGCCGATGATATAAAAATCACCAAAACAGCCGCAGTGCCTCTGGACAAAAGGGCGCCGCTATGGCAATATGCAATCAGCACCCTGGCCGTCAGTTCGCTCGCGGCCGGCATCTACATCAGGAGGAAGAAAAAATAAAAAAGAAATGAAACAGCCCTAACCATCTCCGCCCCCGCGGAGATTTTTTATCCAAACAAAAAAGGCGGATCTTTCCGTCTTTTTTTGTTGGAGCGGGTAGGGGGGATCGAACCCCCGTCAACAGGTTGGAAACCTGTGATAATACCATTATACGATACCCGCGCAGTTGCAAAATCATTATGTTTATATTAACATAAAATAAACGGTTTGTAAAGATGCTATAAAGGCCTTGTCGTAGCCAAATGATAATTTCATAGTAGAGCCAAATAGAAATTTCATACC
>CAZFZQ010000035.1:0-9058 GCA_964522845.1 uncultured Gammaproteobacteria bacterium | reverse complement strand
GGGTATGAAATTTCTAAATGGCTCGAAGTATGAAATTTCTATTTGGCCTTGACAGTCATGATATAATAAAAATATGCCAAATCTTTTAGACCCTTCGGGGGATGAAAAATTAAGCGAGCAGGGATTGTCGCTTGGATACTGGTTTGTAACGCACAAAATTTTGTTGCGCCGGATTTTGACCGGCATTATTATTGGCATTGCCGGTATTTTTTGGATATACGCTTTAATCGGATTTATTGATTGGGCGTTTGTGACCGGGCCCAAGGAGCGCGCCAATTTGAACACCACTTTGCAAGTGAAGCTCGCGCCCGGAGTTTTGGCGTCCATCGCGGCGACAAATGTAAGTTTTACCGAAGCGGAGGTGGCTTCCGCCGGCATTGGCCGGTATGATTTTTTGGCGCAGGTGACAAATCCCAATCTCGCGAGATGGTGGGCGGAATTTGATTATCGATTCGTGGGCGAAGGAGTGGACGGGGCGATGAAAAAAGGATTTATTTTACCCGGCGAGACAAAATATATTGTTGATTTGGGAGTGGCGAGCGCGTTTCGTCCGCGCAATGTGCGGCTGGAAGTGGCGAATCTTAAATATCACCGGGTTCCACCGCATAAAATTTCAAACTACGCGAGCTGGCGCGACGAGCGTTTTAATATAACCGTAAGCAATAAAATTTTTAATCCAAAAAGCGTGCAGAATGGCGGAAATATCGCAAGCTTGAAATTTACCGCCCTAAATAATACAGCCTATGGATATAAGTCCATTGGGTTTTATGGTTTGCTTTACCGCGGAGAGCAGTTGATCTCTATTAATTATTTAACCGCGGAAAATTTTACTTCGGGCGAGACGCGCGAATTGGAAATGCAATTTTCCGAAGGTCTGCCGACAATCACAAAATACGAAGTCGTGCCGGAGTTTAATGTGTTTGATGAGGGAGGGTATATAGAGTTGAAATAGAAATTATAACAAAAATTCTCCGTAATGCGGGATTTTTTATTTGCCCGATTGAATATAGGATGATAAGTTAGATTAATAAGTTAGATTAATATGAACCTCAAAGATTCTTTCATTCGCAAATTTGACTGGCTCATGTTTTTGCCCGCGTTTATTTTGAGCATCATCGGGCTGACGGCGATTTACAGCGCTGACTTGGCAAAATCAGGCGGGGATTTTACCAATTTTAAAAAACAGGCCGCGACATTTTTATTGGGACTCTTGGTTTTTTTTCTGGCTTGCATTTTTAATTACCGCCAATTGCGGAACGGAAAAAATATTTTGTATTTTTTGGGAGCGTTAGCGCTCGCGGCGGTTTTGGTTTTCGGGCAAAAACTACACGGCACGCGAGGCTGGTTCTTTTTTGGCCCTTTAAGTTTCCAGCCCGTGGAAATTATAAAAATAATTTTAGTGATATTTCTCTCGGAATATTTTTCCCGCGAAGGGCGTAATCTTTTTACATTTCTTGATATTTTTAAAAGTTTGGTTGCGGTTTTGATTTTTGCGGCTCTGGTTTTGATCCAACCGGATTTGGGTTCCACTATTATTTTATTTTTGATTTGGCTGGGAATGCTTCTGGTTTCACGCGTGCGCAAGAGGCACGTTTTGATTATTGTCTTCCTATTTATATGCGCGTCGCTCGCGGCTTGGTTATTTGTTTTGAAGCCGTACCAAAAAGACCGGCTTTTGGTTTTTGTAAATCCCGCGCTTGATCCATTGGAGAGCGGCTATAATATCAAACAATCAATTATTGCCATTGGTTCCGGCGGCCTTTGGGGCAAGGGGCTGGGATTTGGGTCGCAGAGCCAGTTGCGGTTTTTGCCCGAAGCGCATACGGACTTTATTTTTGCCATGATTGCCGAGGAAATGGGCTTTTTGATGGTGGCGATTGTGTTGGGGCTCTTCGGCCTGCTTTTTTGGCGGGTAATTCATTTAGCGCAAAGCGGCCCTGCCTCGCGTTGGAGTCAAGGCGGGCAGAACGATTTTACCGCGTATCTCGCGATTGGATTTTTAACAATTTTTTTAAGCGAAACAGCAATAAATATAGGAATGAATTTGGGGCTGGCGCCGGTCACGGGCTTGGCGTTGCCGTTTGTAAGTTTGGGCGGAAGCTCTTTGGTTTCAAAGTTTTTGATGGTGGGGATATTGGAGAGCGCGAGGATGCGGAGTTGACGGATTATGAGTTCTGTGTTAAATTGTGGAATGGACGGATCTTTGAAAGGAAGGGGACTATGGCCACAGAAACCAAACTCGCGAAGATTGAGCCGATTGAGTTTATGCCTTCGTGGGCACCCAAATATTCCCAAGCACTGGCAAGCAATAAGAGCTGGTGGAGTAGAGCAACATATGGCGATGATTACTTGCTCTGTTTTTCTATTGTGGGTGCAGTGGCTGGTGTTATATTTTCACTAATAGGCGCGCTAATATTGATTTCCGGAGGAAGCGGTTTGATGCTGGGGATTTGTTCAAGCATTGGCCTTCTTTCCCTGGGCAGATTGCATTTTAACGCCCGCCGGACAAAAAAGAAAAACGACAAAGTTTTGGCCGATGCCAATGAAAGATTTTTCTTCCTGCTTGCGCAAGGCGTTGAGGCCTTCAACCGTCGCGCCATGGCCTGGAACGGGATGCTCGCGGCGCTCACGCTGGGAGCGGAAGACCGGATGAGCCGGGAAGAAAAAGAAAATATACACCTGATGCTTGCTTCGGCGCGCGAAGAGCTGGCCGCAAAAGTTCAACTGGCGAATGGTCTTCTGCTTCCGCCTCGCGACCACCGGCCGGAAGTCGCCGCGTATTTGGAAGAGCTCAGGGATGCGGAGCGGGAATTGCCGGGCCGTCTCGCGGTTCCGGAGCGCGCTTTGAACCAAAATGGTTTTCAGGAAGTTTTGGAAAACGAAGTCGCCCTGTTTGAGTGCGCCGGAGAGCCCAAGGCGCTTCCTCCAAAGACGTCATAATCCCGCCAAAACGGGATTTTTTAATTCCACAAAAACTAAGCGGCCGCTTAGTTTTTGTGGAAGTTGACATTTTTTTCCGTTTATGTTATCTTATTTTTATATTAAACATCATTATTTATGGCCATCACTTTAAATACCCTCGTAAAGGGCGATAAGAAAAACAATATCCTCCGCAAAGAGGGAAAAATTACGGCTGAAGTCTACGGGCCGGACGCGAAAAATCAGAGCGTGGTTTTGAATTATAACGAATTTGTAAAGGTTTATGAAAAGGCAGGCAATTCATCTATTGTGGATGCGGTAATGCCTGACGGTAAAAAATATCCCGTACTGATTTCCGAAACGCAAATTCATCCAATTACGAGCAGATTTTCTCATGTTGATTTGCGCCAAGTTCCCATGAACGAAAAATTAGAAATGCCGATTGAATTGAAATTCGTTGGCGATGCGCCGGCGATCAAAGCGGGCGGCGTGTTTTTATCCAATAAGAGCGTTTTATCGGTTCGCGCTTTGCCTGCGGATTTGGTGAGCGAAATTGAAGTTGACGTTTCCATCCTCGCGGATTTTGATTCTAAGATTTTTGTAAAAGATATTAAATTGCCAAAGGGTATTGAGGTCTTGGACAGCGCCGATGATTTAGTGGCCTCCATCGGCCGACAGGTTGAAGAAGAAAAACCGTTAGCCACGGCTGAGGAAGAGAAAGCGGCCATAGAATCCGTTGCGGTTGAAAAGAAAGGCAAGGAAGAAACTGAAGAAGGTGCTGAAGGAAAAGATCCGGCCGAAAAGAAAGCTGAAAAGAAAGCTGAAAAGAAAAAATAATCAATCAGCAAAAATCCGCTTCACTAAATGGGCGGATTTTTGTATAATGGAAAAGGAATTAATCTTCCCTCTTGTAATCAAGGGGGAAGTGCCCGTCCTCGGGCGATGGGGGATTTTTTTAGAATACATCCCCCACCGGCCAAGAGGCCACCTCCCCCCTTGGAGTACCAAGAGGGAGGAAGATAATTTTTTATGAAAAAAATTCCTAAAAATCAAATTATCATTTTTGGCACTATCGTTATTTTTGCGGTTGCGGCTTTTGGTTTGATGATTTATTCCGGCGCGCGGTTGCTTTTTGCTACACGGCCGGCGGGCAGGGCGGTTACGGTGGCGGGCAAAGAGTGCGCCAGTTTTGGAAAATTGGACGGCGCGTGCCTGGCGAAGGGCGAGGCGGAAAAATATCCCGTAGCAGTGATGATAGATAATAAAAAAGAATCTTGGCCTCCGGCAGGGCTCTCTTACGCGGGTATGGTATTTGAAGCGCCGGTTGAGGGCGGAATCACGCGGTTTTTGGCGATTTTTACCACGGATAAAGAAGTGAAAAAAATCGGTCCGGTGCGCAGCATCAGGCCGTATTATATTGATTGGGCGCAAGAGTTTGGCGCTCTCATGATGCATATTGGCGGCAGCCCGGAAGCACTGGGTATAATTGCTTCTGATGCGGATTTGATGAAAAGAAATATTGAAGGCGATGGCAATTATTTTTGGCGCGCCAAGGACCGCATCGCGCCGCATAACGCTTATACTTCATCAAAACTTTTGAATGACGCGCGGAGTAAAAAATTGCAAAACCAGGATTTGAAATTTGATTCATGGGAATTTAAAAATGATGATTTTTTATCCGAGCGGGAAGAGGGCAAAGAGCTCACTGTAAAATTCAGCAACGACCCGCTTTATAACGCGGTCTGGGTTTATGATAAAGAAAAAAATGAGTACCGCCGGAAGATCGGCGCGGATTATGCCAAAGACGAAGACGGCCGGATGATTTTGGCGAAAAATATCGCCGTCGTTGCGACAGACATTGAAATTATTGACGAAGTCAGCCGCCGGCGCATCGCGTCCGTGGGCAATGGCGACGCGCTGGTGTTTTTGGATGGTAAAAAAATAGAAGCGCGCTGGGAGAAACGCGATAAAGAAAACCGTTTATATTTTTTCTATTTGAACGGCGAGCCCGTGCAATTTAACCGCGGAGTGATTTGGGTGGAAGTTGTGGGGGATTTGGGGCAAGTGACGGAAAAATAATTTAAAAAAATAGCGGAGATTATTCCGCTCTTTTGTTTTGCAGCAGTTCTTGTATAAGTTGTGTGAAGAGTTTTCTGATTCTTGGATGGGGAGATGCAGAGCCGTTCGCCCAGCGCGCAACCGTTGTGGTTGCCACTTCGTCGCCACATACTCGGACGATTTCTTCCGCGCTGACCTTTTTTAGCGCTTCGGAAATGAAAGAGCTAAATTCTTTTTTTTCTGTTTCTTCGTTGGCTTTTTGCAAAAGAACGACTGCCCTTTCTTTGAGTTTATTCCGCACCAATTTTGCCGGGATGCTTTTACCGTTAATCCAGCGCCGGATTGTTCCTATGCTTACAAAAAATTCATCAGCAAGGGCTTGATATCCGATTTTTTCTGCGGCGTAAAAGATAGCCTGCCTAAATTCTTCTTTGTCGTCAATGGTTTTATCGCCCATTTTTGCCTCCTGTGCTGTAGGTTATATAGTTTTTATGATTATGTCAAGGTAATTTTTGCTACCCGCCATTTGCCGGAGAGATCTTTTATGAACTCTATTGTTTGGGGGCGGAGGATTTTTTTTGCAAGTTTGATGATAGCCGGTTTTTGGTTGTGGCCGATTTCTATAAATAAATATAAAGACATGTCATTTCTGCTTTCCCTTGTGTCATTCCCGCGAAGGCGGGAATCTTTTTTGTTTGCGATGAGATTCCCGCCTTCGCGGGAATGACAGAGAAGAAGTAAGAGCTCTTTAAAAAGTTTTTCATAAATCTCCGTTCCTTTTTTCCCTCCGACGAGTGCGCCATATGGCTCGTACTTTTTTACCTCCGGCGCGGTTTTCAGCCACTCCGCGCGGGAAAGATAGGGAAGATTGGCGGTTATTATTAAATTACGACACCCCCTCTGCCCTTCGGGCATCTCCCCCTCTAAAGAGAGGGGAGAGGGATATTTTCCCCCCTCCTCCCGCTCTTCAGAGGGGAGGATTGAGGTGGGGTGTGAGAAAAGGGGTATAAGCAGGTTGCCTTTTTTGAAAATTATTTTTGCGCCTCCCACTTCGCCAAGGCTTCGCGGGACAAGAAGACGGCGGGCGTTTTTTTTGGCGAGTGCGAGCGCGGTGGGGCTGATGTCGGAGGCAAAAACCTGTGTCTTTGGCAGTAGTTTTTTCAGCGTCACGGCAATCGTCCCGCTCCCAGTTCCTATATCAATAATAACCTGCTTGCACCGCGTAGCTCTCGATAATTCGAGAGCGAAGAGGTGTGGATAACTATAGGGAGTTTCACTCCCTATAGTGGAGAGGACGGTGGAAATGAGGGTTTCGGTGTCGGGGCGGGGGATGAGGACATTTTTATTTACCAAAAATTCAAATCCGTAAAATTCTTTTTTGCCCAAAATATACGCTACGGGTTCGTGTTTGGCGCGGCGCCGGATAAATTTTTTATATTTTTTTCTCTGCGCAACGGTTAACTTTTTTTCCGGATAGGTATATAAAAATTCTTTTGGTTTTTTTATGGTTTCGCACAACAAAACTGACGCGTCCAAAGCCGGAGTATCTATTCTTTTAAGTTGTTTCGTGCCCCAAGCAAGCGCGTCTTTGATATTCATAATTGTTTCTTCCCCCTTCTCCGAAGGAGGGAGCTTTTTATAAATTCTAAAAACAGCGGATTGGGAGAGAGCGGGCGGGAGGTGAATTCCGGATGAAATTGGGTGGCCAGAAAAAACGGATGCTTTGTTTTTGGCAGTTCCACGATTTCCGCGAGCATTCCGTCGGGTGAAGTGCCGGAAATAACCAGGCCGGATTTCGCGAGTCGTTCCAAGTATTCAGGATTTACTTCATATCTGTGGCGGTGCCGTTCGGTAATCGCTGTTTTCCCGTAAGCGCGGCGGGCGGTTGTTCCCGATTTTAACACCGCCGGATACGCGCCCAGGCGCATGGATCCGCCGTAATTTTTTTTCAACAAATTTTCTTTTTGACCGGGCAAAACCGTAATAACCGGGTGCGGGGTTTTGGGGTTGACTTCCGTGGTGTTTGCGCCGGATAAATGCGCCACGTGGCGGCTATATTCTATTACCGCGAGCTGCATTCCGTAGCAGAGCCCGAAAAAAGGAATCTTGTGCTCGCGCAGATATTTTATAGCCGCGATTTTACCTTCCACGCCGCGTCCGCCAAACCCGCCGGGGATAATCACTCCGTCGTATTGGGAAAGTTTTTTTAAAGATTTTTTGCTTGCCCCGCGAAGCTTTACCGTGTCGTGCCGTAGCTTTACGCGAAGGACGAGCGAAGTGGAGTTAAAATCTTCGGCCGAGAGCCAGTCAATTATCGGTTTTCTTTTCAAAGAATAGGCCGCGTGTTTTACGGCTTCAATTACGGAAATATAAGAATCGGTCAGAATAAAATCACCGGTATTAAAATATTTTCCCACAATGCCGATTTTTACCGGTTTTTTTGATTTTTCAATATTGTTAATAAATGCATTCCATCCCTTTAAATTTTTGGCGCGCGTTTTTATTTTTAATTTTTTTAAAATAATGCCGCTGACTTTTTGTTCTTCAAAAATCAGCGGTACTCTGTATATATTATTTACGTCCGGCGCGGAAATGACAGCGTCTTTTTGAATATTGCAACTGAAAGCAATTTTTTCTTTGCGTTTTTCGTCCAGCGGCACGGCAGCGCGGGCAATGACTAAATCCGGCTGCAGGCCGGCGGAATTTATTGTACGCACGGCATATTGCGTTGGTTTTGTTTTTAACTCGCCGCCCAATGCCTGGGGGACAAAACTTACCAATGCCAAAAGCACATCGTTTGGTTTTTGCAGTTTAAGCATGCGGACAGCTTCCAGAAATAAAATATTTTGATATTCGCCCACCGTGCCCCCGATTTCCACGAGGATTACGTCGGCCTTATCTTTTTGCGCCGCTTTATTAATTTGTTCTATAACTGCCAATGGAATATGCGGCACAACTTCCACTTGCCGGCCATTGTATTCCAAATTTCTTTCCTTGTGGATAACTCGGCTATAAACGCTTCCGGTAGTCATATAATTTTCTCCGGAGAGCGTGCGATTTAAAAATCGTTCGTAATTTCCCAAGTCCTGGTCGCACTCCATTCCGTCGGCCAGCACAAAAACCTCGCCGTGTTCCGTTGGATTCATGGTGCCGGCGTCCACGTTAACATACGGGTCTATTTTCATGGCCGTGACATTCAGGCCGCGGGCTTGTAAAATTTTTCCGATTGAGGCGGAAGTGATACCCTTGCCCACGCTGGACATCACGCCGCCGACTACGAAAATGTATTTGTGCATAGTATGCTTTATTATAATTTTTTTTGCAAGTAAATTAAAATCCCGCGGAAATTTGCGGGATTTAATCTTCGTCGTCGGAGACAGCAAGATTGTCGGCGCCGACAGAGCGGAGCTTTTCTAAAATCGGCGCCAGATCGCCCTCCAAAATTTTTAGCAGATTATGCCACGATTCTTTGACGCGATGGTCGGTAACGCGGTCCTGTGGATAATTATAAGTGCGGATTTTTTCCGAACGTTCGCCCGTGCCCACTTGCGAGCGGCGGAGTTCGGTTTCTTCTTTTTTGCGCTTTTCTTCTTCGTAAGCAAAAACGCGCGCGCGCATAACTTCCATGGCTTTTAATCGATTTTGCTGTTGTGAACGTTCGTCCTGGCAAGAAACCACGATGCCCGTGGGAATATGGGTCATGCGAATGGCGGAATAGGTGGTGTTAACCGATTGCCCGCCGTGCCCGCGCGAAGTTGAAGTTTCTATTTTTAAATCTTTTGGGTCAATTTGTATTTCCGTTTCGCTGACTTCGGGCATGACCGCTACGGTGATGGTGGAAGTGTGCACGCGGCCGGTTTTTTCCGTCTCCGGCACGCGCTGGACGCGATGCACGCCGGATTCATATTTCAGCCAGCTGTAAGCGCCCAAGCCATCAATTTCAAAAATTATTTCCTTAAATCCGCCGATGCCGATGCGGTTACTAGAAATTATTTTTGTTTTCCATTTCATTTTGTCGGCAAAGCGGGAATACATGCGGAAAAGTTCGGCCGCGAAAAGCGCGGCTTCGTCGCCGCCCGCG
>CAZFZQ010000034.1:0-9096 GCA_964522845.1 uncultured Gammaproteobacteria bacterium | reverse complement strand
TGATTGACACCAATATTGCCGGACAAAAAACCGACGGCAAGATTATCAAAGAAATCAGCCATATTTCGGAAATCGGAGCCGATGGAAGCATTGTAAATACGGTAAAAATAACGCGCCGGCACACGGGCGTGAAGGGCGCGCTTTTTTCCGGCGTAAGAAATGTAAACTATCTGCGCCTTTATGTGCCACAAGGCGCGGAACTGCTGCAAGCTACGGGCTTCACCGCCCCGCCGGGCGGGCTGTTTAAGCCGGTGCGCGAAGGATACGCGAGGGACTTGGATTTGAAACGAGTAGAGGGTACGGTTTTTGTTGATCCTAAGAGCGGGACGCGCGTTAATAATGAATTCGGGCGGACGGTTTTCGGCAATTGGATAATGGTTGACCCGGGGCAGGAAGCTACGGTAACATTTAAATATAAATTGCCTAATAGAATAATAATCAGCCATGAAGGCGGGTATAAAGAATCTTTGGGGTTAACAAATAATTTTTCTACCTATACAATGTTAATTGAAAAACAGCCCGGCGCGAAAAATACTTTTTTCAAAAGCAGCGTAAAATTAAATAATGAAAAAACGGTCGCCCGCGTGGGCGCCGGCGTGGCGTTGCAAAATGACGGCTGGCAATATGAGGCCAATCTAAATAGCGACAAATATTACGGAGTGGTGGTAGAGAACTAAACAGGTTGATAGGTGGATAGGTTTATAGGTTAATAGGAATGAAAGTTTCTGAAACCTGTCAACCTAATCACCTATGAACCTGATAACCTAACTGCTATTATGCCTAATAAAAAAGAAATAAATAATACTCTAAAAGAAATTTATCAAGATGACGGCGGCAAGAAATTTGATATGCAAGTCAAAAAAATAAAACCAAAAAAACGGAGCATGCTGGTCGGGCTGATTATTTTTTTTGGCCTGATTTCGGCCGTTTCGTGGCTTGGCATAATATTTTTCAGCCGGTTTGGCGCGGGCGCGTCGGATAATGTAAAAATAAATATTCTCGGCAGCCAAAAAGTCACAGCCGGGGAAGTTGTCCAATATGAGGTAAAATATAAAAACAGCGAAAGTTTTCCTTTGGCCAGTTCGGAAATCGGCCTTTACTTCCCTAAGAATTTTATTCTTTCCGGTTCCGATCCGATTTTGGGCGATAAAAATAATTTGAAAATCGGAACGCTCGCGGTCGGCGAGGAAAAGAGCGTAAAATTTACGGGAAAATTTTTTGCGCCTGAGGGAGAGAAGCTCCAGCTGCAGGCGGTCTTAACTTACAAGCCGTCCAACTTTAATTCCAATTTTGAAAAAGTCGGCAATCTTGAAGTGACAATCGGCGGTTCGGTTTTTGACGGATCGCTTGACGGGCCGGATAAATTGACGGTCGGTGATACGGTGACTTACAAATTAACATATAAAAATAAATCAAATGAAACGCTGGATAAGGTCGCGATTGATGCCGTGCTTCCCGATGAATTTGTGATAGCCACTTCTACGCCCGCCATCGGCAAAAATAATCGCTGGGAAATCGGAAAGCTGGAAGCCGGCGCTGACGGCGAGGCGGAAATCAAGGGTTCGTTTTCTTCCGCGGCCAAAGGCGTGAAAGATGTTATTTTGAAATTGGGCATTATTGACAAAGACGGAACGTTTTTGGGGCTGATAGAAAAGAAAATGACGACTGAAGTTGTGGGCGGCGATTTGGTGATGACGGTTTCAGCCAATGGCGCCGCAGATGCCGCGGGTGTGCGTTGGGGCGAGCCGATAAATTATTCTATTGTTTATAAAAATGAAGGCAATGCCCCGCTTTATAATGTGACATTACGCATGAATATCGCGGGCGTGCCAAAAGAGCAAGGGCGTACGATCGTCAATTGGGCATCGCTAAATGACGCGAATGGCGGGCGCGTTGACGGAGAGTCCGTGGTTTGGACAAAAAATGAAATCGCGGGTTTGGCAAAAATAAAACCTGGCGAAGAAAAAAATATTGATTTTTCCTTGGGGATAATTTCCAAGCCGCAAAGCCCGTCATACCGTGATTACAAAGTGGACGCGTCGCTCACAGCGGGGATAGAGCGCGCGGGAAATGTTTCGGTCAAAAGAAAATTGCAAGCCGGAAAAGTGACAACTTTTGTTTTGAGCGATGCGGTGTTTACGAGCCAGGCGAGATACTATGATGCTAATAATAATGCGGTCGGCTCCGGTCCTATACCGCCCAAGGTGGGAGAAAAAACTACGGTGCGGGTCTATTGGAAAATAACAAATTCCATGCATGATTTGGAAAATTTGAACATCGCTGGAAATTTGCCGGACGGCGTGGTGTTTGCGTCGCCCTCTGCCGATGCGGGAACGGCGGAGCTTGATTCGTCTTTGAAAAAAATCGTTTGGTCATTAAATTTGATGCCAGCGTCATTAGGCGCCGTATCTGCGCAATTTGATTTGGCGGTAACTCCAAATATAACAAATGCCGGAAAAGTTATGGATTTGTTGAAAAGTGTTGAATTTACGGCGCGTGATAAATCAACCGGCGGGACAATCACTATTTTGGCGGGCGATGAGACCACGGCCTTGGCGGACGATCCGTTTGTAACGCCGGGAGGGAAGGTGACAAATTAATTACTAATTAATAATTACGAATTACGAATAAAAATCCCCCATTGCCCCCGCGAAACACCCCTTTGCCCGAGGACGGGCACTTCCCCTCTGAAGAGGGGCAGAGGCAGAAGGAGCCGTCCCTCTCCCCGCTCTTTAGAGGGGGAGATGCCCGCAGGGCAGAGGGGGTGGGGGATAAAAAAAGAGACCCAGGAAAGGTCTTTTTTATTTTCGAATTATTTTATACACCCAATACCAAAACTTGTCAATTGGCAGGTCGTAGGTACCGGGAGCGCAGATTTCGGCGCCGCCGAAGCCGCGTTTGAAACGGGTAATTCCAGGCCATTTTTTTTCATCAATGCCCCACCAATCGTAAAATTTTACGCCGCGTGATTTCGCGGTTTTTATTATTTCCCAGTGCAATAAATAGGGCGCCATCATGGCTTTGTATTTTTCATCAGAACCGCCGTGGAGGTAGGTGGCGGTGTCTTCGTAAAAATTTATCATTGCCGCGGCCACGGGAATATTTTCGCGATAGGCGATAAAAATTTCATTAAATTCCGCGAGTTTTTTGTAATATTCTTTTGAATGTAATTTTATATCTTGCCGCGCTGATGTTTGTTGCAAAAGATTGTAAAAATCATCAAATCTGTCGTTTGCAACTTGCAGTCCTTTTTTTTCCGCTAGTCGGATATTATATCTGGTTTTTTCGTGCATCGCGGCCAAGAGTTCGTCCTCTGGTTTTGAAATATCGGTGATAAGCGTGCATTTGGGCTGGGCATCCTTTGTTTTTATAAAATTTTCCGGCGGCGCCTCCGTTGGTTCAATTCTCCAAAATACCGCCTTCTCTTTTTTTGCAATTTCTTTTATTTTAATTTCTAATTTCTGAATTTTAGATTCTGTAATTTTCGGCGAATATAAAAAATAAAGACCAAAAGCAAAGTCCATTTTAACAACAAGGGCGCCATCTACGCGCCAGGTTTTTCTGCCCAAAGAGTTTTGAAATTTTTCCCATTCGGGAGATTGTAAAAATTTTCCGCTTGTCATACTATCTTCCCAATAATTTTAATGCGGCTTTTATTTGCGCTTCGGTGCCGGAAACGGCGTCATCCAATTGGCGCAACACTTCTTCGGCTTCGTTTTTGGAATAACCCAAGCCCACGAGCGCGTCCACGGCTTCGCGATTGACATTGCCTTGCGAGAGAATTTTGTCAATTGAGCCTTTTAGTTCCAGAATTATTTTCTGCGCGGTTTTTTTGCCTACGCCATGCACGGCTTCTATGATTGAAACATTGCCTTGTGCCACGGCTTTTTGGATTTTATCAAAACCAAGCGAGGCGATATTTTGCGCCATTTTTGGCCCCACGCCGTCAACCGAAAGCAGTTTGTTGAAAAATTCCAAATCCGGAAATGTTAAAAATCCGTATAAATCGTGCCGGTCTTCGCGGATATGTTCGTAAATAAAAAATTTTGCTTCATTTAAGACGGCCGGCGCCAAGGCGGTATTCATAAAGATTTTATAGCCCACTCCGCCTGTTTCCAATATTAAAAAATTCAATTCCTTGTGCGTAATTTTGCCTTGGAGGGAGATGATCATATTATTCTATGCCTATCCAGATATTTTTTTCATCCAGCTTCACTTCGCCGGCATGTTTTAAATCCTTTTTAGCAAAAATTATTTTTTTACTCACGGTGGATTTGGCGATTTCGTCTTGGAATTTTCCAAAAAGTTTTTCCGTAGACGGATCAAGATGCAGGGTAATTTTGTCGTTCGGCGTGAGGCCGGCGTCTTTCCGCAAGGCATTTACCGCGCGCACAACTTCGCGCACCGCGCCTTCTTCGCGAAGTTCGGGAGTGAGTTTTATATTTAGAGATACATTATCTTTTGTAACCCAATCGCTATCAGCCTGGATTCCCGCCCGCTTCGCCAAAGCTTCAGCGAGGCGAGCCTTCGCGGGAATGACAGAAGGAGGGGCGGGAATAACAGAATGGACATTGATTTCTTCTGCGATTATATTTAGTATTTCATTCTGCAATCTAAAATCTAAAATCTGCAATTCTGCCAAGGGCTGCCTCACTTTTATTCCTTTTTCTTTGCGGATAGAGAGCGCCTTTTCCACCACATCCCTTGCGGATTGCATTTCTACAAGCAAATCAGTTTCCGCCTTTGAAAGTTTTTTTGTTTTTGGCCAATCTTCCAGGTGTACGCTTTCCATTTTTCCGCCCAATTCTTGATAAAGATGTTCAGCCATGAAGGGAATAAAGGGAGCGGATATTTTTGCGAATTCCAGAAGTACAAAACGTAAAACGCCCAAAGCTTTCTCGTCTTTTTCTTTGATTCTGTCGCGCGAGCGGCGCACGTGCCATTGTGATAATTCTGTTACAAAATCCAGCATTGGCCGGCCGGCTTCCGCGAGCAAATAACTGTCCATTTTTTTCGTCACTTCGGATTTTAATTTTTCAAGCTTTGTCAAAATCCACCTATCTAACACATGAGAGGGTTGCGGTTGCCGCGTGTCGTCCGAAGCTTTATGCGAAGGATGATTCATTAAATATAATTCCAGCACGTTAGACAAGGTGTTCAAAAGTTTGCCCCACATTTCAGAGACGCCTTTTTCTGAAAAATTAAGATTTTCCGCGTACATCACTGGCGAAGTGGCAAGATAAAAACGCATGGCATCCGCGCCGTATTTCGCAATAACTTCCATTGGATCGGGATAATTTTTTAGGCGCTTGGACATTTTTTTGCCGTCTTCCGCCAGCACGATGCCGTTTACGATAACATTTTTGAAAGCCGGTTCGGAATTTTTCACGGGGATTGATTTTTCTTTGCCCTGCGTCAAAGCCGTTGCCAAAACATGGAGGGTATAAAACCATCCGCGTGTTTGGTCTTGGCCTTCGGCGATAAATTCCGCAGGGAAGCTCTTTTCAAATTTGGTTTTGTTTTCAAACGGATAATGCATTTGGCCATAAGGCATTGAACCGGACTCAAACCAGCAATCAAGCACTTCCGGCACGCGATGAAATTCTTTTCCGCCTTTTTTAATTACAACTTCATCCATCAAATGTTTATGGATATTGGTAATTTTTTCTTCGGATAATTTTTCCAATTCTTTGACCGAGCCGACGCAAATTGTCTCGCCGTCTTTTGATTGCCAAATCGGAAGCGGTGCTCCCCAAAAACGGTTGCGGGAAACGGCCCAGTCCCTGGCGCCTTCAAGCCATTTGCCAAACCGGCCGTCTTTGATGTGTTCCGGCACCCAGCTAATTTTTTTATTATTTTTTAATAAGTCCGCCGTGAGTTCCGTCACTTTTATAAACCAGCTGGAAGTGGCGTAATTCAAAAGAGGGGAATCGCAACGCCAGCAATGCGGATAGCTGTGTTCAAATTTTGCTTTTGAAAAAATTAAATTTTTCGCGGCAAGATATTTTATAATTGCCACATCCGCTGATGCCGGGTCTTCTTTTGGTTTTACTTCCATTCCGGAGAAATCCGCCACATCAGCCGTAAATCGGCCGTCCATTCCAACATGCTGGACCCAGCCGATCTTTTCTTTTTTTCCAACCTCATAGTCATCCTCGCCAAAGGCCGGCGCGATATGCACTACGCCCGTGCCGTCAACGGTCGTCACGAAATCTCCCGCCTGCACGCGAAAAGCATTTTTTGTATCTTTGAAATACGGAAAAATTGGTTCATATTCCAGGCCGACCAGATCTTTGCCGCGAATTTCTTTAACAACTTTGTATTCTTTTTCTTTCATCACATCCGCCGTCCTATCTTTTGCAACTATAAGCAATCCATCCTCCCCAATAATACTTAATACTTGATATTTAATACCTGCGTTTACCGCCAGCGCCACATTTCCCGGCAAGGTCCAGGGAGTAGTAGTCCAGGCAAGAATATAAGTATCTTTGAACTTTGAATTTTGAATTTTGAATTTCACTGTCACCGATATATCTTTTACATCTTTGTATCCTTGCGTCACCTCAAAATTTGAAAGCGTGGTTTCGCAACGCGGGCAGATGTGCATTGGTTTGTAGCCATGATAAATCAAATCTTTTTTCCAAAGCTCATTAAAAACCCACCAGACGGATTCCATATATTCTATATCCATGGTTTTGTAATCGTTTTCCATGTCCACCCATCTGCCCATCCGTTCAATAACTTTTTTCCATTCTTTGGCGTATTGCAAAACCATCGCGTGGCACTCGTTGTTAAATTTGGCCACGCCAAAATCCACAATTTCTTTGTGGCTTTTGATTTTTAATTTTTGTTCGACTAAATTTTCAATCGGCAATCCATGGCAATCCCAGCCCCATTTGCGCTCCACGCGATAGCCCTTCATGGTCCAATAACGGGGGACAATGTCTTTCATTAAAGAAGCGACGATATGACCGTAATGTGGGAGCCCCGTGGCAAAAGGCGGGCCATCATAAAAAACATACGGCTTAGTTTCGGGCCGCCCTTCTACGGATTTTTCAAAAATTTTCTTTTCGCGCCAGAATTTTAAAATTTCTTCTTCATTTTGGATGATTTTATTGTCCATATATTTTTGTCATTGCGAGCCCTGTAGTCAGGGCGTGGCAATCCCGTTGTTTATAAGATTGCCGCGTCGCGAGTACGCTCCTCGCAATGACGCGATTACAATAAGTTTATTTTAGCTTAAAAATAAATTTTACGCAACTTCCGGAAGAGTTGACTTTTATGGGTTTTGTGCTTACTATAATTATAGTAGCTTGACAATCAAAACCAACAAGAGGTGCGCCCTTGTTTAAGAAAAGAACAAAAAATCTTCTGATTGATCGTTTTTTTTGGATTATCATATTTCTCTTTGTCGCATCCGGTTTGCTTAGTTTGTGTTATGTAAGTGTTTCTGTCCCAGACAGAGCCGTTCCCGGCAAGATAGCCAATAAGCCAAAGCCCGCAGAAACCGCCGCGGCTAGTGGCGTCAAAACTTTTATTATTACTTGTTTTGATCATGACATGGGTATCAGATGCAAATCAAAAAAGAATGGGCATTGCTCGGATGAGTTCCAAAAAGACGTGAAGGCAATTTGCGCTAATCTGCAAACATTAGGCGTGGCGCCGTTTGAAAAAATCGCGGTGGATCTAAAAAAATATGATGTATGCGATGAAAAATTGGAAAAAGAAACGGGATGCGTGCCGTATTTTTCTCCCGAAGGGCGGCTCAAGGGTTATAATATGGCGTCTATCTATTTGCCGGCAACGCTTTTCCGGGACAAGGAATCGTTAAGAATTGTTTTGACTCACGAACTAACGCACGCGCTTACTTTTAGAGACCCTGTGGTAATGGCAAGAATCGTCCGGGAATTTTTCGCAGTTTACGCCGAAAGCATTTTTTGCACGTATAATATTCATAATACTTGCAATGGGCCGGAATGGAACCAGCCGGTATTAAGAAATTATGGCGGAGAATATTCTTTCCCGTCTTTGCCGGATAACAAGCCAATGAAAGCTCTGGCTTCTTGCCGTTACGGACAATTGGAATATATTGTCCGCAAGCTCCACAGGCAATCGCCATTCTTGTTTCAAAAACTATGGCGGGAACTGCTGAAGCATGACAATGGCAAAATGGATACGGCTTGGTTAAAAAAACAAATCGCGAAGATTGATAATAAAGCCGGTGAAATTGTTTCTAAGTTTCACATTCTAAGTGAAGCCGATGCCAGCCCTCAGCTTGCTGTCGTAGGCAGAGTGGACGAATATTGCGTTTTTGTCTACAAAAATGCCGGAAAAGAAGATGAGCGTTTTGACGCGCGGTCCGGATTCCATCAGATGTGGCGGCGGGGAAAGAAAGTTATGGCTTATCACGCCGTTTCTCTCGTGCCTATTGCGTGCTATCCGGCAGATAAGTTTTTGTCCGGCGACACCATAGATATCAGAGCTGTCGGTTTTGGAAAAAGTTTCCATCGGATGTTCGTTGTTCCTTAAATCCGTCAACGACGGATTTTTTTATTTTATTGAAGTGGTGTAAAATAAAAGTATAATTAAAACATAAAAATATGTTGTATTTGGGAGCCGATCATGCCGGTTTTAAATTAAAACAAGCTGTGAAAAAATATTTAGCCGCGCAAAAAATAAAATTTGAGGATTTGGGGGCTTTGAAATTTGACCCGAAAGATGATTATCCGGATTTTGGCGTGCGGGTGGCGCAAGGGGTGGCGGTAAATCCGAAAAAGAACAAGGGTATTTTGGTTTGCGGTTCGGCCGAAGGCATGGGCATGGTGGCTAATAAATTCCCGGGCGTGCGCGCCGCGGTTGTATATAATGAAGAGACGGCAAAAAAATCCCGCGAGCATAACGATGCGAATGTTTTATCCATTTCCGGATGGGGACTGCCAGAATCAAAAGCAAAGCGGATTGTGAAAGCGTGGCTTTCGGCTAAATTTTCCGGCGGCCGCCACGCAAGGCGGCTTAAAAAAATTAAGGAGATTGAAAAAGAAAATTTTAAATAGTTATGCCCAGTAAGACCAACTTTGACCCTGTTATGCCTTCGGC
>CAZFZQ010000033.1:0-9347 GCA_964522845.1 uncultured Gammaproteobacteria bacterium | reverse complement strand
GCGCGGCGAAACCCACGACTTGTTTATTGGTTTCGTGAAGTTCTGTGAGTTTGCCCGTGACTTCTTGGATCAGCCGTCCGCTCATCCCCATTTGTTTTTGCACAAAATCCAAATTGGTTTGAAGCGATCCTTTCATTTCTTCGCGGATGCTTTTTAATTCGTTTTGCAAATTTTGCAGCTGATTATTTTGCGACGCGTCCGTCCCCTTCTTGGTGGCCAGATAAAACACGGCGATGATCAAAACCCCCAAAGCGGCCAGAGTAATATATTGCATAGATGCAAGAGTTATTTAATTATATGTTCTCAAAGATTTGACAAAAAAGCAAAAGCGTGGTATAAATTAAGTATTATGCAATATATTGAAATGAACAAAAAATGGTCTATTATTGATGGTACCCCGTCTGCGGAAAGAAGGGGTCAGTTCTGTTTGCATAAGATTTTTAACTAAAATATAAAAATCGTAAGTTGACAGACCCGGCCCCTTCTTGAGGGGTCTTTTTAGTTCTTTAACAAAGAAAGGAGAAGACGATGCTGGCGCAAGCGAACATTAGAAAAGCATATATTTTTGCTTTTTTAGCAAGTTGCCATTTTTTAAGCGGCATTTTGGTCCCATTTTTTACGGATTGGGGCAAAATAAGCTTTGCGGAGATTATGGTATTGCAAATATGGTTTGCGGCTGTAATTTTTATTATGGAAGTGCCTACGGGAGCGGTAGCTGATTATTTTGGCAGAAAAGCTTCGGTTGTGTTGGGCGTCGCCATAGGCGTTGTCGGCAACCTGGTCTATATTTCCAAACCGAATTTTTGGATATTCGCACTCGCCGAATTTTTATTGGCGGTTGGGTGTTCATTCGTTTCCGGCGCGGAAGATGCCCTGCTTTACGACAGCTTAAAATCAATCAGACGCGAGGGAGAATCCAAAAATATTTTTGGAAAGAAGCGTTGTCTTGGTCTTGTAGGAATGTTGATTGCGGCGCCGCTCGGCAGTATTGTCGCGGGATATTTTGGCCTCCGCGCGCCTATGTTTATTGATGCAATACTTGGCTGTTTGGCCCTTTTTGTAGCGCTAAGCTTTTATGAACCGCAAATAGGTACAAACCGAGGTCGCGACTATGGCTTGTTGATGTTCGGCGGATTAAAACATTTGGTTCGCCATCGCGTTCTTCGCTTGTTATCTATAAACGGAGTGTTGGTATTCAGCCTTTCTTTTATATTAGTTTGGTTGTATCAGCCGGTATTAAAGAGTTTTGATGTTGGCTTGGGATTCTTTGGATTTTTTCATTTGACTCTTTCAATAAGCCAGATCATTGTTACGGATAATTTTGCGCGGCTGGAAAGATTGGCAAGGTCAAAAAAGAATTTTTGGCTGTCGTGCGTATTATTGTCGGGCGGAGCGTTTATTGTTTTAGCGCTGATTAAAAATATAATTTTGGCGGCTTGCTGTTTCGCGATTATTTCCGGTTTTGGAATAGCACGTTGGACACTTGACCAAAATTATATGCAAAAGTATATTGAGTCGCACAATCGGGCAACTGTTCTTTCGGCAATTTCCATGATGCGGAACATAGCTAAGGTTATTTGTTACGCCATGGCCGGCATCTTAATGTACGCGTCGCTAAAAGTTACTTTGATGTTTTTTGGAATAGCCCTTTTGGCCCTTTCCGTATTTTCAAAGATCAAAGAATCTGACTTGATGGGTTAAAGAGCTGTATCACAGCTCTTTTTTAATTAAAAAAGAGCAGAAATTTTCTGCTCCGTTATGTGCTATGGCGTTGATTTTTCTGTCAGAGGATTTTTCGGCAAGAAATATTTGCCGTTAGTGCAGTATTCAAGATTCAAGCTCAAATGTTTTGCCGCTCCGTTCCAATCTCCGCCGGATACCTGAACGCGATTATACCAGCCGGAAATGTGAACCAGGTGGCCGCCCCGCCTATCTTTCCAATAAATACCATCTGAACTTTCCTCATTGGTGATACTGGTGTTTGCCAGTTTCCAGCAGTTCATTGGTTCGCCGTCAAACTTATATTGGAGAACGATCCAATCGGTTGCGAAGTTTTCGGCCACGCAGGAGCTGCACCCTCTTTCAAAGCCTGCGCACGCAGGCAGACAAATAGCCAAAAAGAACAGAGCGTGCTTTTTCATTGTTTTCCTCGCTGCGACACTTAGCGTCGCTTGCGCATACTTTAACAAAAACTGATAATTTTGTCAAGTCCGCGAGATAAAAGCAGTATTAGGCTTTTTTATTAAAAAAGAGCGGAAGTTTCCGTATATCCCTTATTCGTGCGAATTAGCCGATAGAAGGTTCGGTTTATTTATTCCAAAAAAATATTTTTGGCAAGCATATTTGGCAAGCATATTGACAAACGACTTAAAATTTGGTTAAATAGTATATCCGCCATTGGAGCGGAAATGGTCTTTAACAACAGTCCCGAAAGGAGAACACATGGAAAAAGGACGCAACTTGCCGAAGTTGGATATTAATGTAACCAATAGTTGCAACTTGCGTTGCCGGCACTGTTGTTTTTGGTCGGGCGCACTTCCTTTGGGCGGAACGCGTTACCTCGAGATTATGAGCTTACCTCATGAGAATACACAAATTGGTGGAACACGGATTGACATCACCGGCGGCGAGCCGCTTATGCGGCAAGACATCGGCATCCTTTTGCTTTTGGCAATTAAAAATTTCGGGCTTAAAACCGAACTTGTCACCAATTCTATGTTAATGACGGCGGTAGATTTGAAAGAATTCAAAGATGCCGGGCTTAATGAAATCGCTATTAGTTTGGATGGCTCGACGCATGAGACGCATAGCCGCATTCGCGGCATTTCCGAAAAAGCGTTTGAACAAGTGCTTAAGAATATCAGGGCCGCAGTGGCGTCCGGCATCAAGACCAAAATAAATTCTGTTGTTTTCGCTTCCAACTTTTCCGATTTGGCCGATATCACGCGGCTGGCAATTGATTTAGGGGCGCGGGAGCATGGGCTTTATTTCTTTAGTCCCATTGGCCGGGGCACGATGGATGCTGCCAATGTTGCTTCTGCTTTGGAGTGGCTCAAGAAAATCCGGCAAGATCTTCTGCCTTTGGCCGACAAGATCAAAATCTCGCTGGAAGTTCCGCTTCTTGAAACTGAAATCGCGTCGCGAGTTGAAACGCGCTGTTATTTGGAAGACCCGTGGCATTTGCAGATTCTGCCGGACGGCAAGGTTTATCCTTGCGCGATTATGGCCGCCTATGGCAAGCCGCTTGGCAATTTGCATCATAAAACTTTATCCGAAATTTGGCAGGGCGAGCGTTTGTGGAACGGCGGATATTACAACGAGCATGTTCTGCCGCTCTTCCAAAAGCAAGGTTCGTGCGTGGAATATCCCGCGTTTCAAAACCTGTTGAAATCGGAAAAATATCGGCCGGTTTGCCTGTGTCGCAAGTTCAAACCCGAGGAGGTCGCGTTATGATAAAGAATAGATGGCGGGGAAAATTTATTCTGGTTGAAGGGATTGACGGCGCCGGAAAAACAACGGCTTTGAAAGATATTTTGCAATATTTTGCCGAACACTTTGACGCCGTATACCTGAAGGGCGTGGCTGGCAACGGATTCTTCGGCCGTTTGGCGAAAAAGTTTCTCGCCGGCTGGGCTTTTGCCTTGGAGCTTCTGCATACAACTTACTTTTGTTTGATGCCCGCGCTTCAAAATGGAAAGCTGGTTTTGATGGATAAATATTTCTTTTTTGTTGCTTCGCATGTGCCGGAATCGGAAAGAATTTTGGATCGTTTGGCTTTTGGGTGCATCGCGCCATTCGTCATTCGTCCGGATTTAGTGATTTATTTCCAGTGTTCTCCGGAAGAAAGAATCAGACGATTGAGAAATATGCCTTACTCCGCGGCGCATCAGAGGATTATTAACAACCCTTCCTGGATTATGGAACGGGAGAAGGCATATCTTCAAAAGTTTGCCTTGTCCGGAGTTCGAGTGGTGTCCTTTGACAACACGGACTTGAATATCGAGGAAACATCCCGGGTTTTGCAGGAGTTCATCTGCGATTTCATGACGACGGAGGTGCCGCATGGTTCCTAAAAGCATCGGCTGGGGGTTTGGCATTTGCAATATGAAATGCAAGCACTGTTACGGCGCGAGCACTTCAGCTTCTCACGAATACACTTTTGATGAGCTGGCATTGATTGCCGACAAAATCTGTCCGGAAATCCACGACATCAATTACGGCACCGGCGAATTCGCTTTTAATCCAAACGCGGTAGCGCTCGCGGAATATATTTCCGGCCGTTATCCGCATGTGAAGCAAGCGGTAACATCAAACGGTTCAACGCCGATTTTCATGAATCCCGAGCTCTTCAAAAAGATTTTTCATGATGTTGATATTTCGCTGGACTTTGCCGACCCCGAGCGCCATAACGAATTTCGCCGCCACCCGCTGGCTTGGAAATGGGTTGAAGGCGGCCTGGCGCGCTGCCGGGAGCTTGACATTCCCCGTTCGGTTGTGACTTGCGTAACGAGCGAAACATCGGACGACATCATCAAGGAACTTCTGGAATTCTCTGCCAAATACGGAGCGACTTGGCGGGCAAATTGGTTCCGCAAAACCGGCCGTGGCAAATCCCGCCTGGAAATCGGTGCCAAAAGATTTTGGGAGGTCATAAAACTTTTGGCCAAAGAGGGCGCAACTTTTGTTTCGCTTTCCGACCCGCTTCTTGCGAATATTCTGGGGCGGCCGGACAAAAATCCGGCTGACGGATGTCCGTGCGGAAAGCTTTCCTGCCGCATTCAGACAGACCTTACGGTTACGCCTTGCGTGTATCTCAAAGGAAAGAAATGGTCAGGCGGTTCCGTTGCCCAAGACGGATTGGCGGAAATCTACGAATCAAAAGTTTTTCGCGCCTTGCGCACGCGTTTTCCGGCTTTCTGCCGCGATTGCCGCTTCGGCGAAACTTGCCGCGGCGGTTGCGCTTCGCGCGCCTATCTGCACACCGGCAGTCTTGATAGTCCCGATAACTACTGTCCGATTTATGCCGGGCTTGATGTTGATGAAATTATCGGAGCAATCCGGCCCGAGTCCCTGAAAATTTCACCGGGCACATCGCTCGTGCATGACGGATACCTTTGCACCATGATTGTAGCGCCATGATTGTGAAAATTTAAAAAAGCTCGAAAATCGTTTTCGAGCTTATTTTTTTATATTCTGTTTTTTATCAGTATTTTCAATTGATAGCGCAACATAGCGGACATTTTGACCAGTTCTTCAAAATCGTTTTTGGCAAGAACGATAAGTTCCGCATCGGTTGTGGCAATCACATCGGCGTTTCTTATGCCATTGCCCAAAAGCGCCATTTCGCCAAAGATGTGGCCTCGATAAAGCGTTGCCAGCACCGTTTTGCCCGCCATAACATCCACTTTTCCTTTGGAAATTCCGTAAAGACAATCGCCCGGATCGCCTTTTTGCAAAATCATTTCTCCCGCTCTGAATTTGCGGATTTCCGCGCGGCGATAAATTTCATTTTGTATGTTGATGGGAAGAGAACGGAGCATGGGGAAGCGCAGAATAAGCGGGCGCATTTTATGAATCGCGGAGAGCGATCTGGAAAAGCCGGAATTTTTGGCGATTTGGGGAAAGATGCCGCGCGGGATAGCCAGAACTTTCGTCGGACCTTTTGCTCTGACGGTTGCGTTGCATGGCGCATCATACATCAAAGACATTTCTCCGAAAAAATCTCCGGTTGAGAGTTCCGCGATAATTTCCTAATCATGCAGGACTTCCGTGCTGCCCGCGATAATAATACAAAAGTTTTTTCCGGTCTCGCCTTCTTTGGCAATCACCTCTCCGGGCGAGAAATCGCGCATTTCGGCGCAGGAAATAATAACTGATTTCCAATCGTCGGAAAGGTTTTCCACCGCGGATGAACGGAGCGCTTGCAGAATGTCCCCGGCGTTTAAATCTTTTTGCGGGATCAGTTCCCAGCTTTTTCCCGTGGCGGCCGCCTCAAGTTTGCCGGACAGTTCCTCGGGAATTTTCGCCAGATGAGTCGGGACAACGGGGCATTTCGCGATTTCCGAAAGTCCGGCAATTTCAATCGGGTCGGGATGAATCGCTCCGCCGCCGGCATCATGGAAAACAATGCTATTGCCTTTTTGCGGCATATTTTCCAGCGTCTCGCAAAAATCTTTTGGCATAGTCCCCCGCTCATGAAGTCCGCGAAGCTTCTTTCCCCACAAAGTATCACTGCTGTAGCAGATAGATTTTCCGGCCATGCTGATTTTTACGCCAAAGGTTGGAATGGGGTGTGCCGTCGGCCAGATTTCAATTTTGGCGCCATACCAGTCAAGGGGTGTTTCCGGCGCGACTTCAAGGAATCTGACGATTTGTTTGATGTCATCATTCGCCATGCCAAGAATGAGCGCCGCCTTGCTGCAAAAGCATTCGTAATTCAATTTGTCGGAAATAAGGACGAAAGGTTTTCCGTTCACGACCAAGTCAAGGATGTTGCTATGGTCATCATGGATATGCGTTATGATATGCGCGCGGATTTCGTGCGGATTGATACCGCAAGCCGTTAGGTGTTCCTTCATCCACGAGGTGGCGTCAAGAGATATGCCCAATCCATTCACCCAAACCAAAAGCGCGGTCGTATATCCCGTCGGGTCAAATCCGTTGGAACATTTGGTCAGAGCCGTTATCCCGAAGATTGATCGTGGGATTACTTTTTGGGGCGCGGGAATGGCAAGCGGCGGCGGTTGTTTTTCGGCAAGATTGATGTCAACCAATGTTTCAACACCGTTTTCCGTGAATTTAAAAATATTCGTATCCGGATGCTGAATTTTGGCGCCGTTGATTTCCGTTTGGTTATCTTTGAATGGAATGAAATCTACCAGATCGTCAACGACAGCTTCTCCGCCCAGCATTTTGATGCCCAGGTATTCTTTTAGCGCCAGTTGCGTTAGAATAACCGGCTCCGGAATGCGCCAGCGCCGCATTTCAATTTCGTTCGGGCCGAATAATGAAAGCCGCAGAATTTCATGCGCCCGTTCCAGTCCTTCCGGATTGCTGATCAACGTCAGCTTTCTTTGGTTTCCCCGGAAGAAGATATTGTGGTAAAGCAGAAATTCCAAATTCGCCTGCACTACGCCATAATTGTAAAAAATATCGGGAAGGATAATCTTATCGGGAATTTCCATTTTGCGCCGCAAGAATACCTTCAAAATATCCGATGGCGCTCCGGTCATGACTTTGCCCGCGCAGGTGTCAACAATTTTGCATCCCGGGAAAATCTCCACAACTTTTTGTGTCATCATGGCCTCCTTTTGTAGGGTGCGATATCCTATACTCCTTGAATTACGAAACTCGTCTGCGTACGTCAGCATTGAAAGTATATTAGTATAAAATGGGCAATTAGTCAAGACCTTGAAGGGGAACCGTACAAAGATTTGACAAAAAAGCTGGAAAAATTTATTGCTTATCTAAAACCGGCAATTGATCCGGCGGCAATTATTGAGGTAGCTAAATGCAGAGGGATGCATAAGAGCTGTGATGTGCTTGGCACCTATAGAAAAGCGATTAGCAATGAAGAGCTTTTTGTACAACTTGCATCGCGGAAGGATTCGCCTTTTTATTCAGAAAAAACTTTAAGATGGGCTGATGAGCATTGGCAAAATAATAGAAAAGAAGAGGCGATTAAATTGTGGATATGGGGACTTGCCGGCGCGCTAAGCGATGTTAATCTGACAAATTTGATTCCACGGATGAACGGTTGGCAAATTGCCAAATCAATCGCGTCCTATGTTGTTGTCGCCGGCCTGCTCTTTGGCATTATGATTCTTACTTCCGGTGTTCCGGGCGCAAAAATTGCTCTTGAGGCGTTGAGATAAAATTAATTCCATCCTTTTCGGATGGATTTTTTAATAAAAAAAGAGCGGAGGTTTCCGCTCGTGTAATATATCCCTAATTCGCGCGAATTAGAGAATAGTGTGTTTAGTTTATATGTTCTAATCGCTGGAATCGTAATTGGCCTTAAAGAGTTTGAGCTTGCGGGTTTTTCTGTCCGTCCGGAACCAGACGTGGGCAATGGGCGGCCTGTCGTCTTTATCAACCCACCGAATCATGGCTGAACCGCCGAAGATGACTTTCACGGCGGCAGAATCCCCTCCCTGCACCTTTCCCAGTCCAAAATCTTTCATGGTAAAATCTGTGATGTTGCCGGTAGAAGTCCATTGGTCAACTTGAAGCACTTTGATTTTTGGCATGGTCATTCTCCTTGGCTGATATGCCGCCAGTCTTTGTAAAGATAAAGTTTGTTGTGTGCAAGTTTGTACCAGATATAGTTTAGCGTCGGCGAAATGCGTGAGAGAACTTCGCGCACCGTGATGTATGGCGATGCTTCGTCTGCGCGGTATCCGTAAATTGCGCGCATAGTTTTTTCGCGATTTTCCCCTTCAAAATCAGCTAACTCATAATCTTGTAATCGGGCTCGATCAAATTTTTCATGAACTTGGAGAACTTTGATCGTTGCCATTTTATTCCCCCCTTTTCTTTATTAGGAGTTTAACGGAAATAGGGCGATCTGTCAAGCCGGGTTGATTATTTTATTATTTTGTGTTATGCTTTTATTAGTTTATTTTAAGAAAAATAAAGCCAAGAATAGTATTTTGCGACGCATAGAATAGACGTTAGACATCTTTTGGTGGGCCTATAGTACAGAGGTAGTACGCCGCATTCGCATTGCGGAGACGGCGGTTCGATTCCGCCTAGGTCCATAATAAAGATGTTTATTGAGGAAGATTAAAAATCGGTTTTTATGTCCTTAACTTCGAAGAAAGATTTGCCGGATAAGCCATAAGAAAGATATGGTCAGAAATTCTGTAAAAGTGGATAAGGTGTGAATAAGCGTTGGATTTGAGAGTATTATTTTATTTGTTGAAGTGGATAACTATTCTGTTTCATGCGAAACACACGTCAGATTTCTCCTATATCAACTGCCCTCGTAGTTCAATGGATACCCGCTCGCCAGTCGCTACGCTCAAGGCGTTAGCGGGCGAGCCTGCCCGCCATAGCCTGAGCCCTCGTAGTTCAACGGATAGAACGGAAGACTCCTACTTGTCCCGCGAAGCTTGGAAAGCGAAGTGGGAAGCTTTAAATCCATGCCCGCCCAGCACTAACTTGCCTCTTTTGCCCCTGTAGTTCAACGGATAGAACGGAAGACTCCTAAGCTTTAAATGGAGGTTCAATTCCTCCCGGGGGCAAGTTAGTGCTGGGTTAAACTCATGGTGGGGGCATATCAAAAAATCCGATAATATCGGATTTTTTGATTGGAGAAGGCTGGTGTTTCATAAGAAACTATAGGG
>CAZFZQ010000032.1:0-9424 GCA_964522845.1 uncultured Gammaproteobacteria bacterium | reverse complement strand
CCTGCGGCCCCCGCGTCCCAAACGCGGTGCTCTAGCCAACTGAGCTACTCCCCGATATAATAAATCGCCCCGCCCAAAACGACGAAACAATTTATTCTAAAATTAACATGGTGCCGAGGGCGAGGATCGGACTCGCGACACAATGATTTTCAGTCATTTGCTCTACCACTGAGCTACCTCGGCGCGATATTAACTTTAGTGGCCTGCCATTTGAAGCGCCACTATAAACAATCTTTGATATCACTTCTAAATATATAGCCCATTCTTCGCTAAAGCTACGAAGGGCATTTTTCACTGGCGCGAAAAATGGTGGGCGTGGATGGAGTCGAACCATCGACCTCAGTCTTATCAGGACTGCGCTCTAACCAACTGAGCTACACGCCCTCATAAATGGGGCACCTTAACCGCACATTGATTATATAGTATATTACTATATTTTTTAATTTTTGGCAAGCCCCATACTTAACACAAACCCCGCTTTTTGCTACTATTAGTAGTATGGAAGGAGACGGTAATGAGAGTTGTAACGGTGCTGTTTTTCTCAGTTCTTTTCACAATTTCACCAGCTTTTGCCAAAGAAAAACCAAAAGTGCCATACAGCGACACCATCGGCTGGAAACTTTGCCAAAACAAAGAAAAATTTGATTGCGTCATCGTCAAAGAAACCGGCGCCAAAAAGAAAATTGCCGAAACGTGGGAAGATCTCTTTCCGAACACGGCCACGCGCGAACTGATCCAAAAACTAAACCGCCTGAACATCGTTCTAAAAAAAGGCATGTTCATCGCCGTGCCAAAAAATCATGATGGAAAAAAACTCATGGACTTCTCGCCTTTCCCCGATTGGATTATCGCACCGGAAGAAAAAATTCTAATCTTTGATCCCGCGATCCTCGCTTGGGCCGCCTACTCGCCACAAGGAAAACTTCTCCGCTGGGGCCCGGCTATCGGCGGAATGGACCGCTGCCTTGATACTTGGCGCAGATGCCGGACGATTGTCGGAGACGATCTCGGCGTTACAATGAAGGGAAATGAAAAAACACGTTCGCATACTTATCCCATTGGTTGTCCCAAAAAAGAACCATGTGCTCCGACGCCTTGGTTCGTTGGATTTTACAGACGTCTTCCCCCGCACATTTTGAAAAAATACGGCCGCCTCTACGGCTTTCATGCTTCAGAAAAAATGGTTGGCAAACACGCGAGCCACGGCTGCGTCCGCCTTTTCCTGGATGATGCCAAATGGATAAATCAAAATTTTGCCGAAAAAGGCACCAAGGTTATTATCAAAAAATATCCTTACCCAAACCGCTCATAAAAAAATTATCACCCGTCCTACAATGGACGGTTTTTTAATTTTGTGCTTTAATAATAGTAATTTGCTCTCGTAGTACAATGGATAGTACACGGGCCTCCGAAGCTCGTGATGCAGGTTCGATTCCTGCCGAGAGCATATCAAAAAATCCCTTACGTAGGGATTTTTTGATTATGCGTTTAATAATGGCTACAAAAAATAAATCACATCTTTTCTTTCAATGACTACGCTCCAGCCGGAGCGTTTAGCGCGCCGGTACAATTTGCTGTTCGGATTAAAACAAATCGGCCGTTCCACAAGTTTTAAAAATGCTATGTCGCTCTCCGAATCGCCCACTCCCATTGATTTTTTAAGCGTCAAATTTTCTTTTTTTACGGCGCGCCGTAAAATTTTCGCTTTATCGCTCATCAAATCCCAATATAAAGTTCTGCCCGTGAATTTTTCATTTTTTATCTCATAAACCAAACCATAAACCTTGTCGAATCCCAATTTTTTGCAAAATTCCTCCACAATCTCGCGAGGCGATTTTGAAATGGCAAGCAAATAATAATTTTTTTTGCGAAGCTTTTGTATCAAATCCCTCGTGTGGCGATAAACCCGATTCTGATGGAAAGCGACGACTTTTTTCGCAATTGCCAAAAATTTCTCGTGCTTCACGCCTTTTATGTGTTTTTCAAACGATTTCACCACCCCGCCGATATATTTGTCGTAAGAATCGCGCCTATCAAGCCAATTTTTATATGATTTGGCGTAAATTTTTCTCGCGGATGACGGAAAAACACCGCTTTGGATAAGCGCGTCAGTAATTTCTATGAGCAAGCTGGAACGAAAAATTGTTCCATCTATGTCAAAAATCGCTACTTTTTTCATATACTAATATTGTATTATTTTTTGATTTCCTTTTCCAGTTTTTCAAGTATGCCGACCATCGCTTCCGTGTCCCTTTTGCAGTAAGTTAGCATATTTTCCGCCAACTGCGCTTTTTCTTTTTCCGCCAGTGTCCTGCCGGTCAAAATCGGCCAGCTTGCCGCCGCGGTTCCGCCTTCCTGAATCGTGAGCGATTCGTAAGACAGCTCCGGGCACATCACGGGAAGCACTTTTTTCAACGATGCGCTTTGCTGAAATTCGCTTTTTACATACATCTGCCTCTTGAATTTAAAAATGAGCATCAAATCAAAAATCCTGCTATTCATCGCTTTCAAAAAATCAGCGTACTTCGGTTCCATCCGCGCCATTTCATCATTGCAACCCATCTCAAAAGAAGCAAACCAGACAATGACGCTCCCCTTGGGGCCAACCTCGCGTTTCAATTGCGCGAGCAAATCCGGCGCGGGATTTTTAAATTCGCGCGCTAAAAATTCCGAATGGCGGACTTTTGCCTTGGGGCCGTCTTTTACCATCAAAGAATATTGAAAAGGAATTTGCTGATACGGCCTCGTCCCGTCAAATGGCGGAATGGCCGACATATATGTTTCGTAATCAAAAAAATACAGGGGATATTTCAGGCACTCCAATTCTTTGCGGATGGCAGGGGCGTCTATTTTTGAAAATTCAACTTCCGATTTTTTGCGCAGTTCCGGAAAACCATCACGATAATATCCGGCATATTTGCACTTTTCGGGATTAGGGCAGGACTGGAGCAATTCCGCGTCCGGCGCATCCTTCCGCTTCAGCATAGCAAAAACTTTGCCGATAAGTTCTTGGACTTCGGGGGTCTTTGCACGGATTTCATCCGTAATATCTTCAGATACAAATAATTTTTCCGGTTTAATTTCGCCCTTGCGAATATATTTATTATTGATGTGTACGAGATTAACACGGTCGATTTTTATACCGGCTCTTTCAAAACAAAGGCGCTGAAAACCTGCGTCATAATAATGTTCTTCTTTAACTTGGGTGGTCATCTTCACTTCATTTAAATCCCAGCCGCCCGAACGAGTTTTTGTTAAAATGTCAGCCCGGCAAGTGAGAGCGCCGGCCATAGCGGTCGGTTGAAAAATAATTTTCGCTCCGTTGTCTATATGACTTTTTGTATTCCGCCAGCCATCATAATTAAAACCTTCCGCCTCAATTCCGCCGTGAAAAAGCTGGCGCGAAAGCAAATCCACTTCCCGCCCCATTTCAAAACGACGCTTTAATTCAGGCGTATCTTCGGGGAGCAAATCCGGCTTATATTTTTTAAGCCACAGCCACACCGGACACTCCACATATTTCATAAAATCGGATTTCGTGAGCATTTTAATTTTTATTTAATTTTTTAACATCCCCGCTGTGCAATATTTTTGCGTTCTTGTCAGTAATCACGCTTTTGCCGGTTTTGGCTTCGATTTGTTTTCTGGCATTGCCGGCAATGCCGCCGCCTTCGCGCGCCACCTGCCTGTTTTCCGGAAATGTTTTTGGTTCGCGCTTTTTGGAAATTTCAGTGGTCGCGGTCTCCGCCAGCATATTCAAAATCAATTCCAAGTTGGTCATATTATCCCGCAAATTTTCTTTTTTTAAGTCCTTATATTTTTTATAGTCCTTTGTTTTTAATCCCGCCCAAGCAAAAGAAATATCGTCAGTTAAAACAGCAAATTCGTCGTTTGTTTTCACACCCCGTTCGTTCCACTCATTAGTCAGGTCTTTTCTGATTTCAATGCTTTTCAAGCGCAAATCAACCCAATTTTTGGAATATCCCTTTTTAAGATAAGTCACCAGCGCTCGTTGAATGGCTTTTTCCGGATCTTCAGTTTCTTCAATTCTTTCATAGCCAACTCGCGCCAGCCAAAGCTTGAATGGTTCCGCTTTTGGCGACGGAATCGACTGAATTATTCTGAACATTGTTTCCGTGTCGGCCGCATCGGTCAGGTAAAATTTGCCATCCGCGGCTGGCATTTTCAGTTGGTTACATTTTGTAACCACCTCGCTTCCTTCCTGTTTTAAGCGATTTTTCAGCGTTGTCCAATAACTTTGGGCTCTTTTGTGGTCTGGCTGTTCTGTTAGCGCGGCTATTATATCAACTATTGAAAAATACCAAAGATCTTCTTTGTCGTTCCAATGCCGGCGTATTTTTTGGCCTTCAAAAATTGTGATTTGTTTATTGTTTGTTTTTTTATTTGGCATAAAATTCGGATTATTGCCCGCAACTGTCATTCCCGCCCCCTCTGTCATTGCGAGGCCGACTTGTCCCGCGACCTGTCCCGCGAAGCCCAGCGGGCGAAGTGGGAAGCTCGAAGAGCGAAGTGGGAAGGCCGTGGCAATCTCAATTCCCCAACATTCTCACATTCTTGAGAATATTGGAATGTTCATAAAATCAGATTTGGTGAGCATAAATTATCTTTCATATACGAAATAGTAAAACGAACAAATGTGTCAACGAAGCCGGTGCACCGCATATTTCTAATATCCCAATCTATATTTATCAAAATTATTGAGATCTTGTAAAAATCGTTTATGCGAATCGGATTTATAATCGTCTTTAATTTTCTTTTTCAATTCAGGTATCGTTCTTTTATATTCGTCAAAATCCAGCAAACCAAGAAATTCATTTACAAAATTAATTAACTCCGGCGTAGCTTTTTTAATGAACCGATATGGTTCAAGAAAATATTCTCCATGTGATTTATAATGTCCCCATTTTTCGAGCATATTACCCCTTTCTCTTGATAGTGCAACGATTCGGTTAAAAAATTCTTCGGGTATTCGTACCATATTAAAATAAAAATTCTCGTTTTCATTGTTAAAACGAACTCCCCTTAGTCTTGCCCTGTGCATAATTAAATCTCTTGGATCATACATTAAATTTACAACAGAAAAATTTTTGTCAAGGAAGGTTTTAATTTTATCGTTTTTCTTGAATAGAAAATTTGTAAAATCTTTTTGCCAATTTTTTCTTAGGCCAATTCTTTCAAATTTATCAAATTTAATTTGATAACGATACTTTGAAATCCAAGCCAATGAATCAAAAACCCCGGTGAATAATGTAATCCAGTAATTAAAATGATAAATGATAGCGTCTCGTGTATCATTATTTACACCATTGTAATAATTTTTCCCGATCTCATCTATCGCCACAAGCATATCCGTTATTCTGTCTCCAAGCGAAGCAGTAATGTCCGTTAATTCTTCCAAACGCTTACCGCCAAAAACAACGGTTGACCAGACTGATTGATAATTGGTTAATTTTGTTTTCAATGAGTATAAATACCAGCGCCCCCTATTCGCATAAAAATTTGGAGCAATAAGAAATTTATTTTTATCTTTACAATATAAATCAATGAATATTATTGCCTCGTCGGGTCCAAGTACACTATTTGCGGATAATTTGGGGAATCCGTTCTTTTGCCAATTCAGCCGATTGAGTAATTTTTTCCTTTCCGTGACTAAAATTGTTTTTCTCTTATTTGCATCCGCAAAAGTTTCCAAAATATAAGTCAAAATTAGATCGTCGTATTTTATATCAAGCGATTTCGAAAACATTTGTATATCAGAAATTTTATAGAAAAAACCCAAATGCTCTTTATAGCCACGCAATCTATCTTTTGATTTATCAACCACAATCTCATTAACATCTTTTTCGGAGCTAAATGAAAGGTCGGCTTCTGTGTGTTTGGCAGATTTTCCAATAGAAACAAATTCAAAAAACTCGTTGTCAGAATAGTTTAATAATCTTTTCGCACTTTCTGACTTCAACGAATCAGAATCCAGTAAAATTCTTAGTAATTTTTTATCGTCTTTATCATCAAACACAATAAACTATGCTTCAATTATTTTTATTTCTTCGTCAGTAAGCCCATAAAGTTTATAAATTTCTTGGTCAATTTCTTCGTCTAATTTTTCAATCTCTCTTTTTATTTTCTCATATTTGTCGGTGTTGGGCGGCACGACGTGCAGTTCTTTATTTAAATCAATCATTGTTTTCGCTTTTTTGGCGATTTTTTCCTGCTCGGCTTGGCTTGCGTTTGGTAGTGGTAATTTTTCAAGAAATTCAGTTTTAATTTGTATACCAAGAAATTTACTTTTGTAATAAAAATTTAATAGTTTTGAATTTAATAATGCAAATATAAATAAATAATTATATCCGCTCTTTTTTTGAATCAAAATCGTCGTGTTGATTAAGGTATATAACTGTTTTTCATCTAATCCAGCTACTAAACCAATTCCAATTTTTTGTAAAATAATTTTAGGTTTTGCTAAAAAAATATTTTCATCTCTTGCCCTTGCAAGCATTTTTTTATCGTACAAGACCCATTCCCCTCCCCAAACAACGAGATATCGAGATATATTTTTCCCATCAATAACTTTTTTATATCTTAGATCATTTTTTGGTGGTGTTTTTGTCACTAATTTTCCTCTTTGATTACCCGGATTGATTCCATTAAAACTATGATAAAACTCAAATAGAGGATTCCTGTCTTTTTCAATTTTTCTCAATAAATTGTTTAATATTGGGTCTACAATAATAAATCTATTTTCTTCATCATCCTGAAAATCTTCTTGGGCAATTTTATATATTTCTACAAACCGAGATCCCTCTCTTTTTAATATTTCAATAAAATGATCCTTGGTTTTGTTATTTTTTTGTAAAATAAGAATAATTGTATCAACTTGGGCGTCCTTAAATACGCCTGAACCTAAATTTATAATTTTTTTAATTTTACACAATTGAACAATCTTTTTTCTTAGTTCAGAAAAAGATGAATGAGTCAAAATTGTATCTGGAATAATAAATCCCAAATACCCATCATTTTTTAATAATCCTATGCTCCTCTCAATAAAAATGGAAAACAAATTAGTCCTATTTTTTGCGGTTATAAATTGATCAAATAAATAACTTTTTATTTTTTTATCAATTTTCCGAACATCGGCATACGGCGGGTTGCCGATAATCACATCGAAACCGCCTTGCGCGAAGACATCTTTGAATTCTTCCTGCCAATTGAATGGTTTTTGCTCGCGCCATTTGTCGCCGAAATATGGTTTTAAACTTTCCTCATTGCCGGAAACAAGCGAATTGCCATTGCGAATATTACTCTGTAGGTTCGGCAAACGCCCGCGTTGAAAGAGCACCTTGAGCAACAAATTCAATTGCGCGATTTCTACGGCTTGTCCGTCAAGGTCAACGCCATAAAGATTGTTTTTTAGAATATCCAGTTTAGTGAACAAGCTCGTTTGTTTTTTTGCCGTTCGTGGTATTTTAAAAACTCGTCATAGGCGGCGGTCAAAAATGAGCCGGAACCGCAAGATGGATCCAGAACTTTAATTTTTGAAATGTCTTTTGGCTTTGTCTTTTTTAAAACTTCGCCCAACGTTTCTTTGACGATAAAATCAGCAATATAGCGCGGCGTATAAAAAATGCCCTGCGTCTTGCGCTTGTTTTGCCGTTTAGTTGGTTCATCGCCTCTTTTGGCTTTGGACAAAACATAGCCGAGGTAATGCTGATAAATGGAACCCAGCACATCAACCGAAATAGCGGCAAAGTCATAGCGATAGCCGTCTTTGGTCTCGTAAAGCCCGTTGATTATTTCGGCAATTATTTTGTCGTCCGCTTTCCATTCATCGCAATAGTGGGGCGCAAAAAGACGCGAATCAAATCCTTCGTCAAAATTGCGAAAAACTTTCGTTAATTGTTGGTATAAGTTGGCTTTCCCGCTTCTTAAAACACCAAGCAAAACATCCGGCGCAATTTTTCTGTCCTCGGCGGTGCGGATAAAAATCAGGCGGTCAAGAATTCTTTGCACGCCCTCGTCCAGTTCTTCTGCGGTCAAATTATTTTGCTTTTTAAAATCTTTGGTGAGCAAAACACGCCACGCCATCAAATCTTCAAAAAGCTTCTCGCTAACTTGTTTTCGCTTGATTATCCCCTTCCGCTTTTTCGCCTCTTTGTCCAATAGTTTATTCTCAAAACCTTCCTTGGAAAGCAACCAGAGTCGGTCAAAACTTTTAGTATAATCATGACAACTTATCTCAAAAAAAAGATTCTGCGCCGGATTCTTGGGCGGAATTCCGGCGCTGAAAATTTTGATATTTTCAAAATCAGTTAAAATCGCCCAGCTGACGCCTTTGTTCCAACTATAATTTATTGCCTGTTCCGCCCACTTCCAATTATCCAAGTCCACTTTCATCGCCTTGGCTTCCAAAAACATCACCGGAATATCATTTACACGAAAAGCCAAATCAATCCTGCCGCCGGAAGTGCTCTCCTCGGTGGTTACTTCATTATCAGTCGCCACATTTCTCATATCCCAACCCAAAAACTCAAAAAGCGGCTCAATAAACTCATTACGAGTTTGCGCCTCATTGTATGATTTTGTTTTTCCCGCTTCCGCTATTCGCTGATATTTTTCAACCAATTTTTGTATTTGCTGTTTGGCTTCTTGTTTATTCATAATATCTACATACTATCTTTAATCCGCTATTTTCTCAATAAATTTACTCCTCCCGCTCTTCATTTTTCTCCCGCCTGATGACGGGCGCCAATTATTCCTCGCCAAATATACATTTCAGTTTTTCTACTATATTGTAGTAAAAATGAAATGGCTATGCGAGCTACTATTTACTCCTCCTCCCGCTCTTTGTCTTTTTCTCGTCTGATGACGGGTACCAATTTGGAGAGAACAAGAAATGTGAAAAATACCAGCCCTGCCGCAACCGCCGCTTCAATATAAAACCCGAACCCGATGGCTATGCCCAAACCAGCCACCACCCAAAGCGTTGCCGCGGTAGTAAGTCCGATAACCGCGGACGAACCTTTGTGTAAAATCGTGCCTGCTCCCAAAAATCCAATGCCAATAACTATTTGCGCGGCGATGCGCGTGGGGTCAACGGCAAAGTCCTTAAAGAGATAAGCCGCCTGCGCCGAAACGATGGTAATAAGAGCGGCGCCAACGCCTACCATTATGTTAGTGCGAAGCCCGGCCGGCCGCCGATAATACTCACGCTCCAAACCGATGAGCCCGGAAATAACAAAGGCCGCCAAAAGGCGTATAATCACTTCTTGCGTTGATATGGTTAGCATATTAAAAAACTAATCTTAATTATACAAAAATTATACACCCCCGCGGGCGAAACAAAAAATCCGCCTATTTTTCAAATAAAACCGCTATTGTGGTATAATAAATTAGAAATTAGGTTAAT
>CAZFZQ010000031.1:0-9983 GCA_964522845.1 uncultured Gammaproteobacteria bacterium | reverse complement strand
GCTAATTACGAATAAAACGCTAATATACGAATTACGAATATTCGTAATTCGTATATTCGTGACCCCGATTCGTAATTAGCATCCATATTATGTACAACCAGATAACCTCAAACAAAAGGAAGAGCATTTTATTGATGGCCATCTTCGTGGTTGTCGTTCTGTTGTTGGGCTGGTTTATCGGCGAATATACCGGATATGGTTACGGTTCGTTGATTTTTGCCGGCGTTATTTCAGTTGTGATGGCGCTTGGAAGCTATTATGGCGGTGATAAAATGGCGCTTACGGCATCCGGCGCTAAGGGGCCGATAAAAAAAGAAGATAATCCATATGTTTATCGTTTGGTGGAAAATTTAGCTATTACCGCCGGCGTACCTATGCCAAAAGTGTATGTCATAGTTGATGCGGCACCTAACGCTTTTGCCTGCGGTAGAGATCCTCAACATTCCTCCATCGCTGTCACGACGGGAATTATTGAGCGATTGAATAATGAAGAATTGGAAGGTGTAATTGCGCACGAATTGTCGCATGTAAAAAATTATGACATCCGCTTGATGACAATCGTCGTGGTGCTCGTCGGGATTATTTCTATTATTGCGCAATGGTTTTATCATTTCAGAATTATTGGAGACCGTGATAATGATAGCCGAGGGGCCGGCCCGGTTGTTGCGCTTCTGGGAATTTTAACGATTGTCATTTCGCCGATTATTGCGGAATTGATAAAGCTCGCCATCTCGCGCAAGCGCGAATTTTTAGCCGATGCATCAGGCGCGCTTTTAACCCGTTATCCCGAGGGATTGGCATCGGCGCTCACAAAAATTTCCGCTTACACCGCGCCCATGAAATCGGCCAACTCCGGTACGGCGCATCTTTTTATTTCCAGTCCGTTTGGCAAGCGAAATATTTCCGCATTATTTTCCACACACCCTCCGGTAGAGGAGCGGGTTAAAGCATTGCGCCAAATGGCATAAAATTATGATTGGTATTTTTGACTCCGGCGTGGGAGGGCTTACTGTTGCCAAAGAAATCATAAAGGAATTATCCGAGTATGATTTGATTTATTTTGGTGATACGGCTCGCGCGCCGTATGGCAGCAAAAGCAAGGAGACGATTGTGAAATACGCATTGGAAGATGCGGATTTTTTGATTAAAAAAGGCGCAAAAATTTTGGTTGTCGCTTGCAATACCGCCTCATCCTTAGCTTATAATGAGCTCAAGGAAAAATATCCAAATATTCCAATTTTTGAAGTTATAACGCCGGCGGTAGAAGCGGCCACAGATGCGTCAAAAAACCGCAGAATTGGGGTTATAGGCACGCGGGCAACGATTAAGAGTGAAATATATAACAAAAAATTACAAGCAGCCGGAAGTTTTGAAATTATAGCCTCCGCTTGCCCGCTTTTTGTTCCATTTATAGAGGAGGGATGGTTAAAAGCCCCGGAGCTAAAAATGATTGCGCGTAAATATTTGTCTGTTTTTAAAAATAAAAATATAGATACGTTGATTTTGGGTTGCACACATTATCCAATTATAAAAAATATAATTCAAACAAAGGTCGGTCGGCGGGTAAAATTGGTTGATTCGGCCGAAGCGGTGGCGCAAAGAGTAAAAGATTTTTTGCGTGACAATAAAGACGTTGAAGAAAAATTATTAAAAAATAGCAGGGCGGAATTTTATATGTCAGATGTGACGGAACAAAATCAAAAAGTTGCGAATAAATTTTTGGGCAAAGATATAAAAATTAATGAAGTGAAATTATAGCGTCATTGCGAGGAGTCCGCGACGAAGCAATCTCGTCATCATAACGATGGGATTGCCACGCCCTCGGAAGGGCTCGCAATGACAACTTTATGAAAATTGTCATATTGAATAATTTATTTCCGCCCAACTCTCATGGCGGGGCGGAAGAGGCGGCCAAAAATCAGGTGAACACATTTTTGGTTCAGGGCAACGAGGCGGTTGTTTTAACGCTTTCGCCGTTGAATCAATTTAGCGTGTCCCGCCGAAGCCCCGACGGGGCGAAGGGGGATGTTCAGTCGCGGGATGGCATAAAGATATACGAATTGCGCCACCGCAATATTTTTAATTATTTTAATATCGGCAAACATAGCGCGCCGGTGCGTTTTTTGTGGCACATCATTGATGTTTTCAATTTTCATCTGGCAAATGATATTAAAAAAATATTAATGACGGAGAAGCCCGATTTAGTTATTTGCCATAATTTGAAGGGCCTGTCATATCTGACCCCATTCCAAATTGCAAAATTGAAAATTGAAAATTGGCAAGTTGTTCATGATGTCCAGCTCTATACGCCGAGCGGTCTGATTGAATATGGAAAAGAGAATGTTTTTGAACACACGGGATTTCCGACGCGGATGTATAGATTTTTTGCGCGACAGCTGTTTAAGTATGCAAAAAAAGTTTTTTTTCCTTCCGCCTGGTTGCTAAACTTTTATCGGAAAAACGATTTCTTTATAAATCAGGAAAAAATTTTAGAGGCGAATGAAGCGGGATTCGAAATCCCCCCCAGCCCCCCTTTGCAAAGGGGGGAGAAGGAGGGATTTTTGTATGTCGGCCAGCTTGAACCGCATAAGGGAATTTTATTTTTGATGGATGTTTTTGAGAAAATAGACGCTAAATTAGAGGTTGTGGGAGACGGAAGTTTGATGCCGGAAATAAAAAAACGGGCCGAATTAAACCCAAATATAATTGTCCATGGCCGGGTGGCGCGTGCAAAATTGCCGGAGTTTTATTCCCGCGCCGCGGCCACAATTTTTCCATCGTTGGTTTATGAAAACGCGCCCATGGTTATTGCTGAAAGTTTGTCCTGCGGCACGCCGGTCATTGTTTCGCGCCTCGGCGGCGCGCCGGAAATAATCCGCGAGGGCGAAAACGGCGCAACTTTCACGCCCGGCGACGCCGCCGACCTTGTGGAAAAACTAAAAAAATTCATATAAAAAAATCCCATCTGGGGAGATGGGAGATTGGGTTATTGGGGAGCAATCATATCCCGGATAACCAGAAATTGTCTTTTTGCTCGGTTTTCGTATGCAAGAGGTATGTTAGTAGAGGGGGTACAGCCATTTTTTTTGCCCAATCATTTATTTCGGACAACTCATAAAAAGGACCGACAACCATTGCTAGGCGATTTGAAGGTTCGTCAAAGATGATTACCACTTTCATGATTTTTTCCTCCCTTGTCTCGTTCTGTGTGATATTTAACCACAGCAATCATTTTTCGTCAATACTTCAATGCCGTAATATTTTTATCCTCAAAAATCACCCGCATCTCGGTTTTCAGATTTTCCTTGATTTTTTTATAGTTTTCCCAATAAGAAGGGAGAATGATATATGCAGTTTCGGCGCCGGTTAAAAGTTTGGCGTTCTGCGCCGAGCGTGCGCCGGCGTTATTGTACACTAAATTTAAAAATTCATTATAAAGCGGTCCGCCCGTAGGGATGGGGTAGTAAAATATTTCGCCCAATGGCGTGGAATAATATTTTTTAAAGCCGTCCAATTTCAGAGCCGCGGCCGAGACCGCCTGGTCGGTTAAAACGACATAATTTTTATTACCAGCGTTTTTTTTGATGAGCTCTACCGCATGCATCATTTCCGCGGTGACGTTTTTTCCTTTGTCATTTTCATAATTATCCCAGCGCGGATAGGTGAGATAAAAATTGGCGGTAATGGCAAAAGCGAAAAGGAGGGCAAAGAAAATTTTATATATACTGGATTCCCGCCTTCGCGGGAATGACAGAGAAGAGAGAAAGGATGCGAATTTTTCCGCCGCGAAAATCAAGTATGGCGCCAAAAATAAAAATGAAATATAGAACAATCGTTCTGGATAATTTTTTTGTTCATAGCCGATAAGGTAAGAAAAATCCGCAAAAACAGCCGTGGCAAAAAAACTCGCCGTCGTAATGCCAAAGAGATATAGGGGATAGCGGGAAACCGTTTCTTTATACCGGCCGGAAATGTAAATTGAAATTATTATAATAGCCGGCAGCATCAGATATTGAATAAGATAAATCAAATCCAGCCAAAGATTATAATTTTGTTTCAATGCGCCAAAAGTAAGAAGCCCGGAATATTCTTTTATCGCGCCCGCCAAATTGAAATTTATATGTAATCCGCCGCCGCTCTTATATGAAAGAAGTGTGAAAGCCAGAGGCAGGGCAAAGATTCCCGCGATGGCGATAATTTTTTTAAATCGTAGGCGGATTAACCCTGTATAAACTAAAGCGATAATGCCGGTAATCGGGTGGATGAAAAATACGGCCAAAGGCAAAGCCCAGCTTTTATATCCCGCCAGCGAATGGAAAATGAAAATAAGCAAAAATAAATTTGCCAATCCCTGCGGAGTTGTAACGATAAAATAAGAAAGCGGCAGTAGAAGAATGGCAAGAATTGAAAGCGGCCTCGCCGCAATTTTATCTTTCAGTGTTTCGTAAGCGATCAAAGGCAGAAGCGTTGAGGCGGCCGGCAGAAGAAACGCGTTTAGGGCGGCAAAACTTAGGCCAGTCGCGTAATGTAAAAAAATATTAATGCCATAGAGGCCGATATATTGGATTGATTTCGGGCTGATGCTGCCGTGCGCGGCAATATATTTTTGCGCGGCTTCATGGATAAATTGGTCAAAGCCATAGCCGAATTTATAAATAAACGCCGCCGCGCAAAAGAAAATTAAAAAATATGTGGCTGGAAGAATGGCGGAGTTTTTTTTACGCAAAAGAAAAATTAAAAATGCCGTGGCCAAAAAGAAAAGCGGCAAAAAATACGCAGGCAATTGAAGCCACGGCGATTGAATAGATCTGTCGCTCGCGGATTTGAAAAGAAGATACAATAAAAAAGTAGCAAGTAGTAAGTAGCAAGTAGTAAGGCTGAAGAAGGAAGGGAGTCTGAGTGAAAATTTTACATCCTTGGTTTTTAAAAAAATTATAATCAAGCAAAGAATAACGAAAAATTTTCCCAAGTGCGAAATAAAGAAAAAGGGAACCGAAAGCAGGGCAAGAAGCGTTAAAAAAGACACGGCGGAGAGCGCCAAACCACTGGCGGTAATTTTTCCATCCCGTTTTTGTGAGTAAGCCAGGGTCGCCAAAATAAGCAGCGCCGCGCCTAAAATAAACGCGGCGATTTTTGGCAAAAACCCAAAACAGACGTTTGCGCCCACGGCAGTTGCTAAAATTAGGTAAATTTTGTTATAATTAGGCATATATGAAAGGTATAACCGTGCTAAACAACCATACAGAGCCATATCCGCATGATAAGATAATCGGCTTCTTATTTTTGTGGCTATTTCCCCGATTTGTCAAGCCCAATCATATCACGGTTTTTAGATTTATCGCAACGCCCTTTATTTTTTGGCTTTTGGTGGCGGAGAATTGGAAAGTCGGCCTTCCCGCCTTTATTTTAGTGGCCTTTACCGACGCCTTGGACGGCACCATGGCGAGAATTAGGAAACAAATCACTCCGTGGGGCACGCTTTTTGACCCTTTGGCGGATAAATTCCTGATTGGCGGAGTGATGTTTATATTTATATTGAAATATATTAATATTTTTATCGGCGGGGCGATTATCGCGTTGGGATTTATTTTTATTGTAGGCGGAACTTTGCGAAAAAAAAATGGGATAATTGTAGCCGCGAGCCAGTGGGGAAAAATAAAAATGATGTTGCAGGTGTTGGGAGTGAGTTTGGTTATTTTGTCTCTTTTGACCGGATCTGCCGATCTGATGTTACTCGCGGAATGGACTTTAATTTTATCTATTGGTTTTGCGGTTTGGAATTTTTTCGGAGGTTTTGCGTCGCTATAAGTTATGATTGCAAAAAAGGAAAAAATATTCTTAGGGGGGATAGCCCTATTTTTTTTAGCGGTTTATTTGTGGTTTCCGTTTGTAACGCCCGGGATTTTTAATTCGCCTGATGAAACAGCCAATTATTTTTTTATCAGCCGGTATGCGGAGAATGGTAGCTTTGTTTCATCAGAGCCGTTGAATTATTTTACCTCCGGCGCTCTGCATCCGCGCAGCATTTCTTGGAATGGATACTCTCTCGTGCCGCAGGGATTTGTCGGGCTTCCTTTGTTTTATGGCTGGCTTGCCAAAATATTCGGATTGGGAGCGGTAATTTTTTTTACGCCAATGCTCGCGGTTTTGGGAGCGCTGGCGTTTTATGGCATTGTAAAAAAAATATTTGGCGCGCGGGTGGCGGTGATTTCTTACGTGTTGCTTTTAGTTTTTCCGTCTTTCTGGTATTACGCGTCGCGTTTCTTATATCCGAATGTGCCGTTTGTGGCTTTGCTTCTCATTGCCATTTGGTCAGCCGTGAATGGTGCCTTGCATCGCGATGGAGCGAAGAGATATTTGATTATTTTTTCCATAAGTTTTGCCGCGGCACTCGCCATCCGGCCGGTTGAGGTACTGTGGATTTTGCCGCTCGTTAGCCTATGTTTTTATTTTTATCGGGAAAATTTTTCTTGGCATAAATTATTTTATTCGGCATTGATGATGAGTTTTTTGGCCATTCCGGTTTTGGCTAATAATTTATTTTTATACGGAAATATTTTTGGCTCCGGCTACACGCTGGAGGCGGCGGTTGACACAGGCGCGGTTCAATCAGCCGCTCCGGCAGTTTGTAAAATTTGCGCCTTTTCTCCTTATGGTTTGCATTGGCGGGCGATTGCCAAAAACATCAATATTATTTTTATAAAATATTTATGGTGGTTAACGGCTTCGGCGGTTTTGGGATTTTTAATTGCTTTTTTTGCCAAAAAGAAAAAAGAAGTTGATGTGTATTTTGCGGTGGCGGCCTTGCTTTCCGCCTGGCTTGTGATTTATTATGGAAGCGGTGTTTTTACGGATAATCCGAACGGCATCATTACTTTGGGTGATTCGCATTTTCGTTATTGGCTGCCGATTTTTATCGCCATAATTCCGCTTACCGGGCTTGCGGCTGAACGGATAATTTTCCGTTTGCGTCCGTTTTACAAAATAATTTTTGGCGGAGCCGGATTATTTTTGGTTTTGGCATTTTCTATTTATACGGTTATTTTTTCACAAGACGACGGACTTTTGGCGGTAAAAAATAATTTGGAAAAAAATTATGCCGTAAAAACGGCAGTAATGAATATTGTGGGCGCGGATGGCGTCATCATTACCGGCCGGCAGGATAAAATATTTTTTCCCGAGCGGCGGGTGATGTACGCGCAAAAAATTTCCGATCCGCGTTTGTTTTTTAATCTCAAAAAATTGGAAAATAAAATTTTTTATATTTACACCATCGGACCCACGGCTGAGGAATTTTATACTATGGGCAATATCGCGCGAGTCTATGGTTTTCAGCTGAAGCGCGTCGCCATCTTCGGCAAAGAAGTGCTGTATAAATTGGAAAGAATGGATAAGAAATTCGCATTCATTAAGTAATTCTTACTAAATTAGTAAGAATTACAAAAAATACATGGAGAAAAAGTTAAAATTAAAAATTTATTATTTATTTTATCTGATGCCGGTTGTTGCGCTGGCGTATTTGATGTGGCAAAATACCAAGCCGGTTTTAGAGGTGCGGTGCGATGCGGGAGGGAAGACGCGGCTTTGCGGAGAATTGGTGCCCACGGCGCGGGTAAATAAAATAAAAGACAGCCTGTCGTTCGGAGCTTCAGCGAAGAATGACGCCATAATAATGGAAGAACCGGTTTATTTTGACATGAAGTTGCCGCGGAAATACGATACGGTGGAGGCGAAGATAGAATATTCGGATCTAAAAACGGATATTTTTGAATTTGGCGTGGCGCGGGACGAGGCGAAAAAGAATTTTGATTTTGTAGCTTTGGAAAATAAAGCTTTGGATAATTTGGGCTGGAACAAAATGGAAGAAAACGGATTGGTTTTATATCAAAGAAAATCAATTTATAAAAATATTTCAGATTTTTTATTCAATCCGTCGAAGTTTTCCGAAACGCTTGTTTATCGCGCCAATCTCGTTCCGAAATTGGAAAACATGGCGGCCAAAGGAAACACGGTTATAGATTTTCCCGTGCGTGAAAATATAAAATTGCTGGTTTATAAAAAAACCGGCGCGCCGCAAGTTACGGTGGACGCTGACGGCGATTTTAATAAAACCATAGATGATTTAGGCGGCGGGTTGTATGGAATAAATCTTGCGGGAAGCGAAGAGATAACTTTTAAAAAAATATCCGTTGATTCGCCGTACGCGGCCATCGCGAATAAAATAAAAATCGGGCATTTGCAAAAACCGCTTACGGTTTATTTTTCCGGCTCGCGGTTGCTCACGAACGCATATGCCGCGGGCGGGGCGCAGGCGATTGACGCCAACGGGCAGATTATAAATATTGAACGGGTACAAGAGCAGTACGTTTCTATTTTTAAAGATATAAAATTACGGCCGATGGAAATTCCAAAAGGCGAAGTGGAACTTGGCGGCGCGCTGTTTTTTGTAAATAATAAAAATATTTTTTATCCGCGCTTCGAGCCGTTTTATTCCGGCGCCAATTTATCAAAAATAAATTTTATTTTAGCAAAATATTCTCCGCCGCAAACAGGGGACATAAAGACCGCAAGTATTATTTTTGATATTTCCGGCACGCCCACGCCAAACCGCAAAATAAGATTTTTGTTTTCTCTGCCCAACGCGGCACCTTCTTGTCATTCCTGCGAAGGCAGGAATCTTATCAATATCAAAAATATTGAATTGAAATTTACAGGGAAAAATTTTAGCTTGAAAGATATTTTTGGAAAAATTTTTAAGAAATTATGACAAAGCATTTTTTTTATAGCATGTTTATAACTTTTTTACTTATCGCGCTTGCGGAATTTGTCCGTCCCGGCTTTGCGACCAATTTTTTGAATACGAATATTTTATTTATAATTTTAGTTCTCGCCGGATGCCTCATATTTTTAAAACCACGGGCTCTTGACAAATAATTTTATTTATGTAAGAATGGGGGGTGTCGGTAATGGAGCCGGCAAAAGCGGTCCGGCACAAGAGTGTGCGGACAACAAGAGGAGAGGATGATGGACAACTTCAAGATGCAACCGATTCCGAGTGCGAAGGCGCGCGGCTGGACCGTCAAGATCGACGGCAAGGAGCAGACCGTCGGTTTGATCGAGCTTGAGTCCAAGTTCGGCAAGCTGACCTACGGTTTGCGTCCCGAGGGTTACGACGCCTGGGTCTTTCGCGAGGCGGGAGGCGGAGGCGCGGTGACTGTGCCGTACGCGCGGACACCGGAGGGCGAGCTCCTCGTGGGGCTTCTGCTCGAGAAGCGCGCCAACATGGGTGACGAGCCCGTGTGGTGCGTGATCGGCGGGTTCCTCAACAAGGGCGAGACGCATCAGCAGGCGCTGGTGCGCGAGACCGCCGAGGAGTCCGGCCTCGATGCCGCGAAGGCAAGCGAGCTTCACGGCCTCCGCAGCAACTCCAATCGCGCTTTCTTCGTGGCAGATGCCAAGAACGAAGGCGTGCTCGCCGGCGGTCTCATGCTTTCCTACGATGAGCTCGAGGCGGACGGCAGGAACTGGAAGCTCAAGGACGCCGCCCTGCTCGCCGGCTTCAAGAAGGCAGGGGACGTGCGGTTCTTCCGCTGGCGGGACGCGATTCGCGTCACCGCGGATGCGCTCGCGCGATCGGCCATCGCCCAGCTTCTCGCGGCTGTTCTCTAGCTGCAACAACGGCTCTCACGGGCTGGCAGAAATTCCACATGGAAAAATCTGCCAGCCCTTTTTTTATTGACAAACCCGCATATTTTGCCTAAAATTGATTTATATGGCAATAGAAGGCGTAAAAATAAAAAAACTCAAAGTGCATAAAGATATCCCCGATACCAAAAATCCCGATGAAAAACCGGGCCACTTGATGGAAGTTTTGCGCGAAGACGAGGGTATGATTTCAAAATTCGGGCAGACGACTTTTACCGTGGCGCACCCGGGGACCATCAAGGCATTTCATTGGCATAAAAAACAGGATGATTTGTTTT
>CAZFZQ010000030.1:441-10151 GCA_964522845.1 uncultured Gammaproteobacteria bacterium | reverse complement strand
CCTGTCAGCCGTTTTATTTTGTCTTGCACCGCGGCGTTGCCCGGATTTAACTGCTGTACCCGGCGGTAAAGCTGTAAGGCGTCGGACGACCGCCCCTGTCTTTCATATAAGACGCCGAGCGACCAAAGCGAGTCCGCATAGTTAGGATTGAGAGACAGAGCCAAAAGGAAAAGCTGTTCCGCGCGCACCAAATCGTCCTGTTTGGCGCGGTTGTAATACAGCCGGCCGACATTGAAGATCAGCGCCGGAGCGGTTTGCGCGAGCGCGGCGGCCACGCTCATATGTTCTATGGCTTCATTTGCTTTTCCTTCAACTTCATCAAGTTGGGAAAGGGTTGAATATCCCAGAATATAATTCTGTTTTAAAGCAATGGCTTTTTCCAGCGCTTCGCGGCCGCCCTTCATATCCTTTTGCGCGATTTTTGCCCGGCCATAATCCAGATACAGGCGAGGGTTGGTTTTTTCTAATTTTAAAGCTTGATCCAGCGCGGAAATGACAAAACTGTTAGCGTTATTGGACAGCGGGCGGGCGGTGGCATACATGGTTGACAAAAAGTCCCATGACGCCGCATCGTTCGGCGCCAAACGCGTAGCTTCTCTCGCCTGATTAACCGCGGAGGCGACCAAGTTGGCGATTTTCTGCTGATCCGGAGAAACTTTTTGCGATTCCACAATGGCCATGCCGATATAGGCCGAGGCCAAATCAAGATAATACTGATGATAATTGGGGTTCAATGACACGGCCCGGAACATATCGGAGGCCGCTTTCCCGTGATTGCCCACGGAAGTATATTTCATGGCTTTGGCCCGATAAATTTCCGCGGTATAAAATCGGCCTAAATAAATTATGGCCACCACCACGATGGCAAAAAATAAAATGTAGGAAAAGGAAGCCACAAGCGTGTATTGCGGTTTTGCCTTGAGCGACAGCTCAAAAGCATTCGGGCCTTTTTTGGCAAAATCCGTGCCCGCCAAATATGCCAGCGCCAAAATTCCAAAAAACAATACCCAGTGCACGGTTGTAAAGGTAATGAAAAACATGGCAATGAGCAGGGTGAACCAAGCGGTAATCAGGCCGGCAAAAATCGTGTGCGTGTACACGTCGCCACCCTCGTCCGCCAAATGCATCATATCGGAAATTTTTTCTATTGATTTCTTTTTTGTTTTAACGTTTCTGACAAACCAGGTCACAAAAAGCGTGCCGATGGCCACTAAAAAAAATGAAATCCAGGCCACGGCGCCCAAAAGCCCGTTATTGGCCAAAATCTCCATGCCCGTGTTATACGGCCTGGTGAAACGGATGGCCCAAGCAAAATTATTATTAAACGCTTCCGGACGATGGGCGGAAAAATCATAAACAAAAGTGGCGGGGCCGGAACCGAAAAGAAATTGTTTTAAATTATCGGAAAGAGACGCGGTGGTTACTTTCCAAGAAATGCCGGGAGACAGCGCCACTTCCGTGGGCAAATTGGCGGTCAAAAATTTCGGCTGCCCCAAAAGAAGAAATAAAATCGCGACGACCATGATGCTGAAACCAATGGACATCCATGGCACATACACTTCTTCTACGCGCGACAGCGAGAACACCAGAAATAAAAATATGGCGATAGCGGCGATGACCCAGACGCTCTTAAAACCCAAAAATACCAGTCCGGCAAGTATCACGAGCATTCCCAAAAGCCCCAAAATATTTCTTGCGCGCCAAAAACCGCCTTTTTTTGTTATAACAAGAGATAAGATGACAATCATGGCTATCACCAAAAAATAACCGAAGTGCGTGGGCAAATCAGCCGTGACGGTCCAGCGCGGAATGGGAAAATTTTTAAAATTGAAAAGTCCGAAAGACTGAATCAAAAAATATAAAACCGACAAGGCGGCGGAAATAACCAAAGCCGCGAGAAGCCGCGACACTTTTTTTACAGATTCAACATTATTCAAAACCAAAAGATAGAAAAGAATATAAAAAACAAAAGAAACCAGAGAGTTGGTCAACATGGTGTAATCGCCCCAAAAACTGAAGTGTTTGTTTTTTGAAATAATTGATGACACGAGAAGCGTCGCCGCTACCAGCAGAAGCGGAACGTCGAGCGGCGTCCGGCGGATAATGAGCTTTTTCTCGGTGATGCCCTTGCCCACCCAAGCGACCAGTCCGATAATAATCAATAGGTAAAGCAAAAATTGCTTGTTAAATTCCACCGCATCCGGCGTGATGGGCAGAAAGAAAATGGGGATGAGAGAAAAAACGCCATAAATGCAGGTTGCTATCAATTTTTCCAAAAAACCCAATGCTTTTGTCATATTAAAAAATACTTAGTTAATTACTATTCATTAGTATATACCTTTATGATAATTATAGGAAATTAAAGAGCCGGTGCCGTATTCCACGGACTGAAATTTACATAATCGGACACCGCGCTCCCCTTTCCGCCAGGATTTGCTGTTTTGTGGTACGGGCCGGACGGATCGCCCCAATAATTGTTGAGAGCCGGCAGATTGGCGTTATTTTTATCACTGCCCAAACGATAACTTTTATTATAATTCACGCCCAGTTGATAATCGCCCCAAAAATTATTATTACTGATTGTCATAATGGCACCGCTCCAATATTGGTCGGTTGTGGCAATATCCAAAGTGCCGACTGCGGTATTTCCGCGGCCAAAACCATTGCATTTAAAGCTATTTCCAATAATGCTGACGGGCGTACTTGTGACATCCGTTATTTTCACACCCAAAAGACCGTTGTATTCAAAATTATTGTTGGAAAAAGAAATGTCGCCGGCGAAATACATAAATTTGGCAAAAATTCCCGATTTATTTTGGCTAAATTCCGAATCAGAAATGTCCGTATCAGCATCGCCGTTTATAAGCAAGGCCGCTCCGTTTGGCGCCGCGCCTCCGCCGTACAAAAATTTCGCGCCCGTAATTTTTATATTTTTTCCTTTGCGGCTGTCAATTTCAACATAGCCCCAATCGGCTGGCGCGGGCGTGGAGGTGGACATATTTATTTTTTCGCCATACGCGTCATCGCGGAAAGTCGTAAAAACCACGGGGTTATTTTTCGTGCCGTTTATTTCCAAGTCGCCTTCTATTATTAATACCGGCGGAAAAATAGACCACGCGCCTTGCACCCATGGCCCGAATTTTATGACCACGCCGTCGGGGATAATCAAGCGGGATGTTGCCGGCACTCTGGTGTCTGAAGCGATATAGTATGTCCGGCCGGAAGACAAAGTGACGGCGGAAGAAGCGGAAATTTGCGGGAATGGCAAAGTTTTGCTTGTATCGGCTTTGCCCTCATAATTTTTGTGGCCGTCATAAGTTGGCGTTACGCATATGACCGGCGCGGGCGGAGGAGGCGGCTCAACTTTTGCCGGGGTACTGCTCGTTCCCTGCGGCGTGGAAGTGGAAATTATAAAATCAATCTGGTTATTGTCCGTATCTGAAAAATTTACGCGGCTGATACTTTGGTTTTTTGGCGGATTTAATGTTGGCGCGGTTTCAAAATCCGCGGCTTCGCCTATGCCGACTTTATCAATAATTTCGCCGTTTTTATTTTTCAACAAAACGGTGCTGTCGGCGGCAATATAAAAAGACGAACCTGAATAAGTTGTATCGGCGGGCGTGGATGTGGCTTTTTGTGAAACGATTAAAAAATACGAATTCGCCGGGATTGTCGTGCTCGCGGAAAATTTCCAAACTAAATTAGATTCCGTGCCGGATTTTATTTTTTTTGCCAAATTCCAATCAGTAATATCCGTTGGGGCGCTGTTTGGATTATATAATTCAATAAATTCATCATCCGCGGTGGCGCCGGCGATTTGTACTTCATTAATAATAATTTTTATTTGCGGAGTTGAGGTGGCCGTTTCCGGAGTTGAAGTTGTTGATATGTTTGACGGGGTTGAAGTACTGGATTCCGGCTCGGAGGCCGGAATGACAGAAAGAGTTGAAGTCGCGGTCTCCTGCGCCTGCCCCGCGTAGCTCTCCGAGCGAAGTGGGGTGCTTGTCGCATTACTGTAGGGCTTCGCAACCCCTACAGTATTTTGACCGGGTTGTTCCGGATTGCCGGCCCAAGATGAACCACCATAATATGGCCCGCGATCGACCGCCAAATCCGCATTTCCCGCACCGCCAACCGGTTTATTTTCCGCCCACAAACACCCGCGATGAGCTGATTTGGCTTCATTTTCTAAAATTTTAAAATCATCGGAATATTTTGTATCAGGCGGAACGGTCATTATTGTGGCGTATCCGTTTTTGATCATTTCAGCATTTATAAATATTCCATCTGTGTAAATAAATCGAAGCAGGCGATTATATTTATCCATTTCGCTTGTGTCTTTTTCTATCGTAACATATTTTCCGAGAACCAAATTTTTCATCGCTTGCGTTGCTTCTGTGGCGCATTTTTCGCCTGCTTCCGGCGTATCCATTCCAATAAGACGCACATCCTTTCCATTATTTAACGTCACCGTGTCGCCATCAATCACGTGGCTGACGTAAAGTTTCTGTATTTCCTCTCCCCCTCTCTGAGGGGGAGATGGAGGGGGTGGGGATGGATTATCCCCCTTCGGCTTCGCCACTTCCCCCTTGAAAGGGGGCAGAGGATCCATGGGGGAGGATGAAGGAGGGGGATTTTCTTCTTCTGTCATTCCCACACCTTCTTCTGTCATTCCCGCGGAGGCGGGAATCTCACTATTACTTCCACTTAGCTCATCCACATTAACCGTCGCTGTTTTTCCTGCCTGCGGCAAAATATTGGCAATAACATTTTGCGCGCCTGAAAACAGTTGAACAAAAAAGTTGTTCAACTTCACCAGCTCGCCAAATGGAGAAATGACCATCCCCTCCCCCCTCCTGCCCGAGGAGGGGGGAGGGGAGGTGGGAGTGGGATTTGTTTTTTTATACTTCTCAACTTCTTGAAAAAAAAGATTTATCGCCCCCGCTCCTGACACCACCGCTTGCTTTGATAGCCGCTCCCAGTAGGCGGACATAATGAGGGGGTCGGAAATGGAGAAATCCGAATAACTTCCATCAGCCAAAACTTTTGCAATAACAATGCTATAGCGATCATTATTATTTTTTGCAAAACCGCGTATAAATTTATCATTTCCAATTTGAAAAAACGTAACACTCTCTATCACCGGATATGGAAGAGACTGTATCGTATCATCACTAAAAAAATTATCATGGCTATATTTTGCATTAACATTAAAATAGTCATCCAAAATTGGCAAATTTAACGGCTTCACTCCCCTGCCAAGTAAATTTTCCGCGATTTTTAAATCCTTTATTTTACCAGTGGCTTGATTTTGCGCGTAAGCTTCGTACGAACTTCCCTTATCGCCCAAAAGTCCGGCGTGCGTATCGTTGCGGCTGTGATCCGGCACAGTCAAATCCTCCAAAAGATGAAGCGTATGTCCCAAGGCAATCAGTCCACCCTTCCTGTCCCCTGCCGCATATAACTCTATCGCCCTCTGCCAAGTCTGATCTCCGCCATAACGCCAATAGTCACCCTGCGCCGAACGATTTTTTGCCCAATTTTTAGAAGAAATGGGGGCTCTGCTTGATAGCGCAAACGAACTAAGTAAAGCCAAAACTTTGCTATCCACTCCACCCAATTTTTCCGCGGTCCAGCCCTCGCCGGTTATAGGATTGTAGAAATGATTAATCCATCTTGGCGGCGTATCCTCTTCCTGCGCTCCCTGCATCAGCCAATCAATTTCCTCCGCCGCAATCCTCTCCCCCTCTTTAGAGGGGGAGCCGGAGGGGGTGTTCAAATTATAAAATTCCGCCGCCTCATAAGTTAGCGCACGATGCGCATTTTTTGAATCATAGGCAAAAACAAAATGAAATACAAAAAAACCAGCAACCAAAATAGCTGGCACCAACAATCCCCCTTTTTTAAGAAAAGAGAGTTGTTTCACAATGAATAAATTTTCCAAATATTATTTAATTTTGTAAACTCGATAGTCCTGCCATAACTTCCAGCAGGTATAGTAACTTCTTTGCCTAAAAAATTTGATTTTGTATCCTTAGCTACAACCGCTTCATAAAAATATAATTTTATACTTGGATTATTTGACTCTTTTGGTTGCCATTTTGTTTTCATTAATTCCAACTGCTCAACATAAGAATTTAAACTTAGGTCCTTTTTTTGTAAATAAATAAAATGTGAATCTATTTTATTCGCCCAAAAATACTTACTCGCCAATTCCAAATCGCCTTTTTTCAAAGCCGCCAAATATAAATCAAAAGTTTCTTCGGGTGTGGCGCCGCCGTAGGTGTCATTTTTGAACGGATCAAGCGAATCCATCCACAGCACCACGTTCCGCTTCGCGCGCCATTCATCAATATAATATTTGGTCGCGAGGCCGACCGCAAAACCGCCGGCAAAAATCAGCACCAACAAAACAATTTTTCCGATTTTTTTTAGCATAGATTTAAATTTTGAACAACAAATATAATATAAAAACCCAAATTTCCCTTACTGCGTATTTAAATTCTATAATTTTATTTTTTACGATTGGACTGTTTTTTACCGGAACCGCGTAATTTATAATTCCCAAATCACTTGCCATCCTCTTCAGGCGCAACATATGAAAACCATCGCTTACCAAAATAACAGAATTAATATTTTTCGCTTCTATAACGTTAACAATATTACTTAAACTCCGCCATGATGTCCGCCCGGTCTCTTCTAAAAATAGCGCATCATTCGCAAGCCCTCTGTTTTCAAGATATTTTTTACCAACAGAGCTTTCGGATACTTCCTCGTTTTCGCCCACCCCGCCGGTCAAAATTATTTTAGGGGCGTATCCATTATTATATAAATCATACTCATCGTCCAGTCGCGCTTTGAAAACCGGCGATGGCTCGCCATTCCATTGGCTTGCGCCCATAACAACAATGGCATCCGCTTGTCTGATTTCATCTATATTTGATTGTCTATAAATCAAACCGGCTAAAATAAAAAATAAAACCGCTGCAATAAATACTAATATCTCTCCAACCCAAATCCCGCGCCTCATAATCCAAGCAATGGTTCCTTGATTACTTTATTTAATATTTCTTTTTTCATAAATTATTTAAAAAACTATTAAAACGGCAATAACAACCGCCAAAAACTTAGTCCGTCATTACCAACCTGATGATTTAAAAGCGTCGCCCATGTCATCCACAGCCACCCGCCCGCAAATCCGGCAACAAAAAAAATCACCGCCTTCTTCCGAAACGGCATCCGCTTCTTTTTCGGTTCCGCCAAAATCGGATCCGGCACATTTATTTTTTTACCAACCATAAATAAACAAATAAATTCAACCACGTTAAAATTGTAAATCTTTTAATTCGCCCCGTCAACCGCCTCCCCTGTGGATAAACTATAGGGAGTTTCGCTTCCTATAGTAAAATTATTCTAAAATTACATCATTAATGTAGGAGAAATCATCGTTTTTCCAACCTAAGGAAAATTTTTCAAACGCCGTTGCGCCGCCAAAATAACCTGATAATAATTCTTTATTGATTAACGATGGATAATTATCCCCGCCAATATAATCTTGATAAGAAGACCATTTATAATTTTTTAAAAAATCCTGAAGACCCATGTGATTTTTAATTATCCCCTCTCTTATTTGCAGCTCAACTAATTCGCCGGGGTTTAAAATATGGATATATCGCGAAAGATGCATTATCTGAGTATCGTCTTTAATATACACCGATTTAAAAACACCTTGAAACAAGCAACCCTTTCTTTCGTTCTTCAAATTAAAATAATTTGTATAGCCCGTTCCTAGCTTTTGCATAAATTTAGAAATGCCGCCCTCTTGTAATTGTTTGAGAATCAGATGAAAATGATTTGGCATGAAACAAAAACATAATATTTCAACTAACTTTTCGCGTTTCGCATTTTTTTCTTCGCTTAGCTTTTGACGTAAAGTTTTATATGTCGCTACTGCAAGCTGCTTACCTATCCTCTGGATAAATGGAGCGGTTACGTTTTTGTCATTAAATTCATAAAGACCGTGCAAAAATCTATATCTATCATCATCATCTTCAAAAACCGTGCGCTTATCAACGCCACGATTAAAAATATGATAATATTCGTCATTGGCAAAAACTTCTTTTCTATTCATAAAGGAAACTGTGAGACTATAGGAAGTGAAACTCCCTATAGTTAATATTAAACCAAAAAAATAATATTCACAACACAAAATATTGTCCTAATTATGCATAAAAATGGTCGTATCTTCTTTAACTGTGGATAAACTATAGGGAGTTTCACTTCCTATAGTATGGCGGGCGAAGGGAACCGGAGGGAGCCGCGTAATCGCGGCGTAATTATAAAAGGCGGCGCCCGAGAGGGCGCCGCCGATACCTTGGGGGGATTTATTTCATATACGCCTTTTGGCTGGAGGAGTAGAGGTTGGCAACTTCGGTGGCGGATAATGCTCTGTTGTAAATACGGACGTCGTCAATGGAGCCGGAAAATTTATAAATCGACATATAATCCCCGATTCTATAATCCGAATTCACAAAACTCGTACCACTAACAGTTGAATCGGAATTTCCAGCGACTCCATTGGTAAAAATTTGAATGTTATTTCCATTTACAGTCCCCGCGATATGCGTCCATTGATTCAAAGACAAAGCAGAACTTACGGCTGTACACCACGTGGTCCCACATCTTCTATAAAAAACAACTTGATTGCTGGAATTAAAAAGAAAATTATAACCCTCTTGAGAATTGGCATGCGCCAAAACTCCTCCAAAAACGGCCGGCGTGGCAGTTATATCATTCGCATCCATACTCCACCAGCCGACAAGACCGGTGCGGGAGGCGGCGGCGAGGGCGGACTCACCCCAACCCCACCCTACCCTCCCCTCTAAAGAGCGGGAGGAGGGGGAGAGGAAAGAAAAAATCCCCCTTAATCCCCCTTTTCCAAAGGGGGAAAAATAAAAACAGAGGCGGCAAAACCTATAAGCAAGATTGATATAAAAAGTAATAATTTTTTATTTTTCATAAAGTCATTCTTATCCCCTCTCCCCTCTCTTTACCCTGTTAAACAGGCCTTTGGCCTAATTTCGCAAAGCGAAATTGTTTAACAGGGTGAAGAGGGGGAGATACCCGACCTGTCCCGCGAAGCCTTGGCGAAGTGGGAAGGGCAGAGTGGGTGAGAAAGGAAAATTATCCACAATCAACGACTCTCTACTTATATTTTACCTTTATTTAGGGGTATTGACAAAATCGGCGGATATGGTATAGTGAAGTTAATGTCGAGTGCGGGTCCAGTTGAACCCCGAAAGTCCGAGCTATTGCTCGGTCTTTCTTTTTTATGTAAAATATCTTATGTGGAGTCATTGGGGCCACCTCAGGGCGAGGGATCCGCACTCGACAAGCGGATTGAGGGGTTCAATTCCCCTTGGCTCCACACCCCGTTAGACAATGAGATAACCGATCTAAATGAATAATCGTGAATTAAAGATAAGCATTGATTTTCTAAAAGATTATCTAATTGTCTAACGGGGCACACTAAAAATCCTGCTTCTCCGTTCTTCGTTAAAACTACGAAGGACAAGGGCGGGGTTTTTGAATTTTTCTAATTAGACCGCCCCTCCGCCAGCTGGCGGACCCTCCTTGTCTAAGGAGGGAAATTTATCCTCCACCTATCTCACATATCCACTTCTATCTGCTGATAATATTCCAACCTCCGC